>JBKPNW010000113.1:0-10291 GCA_046732815.1 Actinomycetota bacterium | reverse complement strand
TAGTAGCTTCTCCAACGCCGCGCGCATCTCGGGCGGCAGTGCGGTCGCCTTACGAGACTCACGCTCGACGTAGACGTGGACGAAGTGTCCCTGGGCAGCGGCGGTCTCGTCGTCGTTTCTGAACAGCCCGATCTCGTACCGCACGCTACTGCGTCCCAGGCGCGCCACCCGCAGGCCCGCGTGAACAATGTCGGGGAAGGTCAGGGACTCGAAGAACCGGCACTGTGTCTCTACGACCAGACCGATGACCGAACTCTTCTCGATGTCAAGTACGCCTGAGTGGATCAAATACTCGTTCACGACCGTGTCGAAGTACGAGTAGTAGATGACGTTGTTGACGTGCCCGTAGACGTCGTTGTCCATCCAGCGCGTCGGTACACTCAGGAAGTGGGGGTAGCGTCCCCTGACCTCCGGCTCCTCTCTCTTCACACTCTTCTCTTTCGATTCTTCCATCCGCACTCGGCCTTCGCTCCGACGGGCATGTTAACTCATATGCGGGGAGCAGTTGCCGGTGCTTCGGAACCGATACTGTTTCTATATCGAAAAGTTCGCGCCCGAACGTCGCCCCAAGGGGATACTCGGATTCTCGACGGGGATCTCCCTTTCGTAACGCTCTCCGTAACGTTCGAGAGACGGTAATCCTGTAGAGTAAAGCTGTGACAACGGGAACGAGGCAGCAAGATCAGAGGACCGGTGGGATGCGCGCCGTCGCCTGGTTAGCGTGGTCGCTTGCGGCTTTATCTGTGGCCATGTTCTTGATCAGTGCTGCGCTGACCGTCCCTTCCTTTTACGCCGGTCCGGCCACGCGGGGTCCCAGCGACTGGGGCACCACAGGACCCCTCAGCCAACTGGTGTTCTTCTCGCCCTTCCTGTCCTTTCCCCTGGTGGGAGCCCTGATCGCCTCCAGGCGTCCCAAGAACCCTATAGGTTGGATCTGTCTGGTTGCTGGCCTGTTCTGGATGTTCATTGCCCTGTCGAGCGCATCCAACGCTTACGAGCTTGCGAAGACCGGTACGATTACGTCTTCGGTGACGCTCGACGCGCTGACCCAGTGGATCTGGGTGCCGCCGGTGGGCCTGCTCGGGATCTACATGATCCTGCTGTTCCCCGACGGGAGGCTGCCTTCGAGGAGGTGGCGTCCGTTCGCCCTTTTCGCCGGTGCGGTGATGGTACTGACCAGCGTAGCTGTCACCATCAGCCCCGGGCCTCTGGAGGGCCACCCAGGGGTTAGCAACCCGTTCGGGCTGGAGGGCTATTCGATAGTGGCGCAGACACTGTTACGCGCCCCGGTATTGTTTCCCATATGCATCCTGATCTCGGCGTTCAGCTTAATATGGCGCTACCGGCATTCCGGTGGAGAGGTGCGGCTGCAGATCAGATGGGTGGCCTTCGCCGCCTCACTCGTGGGCATTACGTACGCGGTCGCCCTGGTCAGCGGATTCTTCCTCATACCGGAAACCTCGAGCGCGGAACAAGGAACGCCGTTGTGGCTCGCGCTGATACAAGACGCTGTACTGATGAGCTATGCGGGGGTCCCGATCGCCGTCGGCTTCGCCGTTCTCAGGTACCGCCTCTACGACATCGACATCCTCATAAACCGTACCCTCGTCTACGGCTCTCTCACCGCGATGCTGGTCGCACTCTACGTCGGTGGCGTGGTCGGCCTGCAAGCCCTCTTGCGCCTCCTCAGCGGCCAGGAGTCCACCCTCGCGGTCGTCGCCTCGACGCTGGCCATAGCGGCGCTGTTCAACCCGCTGCGCCGTCGGGTGCAGGCGTTCGTGGACCGGCGCTTCTACCGCAAAAAGTACGATGCGAGAAAGACCCTGGAAGCCTTCTCGGGCAAACTACGCGACGAGACGGACCTCCAAACGTTGAGCGGCGACCTGGTACGGGTGGTCAGCGAGACCATGCAACCAGCCCACGTCTCGCTGTGGGTGCGTCCCGGACCCTACGACGAGCCATAGGCCGACAGCCCTAACCGTGCCGAAGGTTATGCGACGCGCCTTCAGCGCGCGAACACCCGCAGGGGTCTCGAGCAAGGCGGCCACGTCCGGCGTCACGCTGACGGCCCCAATCCACCCTCAGCACTTCATACCGAGACCGACTATAGAGCGGTGTGCAAAAGGGTTGACCCTTTTGCAAACCGCGCAGGTCAGCAAGTCAGCATCTCAGCTACCAGTTTTTGCTGACATGCTGAAGTGCTGAGACCTTGCAAAGAGGTTGAGCCTCTTTGCAAGCTGCTGTAGGGTGGCGCTTTGCGGTTGCCCACGCGCGCCGGGCTTCTCCTGCGTCATTCCCGCGAAAGCGGGAATCCACGAGTAGCCCAGGGCGTAGGCCCTCTCGCCACGACGTTGCCGCGTACCCGGACTTGGTATCAGGTTTTGGTTCGGGAGATGGCCTGGTCCATGGCCCTGACGTTCGGCTCGCGGCCGGTCCAGAGTTTCTGGGCTAGTACGCCCTGGTAGAGCAACATCCTGTCGCCGGCGACGACAGGGACGCCCCGTTTGCGGGCCAGTTGGACGAGCGGTGTCTGTGTGTCAGGACGATAGACCGCGTCGCAGAACGCCCTGCTTTTCTGCACGTAGCCTGGTGGTACTGGCATGGGGTCATCCTCCTTCATCCCAAGCGGTGTGGTGTTGATAACAATCTCCGCGTCGGGTAGCACGTTGAGGGGACGAATTGCGAGTCCCTTTATGCCCGTGCCGTGCAGCTTGTCCCTGAGGCGGGCGGCGCGCTCGACGTTCCGGTTGGCGATGTGGAGCTCACCGATCCCTGCTTTGCCGAAGGCGACCGCGATGGCGGCGGCCGTGCCCCCGGCCCCGAGGAGCAGGACGCTCTTACCCGAGAGTTCTATGCCGGACTCCCGGCAGGCCATTACCATCCCGCCTCCGTCGGTGTTGAAACCGCGCAACCCGGAGTCTTCGACCACCACGGTGTTGACCGCGCCGGAGATGCGGGCTTCCTCATCCAGTTCGTCTACGAGCGGGACCATCGCCCGCTTGTGCGGCATCGTGACGTTGAAACCCCGGAGCCTTAGGGCCTTTATGCCCTTCACCGCCGTTGGCAGTTCGCCGGGGTCTACGTCCAGGCAGACGTAGACGAAGTCGAGGTCGTCCGCGACGAAGGATGCGTTGTGCATCGCCGGACTGAGGCTGTGGCCGACGGGGTGCCCGATCAGGGCCAGCAACCTGGTTCTACCGCTGATCCTCCCTCTCAACCCAGCGCCACTCCGACGTAGTTCTCGGCGATGGTCGTCGCAGCGGCCCGCGAGCTCGTGACGTAGCCGAGCCCGGCCTGTTGCACCTTGAGCTGGAAGGGATCGCTCCTGTCGAAGCGGTGCAGCATGGAGGTCATCCACCAGGAGAACCGCTGCGCCCTCCACACGCGGCGCAGGCAGGTCCCGGAATAGGCGTCGAGTAGCCCGGTGTCTCCGGATCTGTAGAACTCCACCAGGGCATGGGCCAGGACCCGGATGTCGGCGACGGCCAGGTTCATCCCCTTCGCTCCCGTCGGCGGGACGATGTGCGCGGCGTCTCCGGAGAGGAAGAGCCTTCCGTGCTGCATCGGCTCGCAGACGAAGGAGCGCATCTGCACGATGTCCTTCTGGAAGATGTCGCCGCCGGCCAGCTCCCACCCGTCGTGGGTGGCGAGCCTCGTGGAGAGCTCCTCCCAGATCCTCTCGTCGGGCCAGTTCTCCACGTCGTCTTCGGGGTCGCACTGGAAGTACAGGCGCTGGATTTCGGGATTGCGGGTGCTGACGAGCGAGAAGCCGCGGTCATGGAGAGTGTAGATCAACTCCTCCGTCGATGGCGGTCCCTCGACGAGGATGCCGAACCACGCGAAAGGGTAGGTTCTCTGGTACTCCGTGCGCGCGTCCTCGGGGACCCCCGTCCTGCAAACCCCCAGGAAGCCGTCGCAGCCGGCGACGAAGTCGCAAGAGATCTCCCCTACTTCGCCATCTTTGTGGAAGTGGATCGTGGGCGACTCTGTATCGAGGTCCTGGAGGCTTGCGGCTTCGGCCTCGAAAAGGACCCTCCCGTCAGCGTCGAGCCGGGCCTGGATCAGGTCCTTGACGACCTCCTGCTGGCCGTAGATCGTGATCGAAAGCCCGTCCGTCAGGTCGGCGAAGTCGATGCGGTGCCCGCGGCCTCCATAGCGAAGTTCGATCCCGTGGTGGACGGAGCCCTCCCGCTCCATCCTCTCCCCCACGCCGACCTCCTTTAGCAACTCTGCCGTGCCGTGTTCGAGCACGCCGGCCCTGACCGTCGTCTCGAGAGCTTCGCGGCTGCGGCGTTCGAGCACGACGGATTCGATCCCCTCCAGGTGCAGCAGGTGCGAGAGTAGCAGCCCCGCCGGTCCACCCCCGACGATCCCTACCTGCGTGCGCATCTACTCCTCCTCTCCGCCTTCGGAGAGCACGCGCCTGGCCACCGCAAAGGCAGAGTTGGCCGCGGGTACCCCGCAATAGACGGCGCTGTGGAGAAAGACCTCTCCTATCTCCTGTTCCGTCAGGCCGTTGCGGATGGCGGCGCGCACGTGCATCTCCAGCTCGTCGAGGCGGCCCAGCGCGACGAGGGCGGTGAGGGTGATGCAGCTTCGCATCCTGCGGTCCAGACCGGGGCGGGCCCAGATCTCCCCCCAGGCGTACCTGGTGATGAAGTCCTGGAAGTCCGCCGTGAACTCTGTCGTCCGTCCCACGGCGGCTTCTACGTACTCGCCTCCGAGGACCTCGCGACGAGTCTGCATGCCGCGATCGTAGGCAGAGTCTTCCGAAGTCATCGCCCCTCCCCGATAACCGGCCCGAGGTGGTCCAGGATCTCCCGCGTAACGGCTTCGGGCTGCTCGATGTTCGCCAGGTGGGCCGCGTTTTCTATGACGGCGAGTCGCGCGCCGGGGATCGAATCGCGGATCTCCTCCGCCTGTTCTGCCGTGGCCGCAGGATCTTCTGCGCCCGCGATCACGAGCGTGGGAGCCCGGATATCCTGGAGCCTGTCCCTTACGTCGGCGTCCCTGAGGACCTCGCAGCAACCCGCGTAGCCCTCGGCGGGCGTGCCGCGCAGCATACTCTCGGCCCACTCGAGGGTCTCGGGGCGGGAGGCGCGGAACTCGGGCGTAAACCAGCGCTCGAGCGCCACGTCGGCGATCGAGCCGACGCCCTCGGCCCTGACCTTGCGGGCGCGAGCATCGTACATGTCGGGGTCGAATCGGGCCGCGGTGCAGCAAAGCACCAGACGCTCGACGCGCCCGGGGTCTTCGCTCGCCAGCCACATGCCGACTAGCCCTCCGATGGAGAGCCCGCAGAACGAAACGCGCCCTATCTCCAACCGGTCTAGTAGCGCCAGCAAGTCGTGCCCGAGATCTTCTACCTCGTAAGGGCCGGACGGAACAGGTGAGTCCCCGTGCCCACGCTGGTCGTAGCGCACGAGGCGGAACCGTTCGCGTAGAACGGACGCCTGGTCGTCCCACATCTCGAGGTTAGAGCCTAGAGAGTTGGACAGGACGAGGACCGGCGCGTCTTCCGGGCCTTCGAGAGTGTGGTTCAGCGCGACTACAGGTTCCGAGGTCACGAGATTCCCCCTTCACGATAGAGTTCCAGAGCCCGGTCCACGAACTCTCCTGCCGATCCGAGGTAGCCTGCAGGGTCCAACGCCGCGCCGATCTCCTCCCCGGAGAGGACCCCGTCGAGCCCGGGTTCGGACAACAGTTCTTCGCGCAGAGGCTCTCTGCTTTCGAGGGCCCGATGGGAGGCCTTCTCGACGAGGTCGTGCGCCTCTAACCGCCCGAGGCGCTCCGCCGCAACCGTGGTAACGTTCTCGGCGAGCAGAAGGCCCCGGGTGGCGTTCAGGTTCTCCAGCATCTTTTCAGGATAGACCTCCAGGCCCTCGGTTACCTCCCTGACCGCGGCGGCGGCCCCGCCTGTAAGGGCGAGGGCATCCGAGAGGGCCTCCCACTCGGAGTGCCAGGCGCCGGCGGCCCGCTCGTGCTCGCCAATCATGGCCACTTGCAGTGTGTGGGAGAGATCGAATACCCGGCGGGCGTTCGCGACGGCGATCACAGAGAGGATGGGGTTCCGTTTGTGGGGCAGCGTCGAAGAACCTCCCCGCCTCTCTCCTGCTGGCTCGGCTACCTCCCCCACCTCCGTCTGGGCCATCAGGATGATGTCCTGGGAGATCTTGCCGAGCACGCCGGCGACGAGCGAGAGTGCGCCCCCGAACTCTGCGATCCGGGACCGGTCCGCGTGCCACGGAACTACGGGTTCCACGAGGTCCAGCTCCCGCGCGAACTCACCGAGTACCCGCGTACCCCCAGGACCGAGGGAGGCAAGCGTCCCCACCGCCCCACCCAGCTGTACGGCAAGCGCCGCTTCGCTTACGGTCGAGAGCCCGTTCCTGGCTTCGAGCATCGAGACGAGCCAGCCTGCCGCCTTCGAGCCGAAGGTCGTCGGGAGCGCCTGCTGGAGTAGCGTGCGGCCTGGCATCATGGTGTCTCTATGAGTATCCGCAAGACGGGCGCAGGCAGCCGCAACTCCTTCTACTTCGGTAAGGATCAGGCCCAGGGCCTGGCGGGAGACGAGCATCGCGGCCGTGTCCATAATGTCCTGGCTCGTGGCCCCCTTGTGGACGTGGCTGGCCGCGTCTTCGGAGACCTCTGAGACCGCCTCGGTGAGGGCCCGGACGAGCGGCGGGACCGGGTTACCCTGGGCTCGTCCCCTGCGTCCTATCTCCTCGGGATCGTAGCGGTCAACGTCACAGCAGGAGACGATGGTCTCCGCGGCCTGCCCGGGAATGAGACCGGTCCGCGCCAGCGCCAGCGCGAGGGCTCCCTCGGCGTCGAGCATGGCGTGGAGCCAGGCCCTTCCGGAGACCGCCTCGCGGAACTCGTCGGGGACGAAGATCGGCCCGAACAGCTCCCCGGCCACCTCTAGAACCCGAAGAACGCGGTCTGCCCGTCGCCCTGCAAGCGGATGTCGAAGCGCAAGGCGCCTCCTTCGTCGCGGGCGATGAGGGTCCTCCGGAGCTCCTGGTCCCCGATGGACGAGAGGACGGGATCGACGGCGTTCGCCTCTTCCTCGTCGGGGAAGTAGATGCGGCTCACCAGGCGCTTCAAGAGACCGCGGGCGAAGACGGAGACCATAACGTGTGGTGCCTGAAATCCTCCGTTCGGGGCGGGGACGGGCCCCGGCTTCAACGTCGAGAAGGAGAACCCGCCATGCGCATCCGTACCCGAACGTCCGAAGCCCGAGAACCCTTCGTCGAGGGGCAGATCCTCCCTGTCATCCGCAGGATGGTTGTAGCGGCCTGCTGTGTTGGCTTGCCAGATCTCCACCATCGCGTCGGGCACGACCTCCCCGGCCCCGTCGTAGACCGTTCCCACGATCCTTATGGCTCCGGGGTGATCCGGCGGGACCAGCTCCGAGCGGACCTCGTCGAGTAGCGCATCGTGGAAGAAGGGTCCTATCGTCTGGGAGGGTGTCGGCTCCGGACTCACCTGTGGTTCTCCATCGGGGTGGCTTCCCTCCCTTCGAGCACGATATCGAAGCGGTAGCCTAGCGCCCATTCGGGCTGTGTGGTCTCCAGGTCGAAAGTGGAGATCATACGCCGGCGGGCCTTCTCATCGCGCACCGACTGGAAGATGGGGTCTTGCCCGAAGAGCGGGTCGCCGGGGAAGTACATCTGGGTTATGAGGCGGCTCCTGAAAGCTTCTCCGAAGAGCGACAAATGTATGTGCGCCGGGCGCCAGGCGTTGTCATGGTTCTTCCACGGATAGGCCCCGGGCTTCACCGTCACGAACCTGTAGTGGCCCTCCAAATCCGTGAGACACCTCCCCGCCCCCGAGAAGTTCGGGTCGAGTGGGGCGGGATGCTGGTCATTCTGGTGGGTGAAACGTCCGGCAGCATTGGCCTGCCAGATCTCGACGAGGCCGTTACGCACCGGCCGCCCGTCGCCGTCGAGGACGCGCCCGGTAACGATGATCCTCTCGCCCAGAGGCTCGCCAGAATGCTGGCGCGTCAGATCGCCGTCGAGCTCCCCTACAGGACCGTGCCCATACGCTGGACCCGTGATATCCGAGAGCGTCCTGGGGAGGATAACAAGCGGCATTTTCGGAGCCCTGAGTCGCGTGGCGACATAATCAGGGTAGAGGTAGGGGGATTGGACGCCGTCGTCGCGCCGGTACCCAGCGACCCTTTCTCCCGTCCGCTGTGCCATGCGACGTTCCCCCTTCTTTGCCCCACTCTACACCTGGCTCAATTATATAGCTGTCAGCGGTCGGCCATCAGCCGTCAGCCCTTAGTTTATTGGCAGGATGCTGACCAGTCGTGTCTGAGGTTTGGATGGGTGTAGGGAAGCACGGAATAATCTTCGCGACGAGCGAACCGCTCCTTGCCGACATGCGTATGTACGCGGGATCGCATCTACAGTTCCCTAACTAAGGAGGGATGAGCTATGTCAACAGTTAGAACAGGTGTGGGGGTGAGCATCTTGCTCGGGCTTGTTCTGTCGGCCCTGCTGTGGGTTGCCGCGCAGCCCGCCCATGCCCAGACCGTCGACGAGTGCCAGGCCGACATCGCCGCGCTCAGGGTGCAGACCCAGAACGCCACCTTCATCGGCCAGAACGCCACCAAGGACGAGGCGGGCTTGATCGGCAAGCTCGACAGCGCGAGCTCCAAGCTGAGCCAGGGTAAGTTCCAGGACGCGCTCGCCAACCTCCAGAGCTTTCGGGCCAAGGTCATGACCCTCGACCAGCAGGGCAAGATTGCTCATGGGGACGCCTTGACCCTGATCGCCGGGGCAGACGAGGCGATAGCTTGCGTGCAAGGCCTAATCGACGCGCAAGCCACTCCTGCGGCATAGTAGTCAGGTTCATCGACACGTAAGCGGTCAACGTAGAGGCCGGGGCGTCTAAGCCGTAGCCCCGGCCTCTACGGTTTCAGCCAGCTCTTTGCTTGCTGGCTGAGATGCTGAATCGCCGACCAGCTGAAATGCTGTTTCAGACGCTGGTCGTCCCTGGGTCGTCGCGCTCTCGCAGGATGTCTTCTATCTCCCTCGAGGCGGTCGAGATCACAGCCCTCACGCGGGCCAGCTTGTCTTTGTCCACCCTTCCCTCGCGCATCTGCTGGCCAAAGAGCTTGCCGAGGTCCATGACGTCGTGCCTGATCTCATGCAGCTCGGAGGCGACCTCGGGGTCCCAACCTCCTCCGAACCTGCCCCAGATATCTTTGATGGAGCGCCGGTTCTCCTCCAGGAACTTACGTCCTGCGTCGGTGATGGCGTAGACTTTCTTGCCGTCCCGCTGGGTGACGCTAACGTAACCCATGTCTTCGAGCAGCTGCAGCGTGGGGTAGACGGAGCCGGGGCTCGGGGAGTAGAACCCGCGGGACCTCTCCTCCAGCTTCCTTATGATCTCGTAACCGTGGGAAGGCTCGTCCTCGAGCAGATCGAGGATCACGTACTTGAGATCCCCCTTCTCGAACATCCGCCCCCGCCGCGGGCCGTGGCCGAACCCCGGCCCGTGCCTGCCCCCGAAGAAACCCCTCATCGCTTTTGGACCGAACATGTTCCGCATCTCCTTCTGTAAACGTTAGGCCTCGAAACTAAGCCTCTTCCGTCAACTGGCGCCGGTCGGGCTCCCAGAGTGCGTATGCCAACCTTCCATCATGCGCCCTCACCTCTACGTGACCGCTCTCCGCCAGATCCGAGAGCATCTTGTCCGCCTCGGTGACGCTGAGCGAGGTCTCCAGGGCCGCGAGCGCCGGCGAGAGCTCTCCCCGCCGCGCGAGCGCCCCCAGGAGCTCCCGCTCCTTGCTCTCCTGCGCCGTCACCCTGCCCGTCCTCTCCCGGGTACGGGCCTCCGCAAACCCCGTCAAACCCCTCGCGACGGCCGCGAACGCCGGCACCAAGAAGAGCGGAACGGCCCAGAGAAGGAAAAGTAAGGGGAGGAAATGGAAGCCGGGACCGGCCACAAAGAACAGGAACAACCCTCCTATCGCCAACCCCACCACGAACCTCGAGGGGACCGGTCTCCCGTAAGGCGCCATCGTCCTACTCCCACCCGGGTACCACATCATGCCCCGACCGTACATCTCGCCTCCTTCGTCCCGAGGACCAGCTCTGACCCAGCAGTATATCACGATATATCTTGATAGCACTTTGTCCGGTGGATTCGGGCTTGCCTCTGGCGATTGCCCCTATATACTGAACTAAATGGTTCAGTATTCGCAGAGGCTCGACGGCACGTTCTCGGCGCTATCCGATCCGACCCGCCGGGCCATCCTGGAGCGCCTGGGGCGGGG
>JBKPNW010000112.1:0-6532 GCA_046732815.1 Actinomycetota bacterium | reverse complement strand
GGTCAGCGTGGCCGCCCACGAGGTGGGGCATGCGATCCAGGACGCGACCGGGTATATGCCGATGAAGCTGCGGGCCGGTATCTTCCCGATCGTGAACATCAGCAGCCAGTTCTGGCCGATGGCCTTCATCATGGCCTTGTTCGTCGGGGGCGCGGCGACCCCGCTCGGGTCGCTCCTGATCAACGTCGCCATCGTGATGTTCCTCGGGGTTCTGCTCTTCCACGTGGTGACGCTGCCGGTCGAGATCAACGCCTCCACCCGCGCCTACGGGCTACTGACGCGCTACGGGATACTGTCTGGCACAGAGGCCAGCGGCACCAGGCGGGTGCTGACAGCGGCGGCCTTCACGTACATCGCAGCGGCCCTGACGGCGGTGTTGACTCTCCTCTACCTGCTGGTCGTCAGCAGGCAATAGAGGGTAAATCCGTACGGATCACGAGGGCGGGGCCGAAGCCCCGCCCTCGAACTTTTCCCTCTGGGCAGCGGCCGCAGGAGAGTTGTAGAATACGCGCGTCATGGAAGAGATTCGTCGTATAACCAAGCGCCGGAGGCGGCTACGGACCGTGGGAGAGCCGCATCCGTGGGAGCCCAGGCACATGCGCCTTTCGGCGATGCGCTTCGCCGAGTCGGTCGGGGACCCAGAGGAGCGCCGCAACGTGACGCTCGGGGTGATACAGCACCTCTGGCGCTCCCCGGTCCCCTTTGTCGGGTTCTATCCGCCCGAAGGTGTGAAGGTTACCGAGAACAGGCTCTATACGCCGGCTCCCCCCAGGTCGGTGGATGACACGGATTATCTGGCGGGGGTCGAGGCCCACAAGAGGGCTTTCGCGAAGGACCTCGAGAACGCCATGGTTCCCGCGGGGAGGCTGCCCGGTTACTTCGAGGTCCCGACGGACGAAGGGTGGCGCATAACCATCGAGCTCGCCACGGGGCGCCTGGAGCTGGCCGACGCCTGGGGGATGAACTCCGAGAGGGGGGTGGTCGGGGATCTCGCGCCCTTCGCCTGGGCCTACCGTAATTGCGACTTCTGTATCGTTACCCTCTACGACAAAGACATCGGCGCCCTGCGCGACGACCTTCTCTTCGTCGCCAAACGTGCCGGTGTAGAGCTCAGGTGGCGCAGGAGTGCGGCCTGAGGAGTCCCCTACAACCCGATCAGATGGACCCGCCGATCAAGAATAGAAATTAGAACTTCGGGTATAATATGCGTGCCCTGAACTTTCGCCGGGCATGCAGGAAGTTTCGTCAGAGAGGTCGCCTCAGATGCTTACGAGCCACAGCACGGGAGGGTTCGCTACCACCAGCGCACCGGAGGGGTTTGATCTCCAAGACTTCGAGGAGGCCGGCCTAAGGGCCGTAGAGCGGCGTTTCGGTCCGAGGGACATGATCTTCACCCCTGGGGACCCGGACGATCAACTCTACTTTCTGCTCTCGGGCACGGTGCGGCTCTACAAGATCTACGGCGACTACAAGGAGGCCACGACCGCGCTCCTCAAGGAAGGAGGCGTCTTCGGCAAGCTCAACCTCGTGGAGGGGCGCTGGCAGGACGTCTTCGCCGAGGCCGTTACCGACTCGAGGGTCGCGAGCATCCAGAAGGCCTCGATAGAGCGGGTGATCAAGAACGATCCCGGATTCGCCCTCAAGCTCTTTTCCTCGTTCTCCGAGAGGCTCAGGCAGTCAGACGAGGTGATAGAGAGCCTGTTGCACAGGGAGGTCTCGACCAGGCTCGCGACGCTGCTCATGAACCTGGGCGAGCGCTTCGGGGAGAGCGACGGCGTCGGCACGCTCATAGACGTGCGCCTGACGCACCAGGACCTCGCCAACATGATCGCCTCCACCAGGGAGGCCGTCTCCAAGGTGATGAGCGAGCTCCAGCGCGACAGGGTCATAGAGAGCCGCAACCGCAGGATCGTCATAGTCAACGGGGAGGCCCTCGCCGAGCACGCTTCCAGGGTAACCGGCCTGAGCATCGACGGGCAGGCCGCGATCTGATAGAGCAATTCAGCACGCTCAGGCTCCGCCTTCGCTTGTCAGCACTTCAGCGTTTCAGCTTGTTCTTGCTGAAACGCTGAAGCGCGAATTGCGGTGGATGCCTTTGCAGAACGCTCTCTGTGGCTCCTCTTTTCGCCGAGATCCTCGCTACTTCCGGAAACTTTCCCGGCCCGGGAGCGTATACTCGTCTTAGTATGGAGTACACATCTACGGTGACCCTAGGTGGCTGGCGGGAGAGGCTCGGGAGCCTTTCGATCCGGCGCGCGGAGCTGGACGACAATGAGCTCGTCGCCCGCACGCTCTCGGGGGACTTGCGGTCCTACGAGGAGCTCGTAAGCCGTTACGAGCGGCTGGTCGGCCGGGTCGTCTACCCCTATGCGCGGCGTGAGATCTCCGTCGAGGACCTCGTGCAGGAGACGTTCTTGCGCGCCTACGACCGCCTGGAGACCTTCAATCCCGACTACCGCTTCAAGACGTGGCTACTCGCAATCGCCAACAACCTCGGCGTGGATACGCTGAGGCGCCGCAGGGAGATCGTCGAGTTCAACCCCGAGGCCCATGCCCCCGTCTCGCGGAGCCCCGAAGCCGAGGCCGTCGACGCCGACCGTTACAGGAGCGTCAGGGAGGCGATAGCTACCCTGCCCGAGACCTACGGAGTCCCGCTGATCCTGCGCTACACGGAGGACTTGAGTTACGCGGAGATAGCCGAGGTGCTCTCCATCACGGTCCCCGCCGTGAAGAGCAGGCTCTTCCGCGCCCGCAACATGCTCGCCGGAAGGCTGGAAGAGACGGAGGAGCGGGAATGAGCCGTCCGCGTTCCTGCGACCCCGAGTCCGTCTTCGAGCTCGCCGACGGCTCGCTGGCACCGGAGCGGGAACGCGAGATCAGGGCCCACTTGAGAGGTTGTAGGGGCTGCAGGTCCCTCTACGAGAGCGAGTTGCGCCTCAACGCCTCGCTCGGCTCCCTGGAGTTCGAGCAGACCCGCTCGGTGTGCAGGGGCGTAGCGATGGCGTTGCCGACCCGGTCCGCCAGGGCCAGGCTCCTCTGGGCCACGCTCGCCGTCGTCATACTTCTCGCGGCGTCGGTCGCCATGATGCTTTACGGTGCGAACCTCGCTGTACTCTTCATCGATGCGATGAACGTGTTCCTGGGATTCGTGGCCGGCTTCGCCGATGTGATACAGGTCGTCTTCGCCGCCATCGGCCAGGCGCTGTTGATCGTCCTGGCGATCGGCGCTTTCGTGGACCTCGCCTTAGCTGCGGTATACCTGGCGGTCTCCCGCCGGCGCGCCAGAGAGGCATGAACCCCGCCGTACCGTTCGTTCGGGTCAGCGCCATGCCGCTGCTCACTCTCTCCGTCGTGATCCTGGGTCTCATCGTACTCCTGCCGCTCCCAGCATACGCGGCGGAGCAGCGGCTCGTCGGCGATGTCGTGGTAAATGCTCGGGGCGTCGAGGATAGCGTTTCGACGGTGGTCGGCGACATCGAGGTTCAGGGTCCGGTAGAGAATGACGTCCACTCCGTGTACGGCGACGTTCTCGTAGACGCCAGGGTGGGGGGCGACGTCGACGCGGCCTTCGGGGATGTGAAGATAGAACGCCCCGTCGAAGGCGACGTTCGCGCCGAGTTCGGGGATGTCTACGTTAACGCGCCAGTCAGAGGAGACGTAAACGTAGGACGCGGAGACGTCGACCTTGGTCCAGGGGCCAGGATCTCGGGGAACCTCGAGACCGAGAGCGGTGAGATCACAGGCGACGAGGATGCCGTGAAGGGCCACATAAAGGCAAGAGGGATGGCGCTCGACTTCGACGAGTCCCACGGACCTGACATACTCGGCTTCGTCGGCTGGCTCTTCGCGGCGCTGGCCTTCGCGGCCTGCGCCTTGCTCGCCGCCGTGGTGGCACCTGGGCCGCTGGGCTCGGCGGCGCGTAGGGCCGGAGAATCTCCGGGGAGGTCCTTCGTCTACGGGCTGGTCTCGCTACCGGTGTCTTTCGTGCTCTGTGTCCTGCTCGCTGTTACCATAATAGGGATACCTTTCGCGGCGGCGCTGGCCGTGGCGTACCTGGCGCTTCTGTTCTTCGGGACGCTGGTCGCAGCATTCTTCCTAGGGACCAGTGTACTGATGTTCACGGGAGGCTACAGGGTCGGCAACGCCGCGGCAGCCGTGGTGGGCGCCCTGATCCTCGCCGCGACCACCTTTATCCCCGTGCTCGGCGACCTGCTCCTCTACGCCCTCTCTCTACTGGGAACCGGTGCCGTCATCCTCGCCCTCTTCTCGCGGCGTCCCCGCGCTCCCTACCCCTCCTACGAGGCCTACGTCCGCGACCGGCGCGACACGTAAGCGTCGAATTCGAAAACCTGTACGGACGTACAGGCCGAAACCGTACCCGTTGCCAGTGATGCAGACACCCTCTCGTCCGGTAAACTCAGATCGGACCTAGATCGGGTGGAGGAAAGGGGTCGAGAAATGACTGCGAAGACAGAGGCCGATGCCTTCGTCCGCGCCGCAAGTCTACGGGATCTGCACAAACGCGGTCGCCTGGCCGTGCGGGTCGGAGGACATTCGCTGGCGTTGTTTTTCGAGGGTGGGAAGGTGCACGCGGTCGATAATCGTTGCCCCCACATGGGCTTCCCGCTGGACCGGGGGACGGTAAACGACGGCCTTCTGACTTGCCACTGGCACCACGCGCGCTTCGATCTGGAATCGGGCGGGACATTCGACCAGTTCGCCGACGACGCGCGGGTGTTCCCTACGGAGGTTCGGGACGGCGACGTATGGGTCGATGTGACGCCGCGCGGAGATTGGAAGGAGTACCGACGAGGCCGCCTTCGGGACGGGCTGGAGCGCAACATCTCGCTGGTCATGGCGAAGTCCGTTATCGCATTGCTGGACGGTGGTGAGGACCCCGCCGGACCGTTCCGCGACGGGTTGCTCTTTGGTGTCCGGTACCGCCGAGGAGGCTGGGGCAGAGGTCTTACCATGCATACCTGCATGATGCGTCTCCTGCCAAACCTGAACACCGAAGACTGGCCCCGCGCCCTCTACCACGGGCTCTCGGCCGTTGCCAGCGACACCGACGGGGCGCCACCGAGGTTCATCCTGAACCCGCTTCCCGATGCCACCGCGGACGTTCTCACGCTCGAACGCTGGTTCCGGCGCTTCGTCGAGGTGCGCGATGCCGAAGGTGCGGAGCGGTGTATCGTCTCGGCGGTCCGCTCGGGAGCGGACCATCGAACGTTGGCGGACATGCTCTTCTCAGCCGCGACCGACAACCGGTACATAGACACCGGCCATCCCCTGGATTTCACCAACAAGGCCCTCGAAGCACTGGACGTCGCCGGGTGGGAGCACGCGGAGCCGGTCCTCAGCAGCCTGGCGGCGGGCTACGCGAACGCAGACCGGATGGAGGAATCGAACTCCTGGCGCAACCCCATCGACCTCGTTGCCATCCTGAAAGACGCTTTCGAACAGCTGCCCGAGGCTCTCGAAGAGGGTATGGTAAGGCGTGGGGATTGGATCGGCAGTAAGGCTCTGGTACCGGTGCTCCTCGGCGAAGACCCGCGGGCCATTGCCGACGCGTTGCTCGAAGCGCTGCGAGGTGGCGCCGCCGAAGCGCAACTGGCTGACGAAGTCGCTTACGCGGCGGCGTTGCGCATCGCCCACTTCCACACCAGCAACGAATTCGGAGACTGGGACACCGCCCTGCACACGTTCACCTTCGCCAACGCGGTACATGAGGGCTTGCGGCGGGTGGCATCTCCGGACCTTCTGCGGGGCGTCTTCGATGCAGCTATGAGCATCTACCTGGATCGCTTCCTCAACGTGCCGCCCGCGCGGTTGCCGCAACCCGATGGCGAGAACGGGCGGCCAGAAGAGGCGCTGGAGGAACTACCGGCGCTTCTCGACCGCCAGCAGCGGGTGAACGAGGCGGGAGACGCGGTGGCGCGCTATCTCTATGACGGCGGTGATCACCGACCGTTGCTTTCTGCTCTGGGCGGTTTGCTGCTACGCGAAGACCGGAACTTTCATACGATACAGGCCGTCGAGGCAGCCTTCCAACAGTACTCGCGGCGGAGTGGAACCCCGGAAGGTGTCAACGTGCTGGTCGCGGCCGCGCGCTACCTGGCAGCCCATTCTCCCACGGTACGCTCCCAGGGACAGACGTACAACATCGCCCGCCGTCTCTCCAGGGGCGAGTTGATCCACGAAGGGACTTGAGTCACCATCGCCCAGTTCTCCGTTCTCGACGCGTCTGACCCCGAGGGCATCGAAGACGAAGGCCGTGATGCCTCGCACCGCCTCAGTCGTATAGTCGCGGCCCGTGAACCCGGTGCGGCACCAGTAGCCGATCTCGAACTTCGGCACCTCCCAGTCTATCCTTTGCAACCCGCTACTTCCCACCAGCGTGTCCGTCCCTTTGAGATAGAGGTGCGACGTGGGGGTGCCAGAGACCCTTTGATTGGATTCCCGTTATGTTGCCCTGCGCGCCGGGAGGTGGCTTGACACTCCTTGCCTATCATGGTTACAGTTAGATTAAAGT
>JBKPNW010000111.1:0-4975 GCA_046732815.1 Actinomycetota bacterium | reverse complement strand
TTCGGCTCCTTCCCTGTCTGCCGCAATTACTCATCAGGCGTCTAAGGGGTTCGGTGTGAGCGAGATAGGGCTTGACCCGCATGCCACTGTTGCTACCATGCACGATTGCAAAAGAGACAACCCGGAGTAGCGGCTAAGACGCCCGCCCCGACGATGGGCGCTCGATAAGAGACGGGCAGAGCCAGTAGCGCAACCGGCTAGCTCCTGATAGGGGAGATGGTCGGTTTGTATTTGAGCGCCCATCGGAAGGATCGGAAGGGGGGCGGTCCATCACGGCCGCGCCTTCCAACGCATCGGGGTGCACCCGCCAATGAAGCGGCTCGACGGGTTTGTGTCGGGCGGAGCGGCGAGAATCCGCGCTTTGGGCCCTTCCTTCGAATCCCCGCCTGCGGGCACGTCGACCGCGGCTGTTGGCGGGTCGCTTCGTCGAAGACGAGCAGGCGCTGTGGGCGTCCTCGTGCAGTCCAGCGCTCGCGACAAGGTCGCGACTAGTGAGCTTGCCGCCGCATACAAGGATTTCATAGCGAGCGAGCCACAGTATCTGGACGCCGAGAGCGGTATCAAGGGCTCGGTGTACCGGTTCGGCACGCGAGTGCTCGTCCTCTACGAGGACCCCGAAACCGGGGTGGTGGTCCTAATTCACCCAAGTGCTCAGAGAAACTGTCTGATAGATCGTTGGAGTAGCCGTGAGCGCCTGCGTCGGTGGCACCAAATGCGGCGAAAACGACGCAGCTGGCTCCTTTCTGACCTCTCTCGGGAATCCAAATCGAGGCACTGCTGGAATTATCAGACTGTTTCTCTAACCAGCGGGTTTAGGAAGGGTTGGCCCTTCCGCAGCTCGCGCTGGTCAGCAGGTCAGCGATTCAGCCAGTTGGCTTTTTGGTTGCCGAGAGGCCGAGAAATCGATGGCTCGCCGTCTCTGGGGCCCTAGACTTATGCACGGCGCTGTAAGCACTCGGGTGAATAGGGCAAAAGGAAGGATTGTAACCTCACGCCTTAGGACTTCGCTCGGGGCGTGAAGCTCCTTGCTCCGCAGCAACAGCAGCCGACCGCTCCGGGTTGAGGGCCACTATCCCGTCGGCACGCACCACGCCGACCGCGAGCAGGTCTCTGCTCGGATCTTCGCCGTCCTCGGGGTAGGCCCGCAGCGAGTAGCCCCCACTGCTATCCACATCGAGCACCAAAGTGCCAACCCCGGCCACTTCCACGACCGCCCCGATGCGCGTGCCGTCTTTGATGACCCTCGAGCTCCTGCCCGAAGACGAACGAAGTTGAGCCGTCACCCGAGGTTCCATGCGTGTCCGACCCGAACCCTACACTGGTTCGGGGTACCGAAGCATCGGCTAGGTGGCATATCTTTGCCTCGCGGACTCATAAGAGGACCGAGCGCTCAAAAGGACTCCGAGCCCTTTAGCCCCGCCGAACTTCTATGAGAAGGCACTGTTTGTCAAGGCCGACGTGGCGGCCCTAGAAGATCGTGGCCGAGTGCAACAGCTTATTCTGCCCTTCGCGCTATGCTTCTATCAGTACTCTCAGGGAGCTCACACTCCTCTCTTTGGTGGCTCGGTACATAGGATGAGATCCGTCTTCTCGGACTAATAGGGCACTGCGATCTTCTTAGCGGTCTCTCCTCTTCGGGGATGGACCAAGTTCGCAATTGCGCAGTCACCCTTAGATGTAGTGGGCGCTGCCTACCAGGAGCTTACACTAAGCATCTCGTCGCCCTCCTTGGAGATGCGTTTCTGGGGATCTCCGTCTCCCGACCGATCTCTGGCAGGCACCAGCCCCAAGTATGCTCCTACCGATGGGCTCCTTGCGAAGCGGTGGGGGTCTTCTAAGGTGAGCACGAAGGTAAGCGCAGTAAGAGGCCCGATCCCCTCGACCTGGCGCAGGAGCCCAGTTTCTGGGTGATGCCCCTCGGAGATCTCCTGCAGCTCTCGGTCGAATTCGCGGATGCGCTCCGTATGCGAGCCTATCTGCTCGACGATGGGCCCGAGCGCCGGCAAAAGCGCCTCGGGGACGCGCTCTCTCTTGGGCCCTCTTGTGGAAGGTCCTTGCGGGGCACTTGGGCAGGCGATAACCGAAGGACTTCACGGCTCCCCGAACGTGGTTGACCAGCTGCGTGCGGCAACTGACTAGCGCCTGCCTAGAGCGGATCAGGGCCATGTGGGCCTGGGAATCTTCGCCCCGGTGCTTTAACGGGTACAAGAGCTTCGGATCGACTCTAGCCAGGCGGGCCAGGTTCTGGGCGTCTGCGTTGTCCGTTTTGCGCTTGTTGGCATAGATGAGGCGCACTTTACGAGGATCGGCCACCAACACCTCGTGGACGCACTCCTCCAAGAGCCGGCTAACCCACGGCGAGTGGGTTCCTGCCTCGATGGCTATGCGCATGGGCCGCTCCGAAGCGAAGCGTCGCCTCAGAGCCTCGGGGTGGTACGCAGCCTGCCCTCCTCGATCTCCTCACCGCTGTGTTGGTCGATGAGGCACAGAGGCTGTATCTGTCGCCCAAGTCCGATCCGGCTGTCATCCGTGGTGGTCGTACCAACATTCATGGGCCGATCCTCCTTTCCAAAGTGGGCCTTTAAGAGCCCGTATAGCCTTTGCAGACCCTCTAAGGGTAATGCGCGGAGGTCGGCCTTCTCATCTCATCTTCTTAGAGAACGCCGTCGTCTACGCGAAGTTCGCAGAATCTTCCTTCTAGGCAATTCGGTGAATAACGGCAAGAAGAAGGACCGTGGCCGCTTCTCTCGCACCTGCTCCGGATGGCCCTCCGGTCCGTGATGGGGTGCTCTTACGGTAGGAAGGATTTGGGCGGCAGCTCCGCGAACTCTTCGCTAGGCAGTGGCCGCGCGAAGTAGTACCCTTGCCCCAACTCGCACCCCATGTCCTTCAGCAAGGCCGCCTGCTCGGGGGTCTCGATACTCTCGGCCAAGACCTCCAGGCCCAAAGTGTGGCACATCTCGACGATCTTCCGCACCAGTGCCGTGTCTGCCGCGTTCCCTCCGAGCCCTTCTACGAACGACTTATCTAGCTTTACGCCGTCCACGGGGAAGTCCTTTAAGTAAAACAGAGAGGAGTGGCCGGTGCCGAAGTCGTCCAGCTCCAAGCGGATCCCCAACTCTTTCAGGCCATCCAGCGTCCCTGCTGCGTCCGCCGAAGCCTTCAGTAAGAACCCTTCGGTGATGTCCAGCGCCAAGGTGTGGACCTTCAGTGCCACTCGCGTCAGCGTCTCTTCGATGGTGCGCGACAGCCCACCACCCTTCAGTTGCCTGGAGGAGAGGTTGACGTTCATCCTAACGGGAGTGGCGGAAGGATGATCCCCCTCCCACCGCTTCGCTTGCCGACAAACTTCCTCCAGCACCCACTCGTCGATGCGCACGATCTGATCCGTCTCCTCGGCTAGGGTCAGGAAGGCCGAGGGTCGCTGTAACCCCCTTTTTGGGTGTCGCCAGCGCAGCAGGGCTTCGAAGCCCACCATACTCCCGTCTCGCAAGGAGACTATGGGCTGGTAATGGAGCACGAACTCCTCTCGCTCCACGGCCCGCCCGAGCTCTGCCTCCAGCCTGAGACGTTCCTGCGCACGCGCCTGCATAGCCGGATCGAACACTTCGTAGCGGCCCGGGCCGTGCTCCTTGGCCCTGTACATTGCCGTGTCCGCCTCGCGAAGCATCACCTCAGGATCGTCGGTGTGCGCACCGCCCAAGGCGATGCCTATGCTGGTGTTGACGCTCACCCGGTAGTCGGCCACGCTAAAGGGCTCCCGAAGAGCCTCGGCGATCCTCCGCGCCACCCTGATCGCCTCGGAGGGGTCTTCCACCCTCTCCAGCAGCACGGCGAACTCGTCCCCCCCAAAACGAGCGAGGGTGTCTTCGTAACGCAGCAGGTTCTGGATACGCCCGGCGACCGCGACGAGGAGCCTATCGCCCGCCTGGTGGCCCAGGGAGTCGTTTATGGTCTTGAAGCCGTCCAGGTCCATGAACAGCACCCCCACCCTGGCACTCTCTTCTTTGCGCCTCGTGCGCTGCAGGGCATGCCCGAGACGATCGACGAAGGCGTGACGGTTGGGCAAACCCGTGAGGAGATCGTGGGCGGCCCGGCGTTCGAGTTCGGCTTCGAGTGCCTTGCGCTCGGATATGTCGGCCGAGACGCCGATCATGCCTTCGAGGTTCCCTCGCTCGTCGAAGACGGGCGTGACGGTACCGAACACGGGCACGTGGGAGCCGTCCTTGCGCCTGAGCAACACCTCGCCCGACCAGGTCCTTCCCGCCCGCAGCTCGGAATCGACCTCCTCCGCCTTTTCCAGCAACCCCTCGATGAGCATCATGTCCCTCAGGTTGCGACCCAGCGCCTCCTCCGGGGACCAACCGTAGAGATCTTCTGCAGCTCCGTTCCAGTAGATGACCTTCCCCTCCAGGTCGGTGGCGATGACGGACTGCCCCAAGGCCTCGAGCAGCTTGGCCTGGAAACGCAGCTGCTGCTCCTCCTCTTTGCCTGCCACAATGTGCACCTCCATCGATCTGTAAAAACAAAACCGGCACCACCGTTTGCGGTAGTAGCCGGTTGCGCCACTGGCTCCACTCGTTCCTCCAGGCACCCAAGTATGGGAGCGAGCTTCTCAGCCTCTATCCAGCAGCTGGGTTTTGTGTATACGTAGCATACATGTGCGGTAAAGCCCCGCGCAACACTTCGGACCCGAAGATGACGAACATGCTACGTACGAACTTCGTAGAACTCCGTTACGGCGAAGTTCAACTTCCGAGAATTACTATTCCACGCACTTTGGTGAATAGGGCAAGAGGAAACCATGACGTAGCAGCTCCGGCCTTTCGAGTGTTTGAAAGCAGGATTACCCGCTGCGCCACACCAGGTGTTCGGGCCAGCTCTCCGGTATCGGCGGAAATGCTCCGAAGAAGCCACTGATGCGCTGGAGGCGTCCGTCGCCTGCCGGCTCCACGAAGTCCATACCCTCCAATAG
>JBKPNW010000110.1:0-6294 GCA_046732815.1 Actinomycetota bacterium | reverse complement strand
CACCCGGCGACACAGAGGGCCGAGGTCGGGGGCTCGCTGCGCCGCATGAAAGAGACCATAGGCGACATCGACATCGTCGCCTCCAGCACGGACCCCGACTCGCTCGCCGACGACTTCGCGGAGGCCCCGTTCGCGGAAGAGGTACTCGCCCACGGCCCGAAGAAGGTCTTTATCCTCAGCGGCGGGACCGAGATAGACCTCAGGATCGTCGAGCCCGAGGCCTACGGCACGCTGCTGCACCACTTCACCGGCGGCCAGGCCCACAACATCGCGCTGCGCGAGCGGGCGGTCAAGATGGGGATCAATATCTCCGAGTACGGCCTTGCCCGAGCGGGGACCGGCGACTACAAACCCGTGGCCACTGAGGAAGACCTCTACTCGCGGCTCGACCTCGTCTACATCCCTCCGGAGCTGCGCGAGGACACGGGGGAGATCGAAGCCGCCGACAGAGACAGTCTGCCCGACCTCGTCTCGGTCGGGGACATCCGCGGAGACCTGCATGTCCACACCAACTACTCCGACGGCAAGGGCACCATCGAGAGCATGGCCGAGGCGGCCATCGAGCTCGGCTACGAGTACCTCGTGTTTTGCGACCATTCGCAGAGCCTCAGGGTGGCTAACGGGCTCTCGCCCGAGCGCCTCGCACAGAAGCTCGAGGCCGTGAGGGAGGCCGACGAGAAGTACGAGGAGATACGCCTCTTCTGCGGCTCCGAGGTCGACATCCTCAAGGACGGCTCCCTCGACTACGACGATGATGTGCTCGCCACACTGGACTTCGTAGTCGCCTCGGTGCACACGTCTTTCGGGATCGGCGAGAAGGACATGACCGACCGCATGGTGCGGGCGATTAACAACCCTAACGTACGGACTATCGGGCACCCCACGGGCCGCATCCTGAATCGTAGGGAGCCTTACGAGGTGGACGTCTCGCGTCTTATCCGGGAGGCCGCCGCGACGAACACGGCCCTCGAGCTCAACGCCTACGTCGACCGGCTCGACCTCGCGGTCCCCTACGTCCGGGAGGCCGTGGGGGCGGACGTCAGCATCACCATCGACACGGACGCTCACGACGAGCGGGCCCTCGCTTTCATGAAGTACGGCGTCTCGCAGGCGAGGCGGGCCTGGGTAGAGAAGGGAAGCGTGATCAACTGCCTCCCCGCTCTCGAGTTCGAGAAATACCTAAAGAACGGCAAGTAGCCCTGCACCCAGAGGACATCCTCTTCGAACTTGCCGAACGCACAGTGGGAGGCTGATAAGAGAGAATCCTACAGAAGGTCCGTAGCACGGCTGATACCAAGTCCGGGTAAATGGCAACGCCGGCGCGCCAGGGTTCACGTCTTCGGCTACTCGTGGATTCCCGCTTGCGCGGGAATGACGGAGGAGAAAACGAAGCCGGCTCCCTTAGTCGGAAGGCACTATCTTGCAACCGGACTCGGTATGATCCACGTGCTGGGACGGCTGCAAGCTGACGGCTGACAGCTTGCAAAGGGGCCCTTGCAAACCGCTCCAGGAATGATCCTGATTTGGGGCTCCCGCGTAATAGTGTAAGTGGGCTGTGTAGAGGATGTACTTTCCGACCGGGCGATACTAGGATGTATCCACCGGATCGGAGATCGGGAAATAATGTGGGAGCTGAGGAGGCTGCGCCGCCGTTGAAGTACATGAGATACATCGTTGGCGTGCTCCTCGTGTTATTCGTGGCGGTTGGTATGGGCGCAGTGGCCGCGGTCGTGGTCGGCTGGCAGGCCGGACAGGTCGCTTCCGACTCCCCTGGGGCCCATACGTCCGGGGGCAGTTCCTTGAAGACGACAGGCGCTGCCAGGGCGTCAGAAGAGACGACGACCGGCGCTTTCGAGAACACTAACGGTACGGTCGAGGAGGTCTCGTTCACCCATCGCGCTACCGAAGAGAACAGCCGCGGGGATTACACCTATATCTCCGACCCGAGCATAAACGGGAACCCAGATGCCATCGTACTTGTCTCGGATCAGAGAAGCGATGGGTCCGATTCCTACGCACATAACATCGGTGTCTGGTACGAGGGCGGAGCCCAGAAATGGGCGATCTTCAACCAGGATCGCACAGCGATGCCAGAAGGAACCCGCTTCGAGGTGGAAGTTCCGCAAGCATCCGTTACGTTCGTCCACTACGCCGGTCCCTTGAACACAGCCGGAAACTACACCTACCTCGATAACCGGCTAACCAACGGCGAACCCGACGCCGTAGTCTCTGTGACGCAGAACTGGAATCCCGGGGGCGGCACGGGCGTCTACAACGACCATCCGGTCGATGCCGTGTACGACGCCAAGCTGAAAAAGTGGGCGGTCTTCAACCGGGATGGTGCGCCGATGCCCAAGGGGGCCACTTTCAACGTCGCCGTCCCTTAGCGTCGCGCATAAGGCCGGAGCCTTATGCGCGACGAGCATTTCAGCACGCTCAAGCCTTCGGCTTTCGCTCGTCAGCTTGTCAGCTTTTTGTTCTTGCTGACAAGCGCGGGATCAGGAAGGGTTGGCCCTTTCTGACCCGCCATGTTCGCTCCGGAACGCTTGCAACGGCAAGCGGCGTCGAGTACTAGCAAGAATAAGCCATTCGGGTGGTTGGGTTAGCCTAGTTGGAGGATGTAGTCCGTAAGAACCGCTGTTACGATACCCGCAAAGTTACATCGGTTATCGGGTAGAGGCTGAGAACCTCGTCTTCACTTCTGGGCACTTAGGGCGGGCGGAGCCAATGGTGCAACCGGCTACCACAGACGGTGGCCGGTTTCGCTTTGGGAGCGCCTACAACCATGGCGTGGCAGAAGGGATGAGGTTATGGCAGCGAGCAGAAGAAGTCGGACTCGGCACCCGCTCCTCAGGTTGTCGGCGGTGCTGGCCGCAGCGATCCTGGCCGTGATCCTGCTGGCCCTGCTGCGGCCGGTTGCGGCCGCCGACGCGCTGCCGGCCGGTTTCCAGGAGAAGACGGTCCTCCGCGGACTGAGCGAACCCACCACCGTCCAGTTCTCCAGGGACGGGCGGGTCTTCGTGGCCGAGAAGAGCGGCCTGATCAAGGTCTTCGACGACCTCTCGGACACTACGCCAACCACCTTCGCCGACCTGCGCACCAAGGTGTACAACTCCTGGGACAGGGGCCTGCTGGGCATGGTCCTGGATCCCGACTTCCCGACCAACCCCTACGTCTACGTCCTCTACACCCACGACGCACCTATAGGCGGCACGGCCCCGCGCTGGGGTAGCCCCGGCGCCACCTCGGACCCCTGCCCGAAACCGCCAGGGGCGTCGACGGACGGTTGCGTGGTCAGCGGGCGTCTCTCGAAGCTGACCGCTTCCGGCGATACCATGGCCGGTCCCGAGCAGGTCTTGATCGAGGACTGGTGCCAGCAGTACCCCTCCCACTCTATGGGCAGCCTGGCCTTTGGCTCTGATGGCGCACTCTACGTCAGCGGCGGGGACGGGGCGAGCTTCAACTGGGTCGACTACGGCCAGGGCGGGGGTAGCGTCGGTAGCCCCACGCCCAAAAACCCCTGCGGCGATCCGCCCGGTGGGGTCGGGACGACGCTTACTCCGCCCGGGGCCCAAGGAGGGGCGCTGCGCAGTCAGGACCTGCGCGCCGGCACTGACCCGGTCACCCTCGACGGAGCGATCCTGCGCGTGAACCCCGCAACCGGCAACGCGCTGCCCAACAACCCCCTCATCGGCGACTCCCACCAAAATGCCCGGCGCATCGTAGCCTACGGGCTCCGGAACCCCTTCCGCTTCGCGATGAAGCCAGGCACCAACGAAGTCTGGCTTGGCGACGTCGGCTGGAACAACACCGAGGAGATAGACCGCATCTCCGATCCCACCGACGCGACCGTTGAGAACTTCGGCTGGCCCTGCTACGAAGGGGACGCGCGCCAGGGTGGTTACGACAGCGCCAACCTGAACATCTGCGAGAACCTCTACGCCCAGTCGGACGCCAGGACCCCACCGTATTTCACCTACAAGCACAGTGCCAAGGTCGTCTCAGGGGAGACCTGTCCCAGCGGCAGCTCGTCGGTATCGGGCCTCGCGTTCTACAAGATGGGGGCGTACCCGGACAGTTACGACGACGCGCTCTTCTTCGCGGACTACTCCCGCGATTGCATCTGGGTGATGCAGAAGGGGGCTAACGGGCTGCCCGCTCCGGCCACACGCGCAACGTTCGTGGCGCCGGCGGCAAACCCGGTAAGTCTTCAGATCGGCCCTAACGGCGACCTCTACTACGTGGACCTCGATGGCGGCACTATCCGCCGCATAGAGTACTCCGGGGCCCCCACCGCCAGGGCCACGGCAAGCCCGACGAGCGGGCCAGCGCCCCTGACGGTAGACTTCGACGCCAGCGGCTCCAGCGATCCGGGGGGCGGCTCCCTCTCCTACGCCTGGGACCTCGACGGAGACGGCGCCTACGACGATTCCACCGCGGTGAAACCTTCCTACACTTACGACACCGCAGGAGACTACAACGTGGGGCTCAGGGTGACCAACTCTCAGGGCACGTCGGACGGCCTCGACCAACCCCTCGTCGTGAGTGTCGGGAGCACGACCCCCACCAATACGCCCCCTGTAGCGACTATCGAGGCACCGGCGGCGGGTACCACCTGGAGGGTGGGGAAGACGATCTCGTTCTCGGGGTCGGCGACCGACCAGCAAGACGGGACGCTCGCGGCCTCCCAGCTGTCCTGGTCGCTCCTACTCCATCACTGTCCGTCCAACTGCCACACGCACCCGTTGCAGAGTTTCGCGGGGGTAGCGGGAGGCTCGTTCGACGCGCCCGACCACGAGTATCCCGCCTACCTGGAGTTGAGGCTGAGCGCCACCGACTCGGGAGGCTTGACGGACACCGCGAGCCTGCGGCTGGACCCGAGGACGGTGGCGCTCAGTTTCCAGACCAGCCCAGGGGGGTTGAACCTGGCGGTGAACGGTAGCGTGGCGACCGCGCCCTTCTCCCGCACGGTGATCGTGGGTTCTAGCAACACCATCAGCGCGATCTCGCCGCAGTCGCTAAGCCAGGCTACTTACGCCTTCCGCTTCTGGTCAGACGGCAAGGCGCAGACCCACAATATCACCGCCCCCGCCAGCGCGACGACCTATACCGCTACTTACAGACGGCGTTAGGCGAAGCGAAGAGGGCCTATCTCCTAGTTCCTGGCACCGATGCGCCGTTGCAGGATGAATAGCCCGGCCGCAACACCCAGGACCGAGATCGCTCCTGCGAGGAGGGTCGCAGGACGGATGCCGCCGGTGTCAGCAAGGGGATCTAGATCGGCGCAGGCGATCCCAGGAGGGACACCTTCGCCCTTTTTGGCCTCTGCGTGTAAGAGTATGAAACGCTCCTTATCTTCGCCGAAGAGATCGGCTACCGAAACGTCCTTGATGGTCGTCGTTGCGGAGCCCGTCCCGTCCTTGTGGGCTGTAATCGTCTTCAGAGGGATCGTCACGGGGGCGGTCCTTCCGTCCCTGTCGTCGGCGCAGGTACCGCCGGCATGGATGTGGTTTATGTGCTTGATGCCGGGCTCAGGCAGGTTACGCATCTGGAGGGTGACCTTCACGCCACCCTTGACGTCCTCGAGGGTTGCGGTCCCGCTCACCCCGGAGTCGCGGCTCTGGGTAAGGTCCACTTGCACGGTCTGGTCTTCCTGTGCCCCCACGCCCGCCGACAGGGCCACGGCCAGGGCCGCAAACATCGTGACCGCCAGTGCTGTCTGGCTAAACCTTCTCGCTCGGTACATCATTCTCCTTCGATACTATCTATCTGCCGCTACGCGTTCGTCGGGGACCTCGTCCACGCGGGTACTCGCACCACATCGACCGTCCTCGCCGGTGGGCCCATACCCTGCGTGCCAGACGATTACCGCATCACGCCTATCCAAAACTGATCTCTTGCGCCGCTTCGGTCGTCTTGTAGTCTTTGCCCAACATTTCGTTTGACTGACTCAGATAAGCGGTGGCTCTATCCATGTGACGGTCGTACGCCTCGAAATCCGTCTGGGTGGCGGAGGAGGGGTCGGCCACTAGACGGTAAGCTAGACCGTCGGCATCGCGAAGCTCGCTGATGGCGAGAACGAATACTTTGTATTGGTCCTCGTACTTTGCGGGAGGAGCTAGGTCCCCGGCTCGGCGAGCATAGCCCTTGAGGGCAACGTAGTTTGCATCCATTTCCTCGACGTCGCCAGCGGTGAGTGTATCGTAGCGCAACAGCTTGTCGTTGCTCTGGAGAGAGACCTCCACGGACCCGTTCTGTATGCTGGCGACCGTCTCCGAGTACACGGCTTCGCCC
>JBKPNW010000109.1:0-9339 GCA_046732815.1 Actinomycetota bacterium | reverse complement strand
CACAATCTGACGGATGGAAGCCACCCACTGCCTCAGACGCTTGGACCAGGGCATTTTGGAGTTGCGCTTGGGAGGATGGACGACCTCAGCTCCGTAGCACTCCAGCCAAAGCCGGTGGTTTTCAGTTCCCTCAAAGCCTTTGGGTAGGCCGCGTAGATCCCAGAGAAGAAAGCTGCACCCATGCTGATGAGCCTCGGGTTGGGGTTGGCCCTCAGCGCTAAGAAGCTCTCGGCCAGAGGCTGCACTGCGGTGGAGGCGGAGCCGAAACAGAAACCCGTGATCACCCCAGAAGGCTCTATGGCGGCCAGAACAGAGAAGCCCTCTACCATCCTATGCTGTTAGACCATCCGATGTGTAGGCCTCTACGGTGAGCCAGCCATGTCCACGGCGCTTGGCATCCCGGACGGGCATCGCGGAACTATCGAGTGCTTGGTAGGCATGAGTCCGATTCTCCAGCATCTTCCCCAGCTTCACGGCGATCTCTTCGATGGTCTGCCTATAGAGGCGCACGAGACGGTTGAACTGGGGGCGGCTTGGCAGTGTGGGAAATGCTCCTCGCAGATGATCATAAGCGTAGCGGCTGATGTCCCTTTCGCTGGCGAACCTGGACCAGCGGGCGAAGATAGCGAGGGTGATGACCTCGCTCTGACAGAGGGAGGCTTCAGGACCGGGACGCTTTTTCGGCGAGTGGGTTTGGCAAAAGTCGTCAACCATGACATATAGTGTGGTGAGGAAGGTGTCCACATCGACCACGAGTCGGCTCCTTTCCCTTCAGGATCGGGTAGCAGGCCGACTTTAGAGCGTGGATGCCTTCCTCTCAAATTCCGCGCAGATAATTCACATCAAGCGTTTAAGAAGCGCGGGCCGCGGCCTGGAAAACCCAATCCGGCAACCGCGTTTCGGTCTCCCAGTACTACTCGTGCCTTATCACCGCCCGGGCTACCGCTCAGCCCTCAGGCCTTCGGTGAGCTACCGAAGGGTTTCTTCCTCCGAGAGCAGTCCGTGCCTCAGCGCATTGAGGCGGACGGCGGCCTCCCATCCGGCGTTTTGGGCCCGGTGCTCTTGAGGGCGTTCTGGCGGTTTGCCGCCGCTTTCCTGGCGCTGGACACATGTGCTTATCCCACCGGTTCTAGACATTCCCCAGGCAGGATTAGTCCCTACGACCTTCCCCGCTACCTCCCTTGGTAGCGGCTTCGAGAAATAGAAACCCTGGATCAGATCGCATCTCATGACTGTGAGGCTCGTCACTCATCGGTTGTTCTCGATCCCCTCGGCGGTCACCGTGAGCCCCAGCGTCTGTGCGAAGGCTACGATCAGGCGCACGATAGCGTCGTTCACCGCGTCTTCGCCCAGGCCAGCGATGAATGACTTGTCGATCTTCAACTCGTCCACCGGAAGATCCTTCACGTAGTTTAGCGATGAGAATTCGCTGCCGAAACCCTGGTGCGGAGGACGAGCAGCGCACTTGTGTGCTAGGCTTCGGAGAGCATAAAATAGCCGGATCAGGAACCGAAAGTACTGGCACCTGCTGCTGCAGGCTCGTAAAAGGTAGCGACAGGAACCTACGTGAGGATGAAATTGGACCTAGCATGTTGACTTCACCCGATCGGACATTTACGAGAAGCCCCTGTCCGTATTCAGAACCAATGAGAGGTAGTCGCAAGAGAAGTAATGCACGATGCGGGGGATACACCATTCCCACCTGGCCGCGTGGTCTACGAACATGATGAGCGAGCCGAAGGATCGTCTCAAGCCGCTGGGCTTGGTCTGGGTTGTCTGCCCCCGCTCTGTCGTGAGCGCCGGGCTGATTCGAGCCCTGGAGAAGCAGGCCAGAGTTCACCAGGGGCCCAAGCCGCCGGAGGATCTTCCCTCCTGCGTCATACTATGCGCCAACAGCAAGGAAGGCCTCTCCGAGCGTGTGGAGTTCCACCGAGAGATGTGCCCGGATGCGCCACCGGTTGTGGTCTTCGGCCCCCAACTGGACTTGCTGCTCGCCCGCGACGCGCTGCAGGCAGGAGCATCCGGCTTCGTCTACGCCGAGATGGTGCCCGACCAGCTAGTGCGCGCCCTGGCGGTAGCCGCCAAGGGGGAGCTCGTAGCGCCGCGCGAGCTGCTCCGCTACGTGTTGAGCGAAGACATGCCCGCTAACCTGGGTGCCCTCTCGGCCCGCCAGAGGGAGATCTTGGGTTACGTGGTCGAGGGACTCTCAAACGCCGAGATAGGCAAGCGCCTTTACCTCTCGGAGTCCACCATAAAACAGCATCTGCGGGCCGCCTACAAGCTGCTTGGGGTTAGCAATCGTACCGAGGCCGCCAATCGCTTCCGTCGCAGTGCTAAGACTCCCTCTCGGGCCTACGGCATGTACGCATTCCGCCAGCGCAGCCAAATGCGCGCTGACGACGCGCTACTGCTGGAGCGTACCGAAGAAGCGGAGCGTCTCTTCAAGGCCGGCGGCTAGGGTATTGTTTTCACCTGGGCATCTACCACACAGGGTTCGTCGCCACGAGCTCGCCCGCTGCCTCGCCGGCTAGCGGTTTCGAGAAATAGAAGCCCTGGGCCAGATCGCACCTCATGGCAGTCAGGATCGCCACCTGCCTCTCGTTCTCCACCCCCTCGGCGGTGACCTTGAGGCCCAGCGTGTGCGCGAAGTCCACGATCAGGCGCACGATGGCGTCGTTTACCGCGTCTTCCCCCAGGCCGTCGATAAAGGATTTGTCGATCTTCAGGTCGTCCACCGGGAGGTCCTTCACGTAGTTCAGCGAAGAGTAGCCGCTGCCGAAGTCGTCGAGGGAGATGCGCACCCCGAGGGCGCTCAGATCGCGAAGGACGCCGATGACGTGCTGCTCGTCCTCCATGACCATGGTCTCCGTAATCTCCAGCTTAAGCTCGCTGGCATCGAGCGCTGCCCCACGCAAGGCACGCTCGACTTTGCCTACCAGGTCGGGATCCTGGAGCTGCCTCATCGAGAGGTTCACGCATACCGTAATCCCGGGGCGGTGGCCGTTCTGGTATCGCCATTCTGTCGCCCGGCGGCAAGCCTCCTCCAGCACCCGCTCCCCGATGGGGACGATGAGGCCGGTCTCCTCGGTGACCTGGATGAACTCCGAGGGCATCACGAAGCCGCGCCGCGGGTGCCCCCACCGCACCAGGGCCTCCATCTCGGCTATGGTGCTGGTATCGAGCTTCACCTGGGGCTGGTAGTGGACCTCGAAGCCGTTCGCATCTATCGCCCGCCTGAGGTCTTCCTCGAGCTTGAGGCGCTTGAGGGTGCGGGTGTGCATGCTGGGACGAAACACCTCGTAGCGCCCTTTGGTCCCCTTGGCCTGATACAGGGCCGTGTCCGCGTTCCGCAGGAGGTCTGACGGCCGTGCGTTCCTGGCGTTACCCAGGGCGATCCCCACGCTGGCGGAGACGGTGACCTGGTGTTTGGCGATGGTGAAAGGCTCGTGCAGGGCCTCCAGGAGGCGATCCGTAACACGGATCGCGGCGGCTGCATCCCAGAGGTTTGCGAGCAAGATGGTGAATTCGTCCCCGCCGAAACGGGCGGCGCTGTCCCGAGACCTAAGACAGTTGCGTATGCGCAGGCTCACCTCGACCAGAAGCCTGTCGCCCAGGTGGTGCCCCAGGCTATCGTTTATGACCTTGAAGTTGTCCAGGTCTACGAAGAGTACGGCGACGACCCTGCCGGAGCGCTCGGCGTCGGCCAGCTCCTGCTCCAGGCGATCGAGGAAGAGGGCGCGGTTCGGCAAATCGGTCAGGGGATCGTGCAGGGCCTGGTAGCGGCTCTCCCTATAGGCGCGCTCGAGGCTGTCGGCGAACAAATAAGAGATGATGGCCACTATAACGAGGGTCAGCAGAGCGATGGTCGCGACGTTCAAAATCGCGGCGGCGGCGATCATTATGGCCGCGACGATGAACCCGGCCCAGGGCGCGAGCAGGGAGCTCGCGATCAGGATCGGTATCGGCATCGTGATGAACGTCGCGCTCACCTGGTCGCCGATCAGGACCAGCGACCCGACGCCGGTCAAAGCGACGGTGGATAATCCCGCGAGGTAGACGAACCCGAGCCGGTTCAGTACCAGGAGTACGACCAGCAGCAAGACGAAGACGCCGTTGACGACATAGTACTGCGATTGGGCGTAGACAGCGTTGTAGGTGGCCACGGTCAGCATGCCCGCCAGCATGCCAAGGAGCATGATAGCCAGGACACGCCCCTTGCGCCGTCGGGAGGGGGACTTGCTCCTTACCGCGAGCAGCGTCTTCAGCTCCACGCCGCCTCGCTATCGCCGAAGGTGTCGATGTAAAGGCCGAGGGCGCCGACGATCGTGCTTCGAACGACCACCGTCGGCGTGTAGAGAGCCTTGGAGAACCACAGCTCCGGGTAGTGCTCCTGGAAGGGCCCTCCCTTGGCGACCAGGTAGCGGGCGGCCCGGTGCAGGGGCTCGTGGGGTAGCGCGCGGACCTCGCGATGGTACTTGAGTAGTGCGAGAAGGGTGAGCGCGGTCTCTTCCGCCGTGGGCTCGTAATACCCCCAGGCGCCGCCTTCGTGCTGCGTGGCAAGGAGCCAGTTAACGGTCTCGTCCATGCCTTCTGGCGAGTGGGAGGGCAGGATCATGAGCGCCCGGGTCGTGGGATAGTAGGGTGAGGCGTGCCATTTGTCGATCCAGAAGGCGCCGTGGTGGCGGGCGCCAAGCACGTACCTTAAGATCTTGTCCCGCACGCGAAGTCGGTCGGCCGCCGGGATCGCATCCAGCACTTCGAGGACGTGCAAGTTAACGCTGACGGACGGGTCGCGCTCGTGTTCTAGCACCGCGAAATGCCGCTCGCGCTCGTAGGCGAGCAGGCACGAGCCGTCGGTATCGTAACCGGCACGGCCAAGGGCCAAGAGCGTCATCGCGGTGTCGTCGGACTCGGGAAGCCCGTTGGAGGACCAGCCTATCCCCTCAGGCCTCCAGTGCTCCAGCAGGTACTCGCAATTGGATCTCACCAACTCCGTGCGGCCGGCCAACTGACTGCCGTGGTAAAGATAGTACATCGGCCAGGCCCTCACGAAGACGTCGCTTGGCGCGATCGGCGGGAGGCCCACGTCGCCGCGCGCCAGCAGCTCCTCCAGGTAAGCTACGCTCTGCGGGTAGCGCGAACGCCAGTCCGGGACCTGGCTCAGCAAGAACGCCGTAGCTGACGGTGAAGTGGCCATGGAGCCATCGTTCAAGAGCAGCTTCGTCGCGCCTTCTACGTCCAACTCGCCCGCGAAGGCCTCCAGTGAGAACAGCGCGCTCGTCCTGACCTCGAAGAGACGTCGGGTCGGCAGTATCCGTAGTTTCTTGGTGCGCTCCGATTCGTAATGCCGAAGCTGGGCGTAGGGCAAGTTGACGTCCAACTCCCTGGCTTCGCCCAGCAGGGTGGGCAGGATCATCTCGAACCCCACCGTCTGGTATGGCTCGTGTTGCAGGTTGCGCGCATGCTGCCAGATGTAGCGCTCCCCGGCACGTCGTTGCGCCTGGTCGCGCTTCCTGTTCCCGAAACGGACCAGCAGCAAGACGATCGCCAGGGTACTAAGAAGGCGGTCGTGCGCGTAGGGGATCCTGCCCCCCCAACTCCCGTCGGGATGCTGACGCTCGAGCAGCTGGCGGAGCAGATCGGGGTACGCCAGGGTGCCGTCGGGGTTGCTCAGCCGCGCGACCCAACAGGTGTCGTAGGCCGTCGATTGGATGGGGCGCGAGGTCTCCATTTTGAGGATAGACTCTGCGGCGTAATCCAGGTAAGCGGAGAGCCGCGTGCTGCCCACCACGTTCGCGACCGGACGCCCCTTATCTGGTTCGCGCCAGCTTCCGGCCAGCAGGGCCATTACTACTCCTCCTCTTCGGGCGACGAAGTGCCGGGTCCGTTTGGTTTCATCGCCAGATAGCGAGGCATTATAGCCGCTAAAGGGCCTTGTGGCAGCCCTTCTCTTCCGCAATAATCTCTCGTGGCTTTGCATCCACCGACCGCAGTTGGGAGCGCTGATGAGCACGCGTCCTGATCCTCCTGGCCTGTCGGAGTGGCTCGGCTGGTCCACGCAGAGGATATCGCGGTGGGTCCTGGCCCAGCCTGAACCCGTCGTAATGGGCTGGCCCTACAATGGCACGCGCCGCTGGTACGTCGCGTACCGGTTCAGGAACCCGGATGCAAAAGACTACCTCGGTGTCCTCATCCGTCGTCAGGCGGAGCTGCACCGGCTGATCTTTGCCCACGGGGTGGGCGTCATACTCGCCCCCAGTTTCGGGGCCGAGACCCTGAGACGCGGCGATGCTTACACCCGTTACGCCCTCGGCGGGCTCGCGCGTCTACCCGAAGACGAGGTCTACCGGGCGCTGATCGATTCCGGGGTGAGGATACGCTTCTACGGGGACTACGAGAGGGCGCTGACCGCCGCAGGCCTTCATACGGCGCTGGAAGCGTGCTTGACGCTGAACAACGCAAACACCGCTGAGGACGGACCACTGCTGCTGATAGGGCTTTTCGCCGACGACCCTTATCCCACCATCGCCCGGCTCAGTGTCGAATTCGCCGAGCGAGAGGGACGGCCGCCCGGTCGGGCGGAGCTGATCGAAGCCTATTACGGGCTGCCGGTCCCCGACCTTAGCCTGTACGTGGGGTTCGCGCAGCCCGAGATGTTCGACGTACCGCTCATCACCAACGGCCTGGAGCACCTGTACGTGACGCTGAATCCCTCCCCTGACCTCACCGCGAGGCAGCTCCGCGAGATCCTCTACGACCATCTCGTGACGCGGCGGGCGACGCCGGTAAACTATGAGGCTCTCTCTCCCGACGCAAAACTGGACCTGGCCGAGTACACCGAGCGCTGCAAGGGCGACACCCTGGGCCTCGGCCGTATCGACCCGACCACCGGCCTGTGGAGGCCGGTGCTCCCCCCGCGCGGCCGTTACGGCTGAAGCCAGCCACGTGGGAGCTTTGAATTTCGAAGTCGCGCGGACGCTGATGATCCAACACCCAATTGCATACGTAAATAGTACTGTTGGCTTATGCGCCGGGCGCGTGGTAACGGGCAGAAAGTCCAGGCTCATCGAGCCTTGGGCGTCGATGAGAAAGGTACTTCACGACAACGATGGGCCAAAAGTATCGCTCCTGACTCGAGCCGACATCGGAAGGATTTCGGACGGCGAACGTCGGATCCGTTCGCAGAATTCGTTCCTGGCCGGTTTTCCAGGACGCAGGATAGCCTCCTCACCGGGTTGCGCGTAAGCCCACCGACCGGTACATCGGAGCGGGGCATGGGGGCGCGTGCGCACCCTTCCGGATGCTTGCGCATAAAGTTATGGCTACGGTACAATTAGTATGAGGACAGCCGAAAGTACTAGTCCTTGTGTTTCGAGTACCGAAGATGCGCTGTAGTGAAGATAGGTGAAGACAGGCGGCAGGTATACGGGGCTGACGCCTGATCGATGGCCCAGATTAGGGAATTGGTGCAATGATAAGATCATTCAAGCGGGAACCCTACCCTCTGGGACTGATCTGGGTTGACTGTCCCAGATCGCTGACAACCGCTGGTCTCGTGCAGGCCCTGGAGGAACAAGCGCGAGTCCACGTCGGGCAGCGCCCGCCGGATCAAACCCCCTCCTTCATCATCTTCTGGGCTGGCGACCAGGAGAACCTCTCAGAGAAGGTAGAGCGCCATCAGGGATCTGGCCCGGACGCCCCGACGATTCTGGTTTTCGGTTCGGACCTGGACCTGCCACTGGCCAGGCAAGCCCTCATGTTGGGCACCTCTGGTTTCATCCACGCCGGGATGACACCCGACCAGCTTGTTCGTGCCGTCACGGTGGCCGAGCGGGGCGAACTCGTCGCCCCGCGGGAGCTCGTCAAGTACCTGATAGCCCGAGAGATGCCGGCGAGCCTCAACGGCCTCTCCGCCCGCCAGAGAGAGATTCTGGAGCTAGTGGTCGAAGGTCTCTCGAACGCCGAGATAGCAAGAAACCTATACCTCTCCGAGTCCACCATAAAGCAGCACCTGCGCGCCGCCTACAAGCTCCTCGAGGTAAGCAACCGCACCGAAGCCGCAAAACTGATCCGCGACAGCTACTGAAAGCGGGTTGGGGAAGGGCAAGCCCTTCCCCAACCCGCGCCGGTCAGCACGCTCAGGCTTCGCCTTCGCTCGTCAGCACTTCAGCTGGTCAGCTTTTTGTTTTTTTGCTGAAATGCTGACAAGCTGAAATGCTGACAAGCTGCTGTGAGAGAGCGCGGTACAGCCTGAGTTGGTCCTTCGCCATGTGGCCTCCTTGCACCGGGCTCGCCCTCACGTCCGAGGGTCACCGCGATGTGTTCAGCGGCAGGCGTGCTGCCTGATCACACCGCGCACAGAGTCAGCACACTTCTTTCCCTCTTGGGATGTGCAGGAAACCATCCGCGTTACGGCCGCCCTAGAAGTTCGCCACGTCCTTCTCGGCGGTCCAGACGCCGGGGTCTTCGGCTCCTTCGGGGGCCTCGTGCTGCGCCTCGAGCCAACGCTCGCTGTCGATGGCGGCCCTGCAGCCGTCGCCGGCGGCCGTGACGGCCTGGCGGTAGCGGGTATCCGAGACGTCGCCGGCAGCGAACACGCCGGGGACGCTCGTCATCGTGTTCTCCTTCTGGATTATGTACCCGCCCTCTTCCATCTCTACCTTCCCCTCGAAGAGGGAGGTCGCGGGGGTATGCCCGATGGCCGTGAAGAAGCCGCTCACCTCGATGGTCCACTCCTCGCCGGTCTTCGTGTTCTTTACGCGCACCCCCTCGACGGCGTCCTGGCCCAGGATCTCCTCCACCACCGTGTCCGTTATGAAGGTGATCTTGGGGTTCTTGCGCGCCCTCTCGAGCATGATCTTGGACGCCCTGAACTCGTCGCGGCGGTGGATCAAAAAGACCTCGTCGGCGAACTTGGCGAGGACGCCGGCCTCCTCCATCGCGGTGTCTCCTCCGCCGACCACGGCGACCTTCTTGTCCCGGTAGAAGAAGGCGTCGCAGGTGGCGCAGCCGCTGACGCCCTTGCCCATCAACTGCTGCTCGCTCTCGAGCCCCAGCCACTTGGCCTTGGCGCCGGTGGCGATCACGACGGAATTCGCCAACGTCGGCTCATCCTCATCCTCGGCCCACAACTTGAACGGGCGCTCCGAGAAGTCCACCCGCTCGATGTTCTCGGGGCGCATCTCGGCCCCGAAACGCGCGGCCTGGGACTCGAAATCGTCCATCATCTCGGGGCCCATGATGCCGTCCCTGTATCCGGGATAGTTCTCCACATCAGAGGTCAGCATGAGCTGCCCACCGCTCTCGAAACCCTGGAAGACGAGCACGTTCAGGCTCGCC
>JBKPNW010000108.1:0-3173 GCA_046732815.1 Actinomycetota bacterium | reverse complement strand
GTATCTGGCTGCAGTCGGTGGCTTTGAGGTTCGCACTAGCTGTGGTTGTACCCGTTGTGCCTGTAGGGGTGCTTGTAGGGGTGCTTGTAGGGGTGCTTGTTGTAGTCCCCGTTGTGGTTGTAGAGGTGCCCGTAGTGGTGGTGGTCCCTGTGGTCGTCGTCACAAGGCTTTCGCTCACGCAGAAGCGCGCGTGGATAAGGGACGCCAATTCGGCACCCCCGGCATCCTCGAGGGTGATAGATGCATCGGTAGCTGGCAGTGGAAAACCCGAATACTGAATCGTCGAGAAGTCACTCTCGAATACGATGGCATCAATGAGGGTCGGCGGATTGGTCGAGAACTCGACGCCGGTGAAACTACCGCCGCTTAAGAGATCGTTGACGCTATAAGTGAGCGTGACGGTCTCTCCGTTCGCTTCAAAGGTCGCCGTGTGTGTCAAGTTATCAGCGTCGCTCTCTGCGACCTGGACCGTGCCCGCGGGACAATCCGATTCGGACTGCGCGCTGGCTGGGGAGGCGAAGACCCCCATTGTTGCTACCGCGATCATCGCGACCATGGCCATCACGATCAGCAGCATGAGCGCAATCGAGTACGGCCTAATGGTAGTAGTCGCCCTTCTCACCACAGCGCCCCTCCTGAGCGAAGCATAACAAAACATTCATTATGACGGAGCGCAAGGAGCCGCGCATCCTCCCCAAGGTACTATTTTTGCGGTTACTTGGACGTTACTAAGTGTCGCAAACTTCGGAGAAATACTTACTGCCGCCCAAACTCTCGACGGGTAACGCCCGCAAGAACGACGGGCTCGATGCCCTCGCCACCGCGCTTGCCGCCTCTGGCAACGAGCGGCTGGCGGCGGTTGATGCCGAGGCCGCATCTGAGGTGGTGCGCCTGCTTTCCGAGAGGCGCGAGAACCTGGTGACCGAGCGAACCCGGGTGCTCAAGGCAGCTTGCATGGTCTCCTGCGGGACCTCGTCCCCGGCGGGGTAGCCGGGACGCTCTCGACCCGCCGAGCCGCGCGCATCCTCCGCGGCTCACTCGGCCTCCGGCATGGAGGCGTCGAGAAACTCGCCAATCATCGCAACCAGCCAATCGGTGCGGTCCAAGAGCCCGCTGCCCGGAGGCACGAAGTGCGCGGTGCCGGGGAGTACGGCGAGCTGGGACTTGGGAAGACCGAGGATGTCACCGAAGACACCGCCGCCGAGCAGCCGGAACATCTCAACTGCGTGCTCAAGGCGGGTGCCATCGGAATCCCCGATGATGATCAGAGTCGGCGCAGAGATCCCCTGGATGTCCTCCGGCGACCAAGCAAAGGGCTCCATGTCGAGGTGCTTCAGCCTGGCGACCAGCGTGGGGAAATCGTCCGGGTTTGGCGCGCTGCGGAGGTAGGCTTCTTCGATCGGAGAGCCGGCGAAGAGTTCGGGGGTGATGGTCTCGATTGTGTCCCGGACTTCGGGGTAGAGGCCGTCGCTGGTGTAGGAGACAGAGGCGACCACCAGCTTGCGCACCACCTCCGGGTGCCGGATGGCGAGCTGAAGGGCAACGCCGCCACCCAAGCTGAAGCCGAAGACGTCGGCCTTATCGATACCGACCTCTGCCAGCAGAGCGTAGACATCGTCGGCCATGTGCTCGTAGGAGAGCGGGCGATCTATATCCGCGGTGTGCCCGTGTCCCTGCAGCTCTGCGGCGATGACCTGCCGGGTCTCGGCGAGGGACGGCACGATCTCTCCCATGGTCTCGATCGTCATGTAGGCACCGTGCAGTACGACCAGCGGCTGTCCCGTACCGTGGATCTCGTAATACAACTCGAGGCCGTTCACTGAAACGTAGTTGCCCGCACCTTGTGCCGGGGCTCCGTGGTCGTTAGCCATGGTGGGTCGCTCCTTCTTTGATGGTGGCTCCGCGTGGACGGCTCCTTATGGTACTCGGCTTCACGATAAGCGGCGGGAAGATCGTCGAGATCGACGTGATCGCCGATCCCAAAAAGGGCACCTTACCCGTTTCGTGCGCGGCGTCCTAATCTGTACTATTACGTCCGTTTCGTCTGGCCTCTTGCGGCATTTGTTGAGGTGCTCATATACCCTGGCGTCCATAGCGTGCGCTCCCGTACTGGCCCGGTAGCAGTACGACTTGGGATCGGATGCACTCTAGTGTTCGCGGCGGTTCTGCATCTTGTGCTCGGAGTAGAGAAGTAATCTGGCTAGCCCTTGCGCTTATTCATCTGAGTGCTTGGATGGAGAAACTGTCCGAAAAGCCTCATGAGCGAGCCGAACGCCTTACCATAAGGCGGCTCATTGCCACGTAGATGAAGGCTTCTGAGCTCTCCGGCAGCCTCTCGTAGTCCCTAAGCTCAGCCTCCTGTTCTGAGAGAGCCAAGAGAAGGTCCGCTCCACGATCCACCTCTTCGGTAGGAAGGGTCTCGGGCCTTTCCCTGCCAACAGCTCATCCAGATCGATTGGGATTCCCTCTTTGTCGAACTCCCTCACCCACGCCCTCATCACCTCCTCGGGAGCCGGCTTCTTAGGGTGTCGCACGATCTTCTAGGCCGTCCATCCCAATATCCTTTCCACCCAACCAGCACCCTTGTCTTGGCCGGTGTAGAGAGGCGTCCAGCCACCGGTGGGAGAGGCGCTCGGGCAGACGCTCACGCGCGGAGAGATCCGGCAAGAGCTTGATGCCCTCTTAAGGTCCTGGATTTCCGCACCATGAACCCGAGCTTCGAGCACCAGACCCTGCGTGTCGATCAGCAAGTGGCGTTTTCTTCCTTTGATCTTCTTGGCCCCGTAGTAACCGCGCTCCTTGCCGCCCATGCCTGTTGTCTTGATCAACTGGCTGTCGACTATCGCTGCACTGGGCTGAGAGTTTCTCTTCAGGTGCACCCGCACTCGCTTTAGCAGGGCTGAGCGCATCCTCTCCCAGGTGCCATCCATGCGCCATCTCCTGAAGTAATGGTGTACGCTCTTCCTGCTGTAAGAAAGTCGTGTGGCAGTAGGCGCCAGGCACATCCGCTACGCACGACGATGTAGAAGATGGCGTCTGTGGTCTCACGCAGGGCGTGCACTCTCGGGCGTCCGGGAGCTTTAGGGGTAGGGAGGTGGGGCTCTATGTAGGACCATTCGGCATCGGAGAGGTCGGTTTGGTATGCTCTTCTCATACTCGGTACTTTACCGAGC
>JBKPNW010000107.1:0-3036 GCA_046732815.1 Actinomycetota bacterium | reverse complement strand
ATCGTCTCCATCATGTCGGGGTTCCTCGCCTACCTGTGCGGCGGTTACGTGGCGGGCAAGTTCGCCCGGAGAGCCGGCGGCCTGCACGGTGCCATGACGGCGATACTCGGTATGGCGATCGGTGCGGTCCTGGGCGCGTTCGGCGTCTCCGGAGGCATTCTCGTCGTGCTGATCGGCCGGGGCTTCGGCGAGGTCACAGCGTCGACCGCCCTCGCCTTGTTCCTCGCCTACCTGTTCGGTGGCTACGTTGGCGGCAAGATAGGGGAGCCCTCCGAGCCGCGGGTGCGGCGGTTCGAAGGCTAGAGCGCGCCGACATCGCGGACCGATCGGCGCTGCTTCATCTTCCCTTTACAGAGACTTTGCCATCCGTTAACCATCCGCACGTCTTGGGGTGCTAACTTCGATAGGTAGGTTGAGGGTCGGTGGCACGTATACATCCTCCCCCGTACACCGACTCTCTTCTCTTGGGTGATGGGTGGCAAGGGAAGGCGGGACATGAACAGCGGACTTGATGTAGAGCGAGGACACGGACGCTACTACGTGGAGCACGTTGAGCTTAGCGCGGACAGACTGCAGCGAGTTCAGGAGCTTCTTGACGCCAAAGACGGAAAGGAATGGCACCTGGTCGGCGTCGCGAGCGGCTCTCCAAAGGGCCACATCATGCTCTTCTGGGATACCCAAAAGCCCAGCTTCGGCAGGAGATCCTACTAGTAAGAGCTCGGGGCGGACCTGCGGGCGATCTTCGCCGGTGAGGACTGGGAGCAGGAGGACGACATCACCCTGGTGACCCTGGCAAGATCGGAAGGACCCTGAAGGCGCCAGGGACAGCGCGCCGGGGGCGGAATTCTACCGGATCATCCAGCCTGGCTCGGGGTACTTGAAGGTCGCCCGGCTTCTGTGCTTCTCGATTCGCCTGACCGCTCGGAGAGTGGCGCCTCCCGGATCGCCGAGAAGAGGACCTCGTACCTCTGCACGCTGCTTACCGTCCCGCCGCCGGATTCGGCGCTAAAGACGCGCATCCAGTGAGAGGCATCCTCGGTAGCGTTCAGCGCTTGCTCGCTCTCCCACAGGGTCACCGCAAGCACCCTGCCGCTCTGACGATCGGCGAGGACTAGACCTCCACTGAAACCGTTCTGCATCTCGAGTGCCGGTAGGACGTGTTCTACGCCCTCGTGGTGCATCTCATCCAACTGCTCTGGGCGACCTTCATACGTGCTTACCCGCGCGAACATCTCACCATCTCCCTTCTCTCCCGGCGCTCGTGGAAAGACGCCATCCCCTCATGCTAAGCACCCTTGTGTGGGATAATACCGTGGGGTCCCAACTATCACTGCGGGGGAACTGCTCCTTACCGTCTCCGTTCACTTTTGTCCTTCCTCATAGGGGACGTGAGGGCGAACTCACCTCTTCGTGTATAGTAGCAAATACAGCATACGAGCAGGGTGAGCGGCATTTTCCGAATGACAACCTCTGAACCCAGGGCCGGTGTCGTAGGCGAAGACGTCTGGAGGTTCCTGGGACTCAGCCTGCTCTGTGTCTTCCTGCGAACCTCATCCGGCTTTAGCGTCTCCCGCTGCCAAACCTTTGTTGCCCAAAACGATGGGAGCCAAGAAACCGAGACCGTAGTAGCCTACCGTCTGCAAGCTAGGTATTTGGCCCGAAAAAAGGTGATCGGCAGAGGGGTAGGTCTATGGAATTCCGTCTGAGCGAAGAGCAAGAGAAGATACGTCGCAACGTGCGGGAGGTTTGTGAGCAGTATCCGGACGAGTACTGGCGGGAGCTCGATAGAGAGCGGCGCTACCCCGAGGAATTCGTTCGGGCTCTGACCGAGGCGCGATGGCTCGGCGCCCTGATACCAGGGGAGTACGGCGGGCTGGGACTGGGGGTGATCGAAGCCTCGATCATCCTGGAGGAGATCAACCGCTCCGGCGCCAACGGGGGAGCCTGCCACGCGCAGATGTACACCATGGGCACGCTGCTCAGGCACGGCTCGGAAGCACAGAAAAGCGAGTACCTGCCCAGGATAGCTTCAGGCGAGCTCAGGTTGCAGGCTTTCGGCGTCACCGAGCACGATGCCGGGACCGACACCACGCGCATCGAGACCGCAGCCGTGCGTGAGGATGACCACTACATCATCAACGGGCACAAGAGCTGGACTTCGCGCTCCAGGCACTCCGACCTGATGCTGCTGCTGGTGCGGACGACGCCCTACGAGGAACTCGAAGACAAGACCGCAGGAATGAGCGTGTTTCTCGTCGACATCTCTACTCCGGGGATAGAGGTGAGGCCGAGCGAGACCATGATGAACTACGACACCAACGAGCTCTTTCTCCGCGACGCCAGGGTTCCCGCGGAGAGCCTCATCGGCGAAGAGGGCAAGGGATTCCGCTACATCCTCGATGGGATGAACGTGGAACGTATCCTCGTCGCCTCCGAGTCCATCGGAGATGGCCGCTGGTTTGTGGAGCGGGCCAGCGAGTATGCGACCGGGCGGGTGGTCTTCGGTAGGCCCATCGGCCAGAATCAAGGGGTGCAGTTCCCCATCGCCCGCGCTTTCGCCTCGGTGGAGGCGGCCAGCATGATGCGCTACAAGGCGGCGAGCCTCTTCGATGCGGGCGAGAAGTGCGGCGCCGAGGCCAACATGTCCAAACTTCTCGCTTCCGAGGCCGCCTGGGAGGCGGCCAACGCGGCCATCCAGACCTTCGGTGGGTACGGTTTCAGAAAAGACTACGACGTCGAAAGGAAGTTTCGGGAGAGCCGGATCTTTATGGTCGCCCCGGTATCCAACAATCTCGTGCTCTCCTATCTAGGCCAGCATGTCCTCGGCATGCCGAGGAGCTACTAGCAGATAGCGCGGCCGTCAAGACAGGCTAGCGGGAAGGGCGCTAAGAGTCCTGCTCCCGCTCTTCGAGCTTTTCTACCACCCTGCGCTTCTCCTCATCTTCGGCCGGCCCTTCGGAAGCCTCGAGTCGGGAAGACGTATCCCCGCCCTTCTCTGCGGGGATCTCCTCGCCGGCTTTGGCCTCCCTCTCGTTC
>JBKPNW010000106.1:0-13035 GCA_046732815.1 Actinomycetota bacterium | reverse complement strand
GTCCTGGGTCTGGGGCTGGTCTTGCCCTTCGGGCAGCAGAGCTATCTGACGCCCGCCCTAGTCGTGGCCAGCATCCCACAGGTCATCGCCGAAGCCGTGCTCGCTGCGGTTGTCACGGTCGTCCTTGTAAGGGGCGTGATGCTGATTCGTAGTGGGCGGACGACGGCCGCTGAAGCCGAGTCGGACGAAGAACGCCGCTACTAGTCAGGGCACGGACCCGATGATCGAGCTGGAAAACGTCTCGTTCACCTATAGGAAGGGCGAGCGCGATGCCGTGCCCGCCCTTCGCGACCTGACGTTGAAGATAGAGCCAGGACAGCTGGTCGCGATCATCGGCCACAACGCCTCGGGTAAGAGCACGCTGGTCAAGTTGCTCTGTGCTGTCCTCTACCCCACAGAGGGGAGCGTCCGCATAGACGGCGTATCCGTGGACAGGGAGCATCAGTGGGACGTGCGACGCAAGGTCTCCGTCGTCTTCCAGGACCCCGACGACCAGCTGATAATGAACCGCGTCGTAGACGACGTGGCCTTCGGCCCCGAGAACCTTGGCCTACCGCGCGATGAGATCGAGGAGAGGGTGCGCTCCTCGGTAGAGATGCTCGGCCTCCAGGAGATCGGCGGTCGCCTGATCGAAAACCTCTCACCGGGGCAGAAGCAGAGGGTCGCCATAGCCGGCGCCCTGGCGATGCGTCCCCTGTTTTTGATCCTGGACGAACCGACCTCCCTTCTGCCGGTGCCCGTCGCGATGCGTCTGATCTCTACGGTAAGAGACCTGAGCCTCAGCGAGAACACGGGCGTCCTGCACGTCACCCACTCCATGTACGAGGCCGTCCTGTTCGAGAGGGTCGTGGTCATGGACGAAGGGCGCATAATCCTGGACGGAACCCCCGCCGAGGTCTTCCGAGACGTCGAGAAGCTGCGAGAGGTCGGCCTGGACGTGCCGCTCGCCGCGAGCCTGGCCCACCGTCTGCGCGCCCGCGGGATCCCGATCGAAGGAGACATCCTGGACCCGGCCGATCTGCGCGCTGCGCTCTCTGCTTCGCCCTCGGGTTGATGCAGTCCGACGGAAGGCCCCCGATCCTCGAGTTGAAAGGCTTCTCCCACACCTACCTGGAGGGCACCCCGAGGGCGAGCGAGGCCATAAGGGACGTGTCCTTCCGAATCGATCACGGCGAGTGCGTGGGGATCGTCGGCGCCACCGAGTCGGGCAAGTCCACCGTCGTCGACGCTTTCGCGCACCTGCTGCGTTTGGGTCCGGCGCAGGTCTTTTACAAGGAGGAGGACGTGGCTGCTCCCGGCTACGACAGGGGCAGGTTGCGGCGTGAGATCGGGATCGTGTTCCAGAGGCCGGACTCCCAGATCATAGAGGACGTGGTCGGCGCCGACGTCGCCTTCGGGCCGACCGCCGCGGGTCTCTCCGCCACCGAGACCCGCGAGCGCGTCGAGGATAGCCTGAACACCCTGGGGCTCCCTTATCCGGATTACCGCCTGCGGTACATCCACGCGCTCTCCGGCGGCCAGCGCAGGCGGGTCGCCATAGCCGGGGTGCTCGCCATGCACACCCCCGTGCTCGTCCTCGACGAGCCCATGGCTGGGCTCGATCCGCGCGGCCGCAAGGAGCTTCTGGAGCTACTAATCAAACTTCAGAAAGACCGCGAGCTGACCCTGATCGTCTGCTCCGCGAGCCTCACCGACGCCAGTTTGCTGTGCGACCGTTTCATCGTCCTGGACCGGGGCACGGTCGTTATGGACGGCCCTGCGCGCGAGGTCCTGCGCGAGGCCGACAGGCTTGCCGGGCTGGACATTACCCTGCCCGAGCCGGTCGTCAGCGCCCGCGAGATGCAGAAGCTCTTCCCCGACTTCCCCACCGATCTGCTGACCGAAGATGAACTCGAGTCCGAGCTGCTGAAAAGGTTGGAGGCTACCTAGTGCTCGAGCTGCAGCGTAACGTCATCTTCGGGCAGTTCGTGGAGACAGGCTCCGTCGTCCACCGCATGGACGCCCGCGTCAAGATCGTCGCTACCTTCGTGCTTATCGTCGCCTCCTTCCTCATAGATAGCTTCCTCGGCTTCGCCGTCATGCTGCCACTGCTCGTGGTCATTGGCGTAGTCTCGAAGATACCCCTCGGGTACGTACTGCGGGGCTCGCGGATCTTCCTGGCCTTTCTGCTATTCATTCTGTTCTTCCAGGTGCTGTTCTACCAGGGAGACGTGCCCGAGTCGGGCTACCTGTGGCGGTGGGGGATACTCTCGGTCTCGACCGGAGGCCTCTACACGGCAGGCATCATCGCGATGCGCGTCATCCTTCTGTACTACGTTACGACGATGCTGATGCTCACGACCTCACTCGTCGACCTGACGAACGCTCTGGAGCTCATCTTCGGCCCGCTACAACGCCTCCGGGTGCCGGTCAACGAGCTGGTGCTAGTATTCGTGATCGCCATAAAGTTCGTCCCCATTTTTATCGAGGAGATGGAACGTCTGGCCCGCGCCCAGACGGCCCGCGGCGTCCCCTTCGACGAGGGCGGCGCAATAAAGCGGGCGCGTCGCATCGGACGCCTGCTCATTCCCATCTTCATCAGCGGCTTCGCCCGCGCCGATACCCTAACCATCGCCATGAACACCCGCAGCTACCGTGGTGGCCGCTACCGCACCAAGCTCCGCCAGATGAGCGCAAGTCCTTCAGACTGGCTGGCACTGACGCTCGTTACGCTCTGGGTGATCATCGCGTGGATGGTGTAGAGCACTTCAGCACGCTCCAGCCTACGGCTGTCGCTTGTCAGCATTTCAGCTTGTCAGCTTTTGTATGCCCAAGCCCTCGCTGACTGGCTGACAAGCGATGCCCGCAGGGCTTAGAGTGCTGAAGTGCTGAAATGCTGAGACGATATAGGGCGTGCCAGCACGCCCTATATCGTCTCCCTGCGGCGGCTCAGCTGCCCGTAGGGGTGTCCCGTGTGGAGACGTTCCATCGAGCTTATGGCGGCTATTCGCTCCAGCGCGAGCGTGTCTGCGGCGACGTTGGTAGGGACGCCGTCGCGCCTGGAGATGGCGATGATGCGGCGTATCCGGTCCTCTATGCGCATGACGCGCTTGGTCGCACGGCGCTCGTTGTAGCCTTCGAGCTCGTCCGCGACGTTTATGAGGCCGCCGGCATTTATGACGTAGTCGGGGGCGTAGAGTATGCCGCGTTCGGAGAGCGCCTCGCCGTGTCCGGACTCGGCGAGCACGTTGTTCGCGCTCCCGGCGACGATACGGCAGCGCAGCTCTGGTATGGTCGCGTCGTCTAGAACGGCGCCGAGGGCGCAAGGGGCAAGGATATCGCAAGGGATGGTCAGGATCTCATCGGGTTCGACGGCCTTGGCGCCGAACTCCCTGACCACGCGCCCCAGGGCCGCCTCGTGCACGTCGGTAGCGATCAGGTTGGCACCTTCCTCGTGTAGTAGACGGCACAGGTAGTAGCCGACGTGCCCCACGCCCTGCACGGCGACGACCCTGCCTTCCAGGGAGTCCGTACCGAAGATCTCCTCGACGCAGGCCCGCATCCCCTGCAAGACCCCGAGGGCGGTGAGTGGCGAGGGATCTCCCGAGCCTCCGCGGGTAACGTCGACGCCGACGACGTGCGAGGTCTCGACCCTGATGTAGTTCGCGTCCTCCGTCGAGGTGCCCACGTCCTCGGCCACGATGTAGCGTCCGCCCAGGGTCTCGATGTAACGTCCGAAGGAGCGGAAGAGCGCCTCGGACTTGTCGGTGTGGGGGTCCCCGATAATGACGGACTTCCCGCCCCCAAAGTTGAGACCGCTGGCGGCGGCCTTGTAGGTCATCCCCCTCGCCAGGCGTAGCACGTCCACTATAGCGTCGTCCTCGCTGGCGTAGGGATACATTCTGCAGCCGCCTAGAGCCGGTCCGAGCGTGGTGTCGTGGATGGCGACGATGGCCCGCAGCCCCGTCGCCTTGTCGTGGCAGAACACGAGCTGCTCGTAGCGGTACTCCGCCAGCTTCTCGAATACGCGCATGCTCTAGACCTCCTTTCCCGATTCAGAGGTTCCTCTCGAACGCTATTCTACTACCCCGCGGTTTCTGGAAGGGCTAGTAAATGGACGATTCGCGAACCGCACTACAGGCGCCGGGTTTCAAGATTCTGTTGCGGCGGGCCTCGAAGACCGGTTCCTCCGCCTCCACCACAGGAGTACCCCGACGATCGCGGGGGCGAGCCACCAGCCGAAGACGAGGGCCGAGATGAGAGCCGTCGCTATAGCCTGGAGCACGCCGAGCGAGGCGGTCCATGCGTGCGCAGCGACGCTTCCGGGATCCCAGGCGGGCCGGGATGGTGGCGGGCTCGTGACGGGTTGGATGTCCAGGGTGATCTGGGAGTAGGCGGTGTGCTGATCGAGGTACTTTATCCTGCCCTGCACCAGTTCGATCTCCCCCCTGACGGTCGTCAACTCGCGCTGGATCGAGAGCGCCTCCTCGACGTTCTCGGCTTTGTTGTAGAGCCTCAGCAGGCTCTCTTCGGTGGCCCTGAGGTTACGCTCGCGGGACTTCAGATCTACGTATTCGTCGGTCACGTCCTGGCCGCTGATGGTGTCGGTCGTGACCTTTTCGCCCAGGCCCCTCAAGTTGTCGAGCACCCTCTCGAACTCCTCTGAAGGGACCGAGAGTATGAGCTGGGCCGTAACGGTATCCTCGCTCCTGTAGACCTGCGAACTGAAGACGGTGCCGCCCGCGGCCGCGGCGATCTGCTGGGCCCGCGCGGCGCTCTCGCGGACCTCCCCGGAGCGGAGGCCGAGGTTGGCGGTCTTGACTACCTTGCGGCCGAAGTCATCAAGCGTGGCCGAATCTCCGATCGTGTTCGAATCTTCTGGTGCGCCGACCGCACCTTTGTCGGACTGCGCGAGATCCGAGTCGGGCGCAGTAGGCGGGGCAACATCTCCTGCCTCCCTTCCTACTGACACCCCACCCTCGTCCGTTTTCGTCTCCTCGATACCGCACGCCGCGACTGCCAGAACGAGGAGCGCAAGCACCCCAATTGACTTCGCCACTATTGCAGAACGTACGCTCTCCATGCCGTATTCCTCCCTGGGACGTGTGCCCGTCGCGGAGCATCTTCTGCCCAACCTACCCTCTGTACACTGCCAGGTCCGGATCGGTTCCCTGATTTCGGCATGTCAGCTGGTCAGCACTTCAGCTTCTTTACTTGCTGATACCGAGTGCGACTGTAGGGTGGTGCCTTGCGGCTGCGGACGCATCGCCGACCCCTCACCCGTCATTCCCGCTTGCGCGGGAATCCGCGAGTAGCCCGAGAGGTAGGACCCCTCGCTGTGGCGTCGCCATCTACCCTGACCTGGTATGACCGGCTCTTACCTCACCGACTCGGCGATGCGGACCGCCTGTTGCTCTCTGAGGTCTGCTTCGAGCCGGAGTGCCAGGCCCTTTTTCTCCCAGAGCAGAAGGTTGCCGGGGAGAAGTTGGTTCGACTGGGAGGGAGGGTGTCCGGTAGTACTCCAGTATCCTTGACTTTCATCCACCATTACCCTGTCGAGTTCAGATTTCTGCGTGCTCCTTCCTACGAGGTACGCCGCCTCCATATTTCCCGGCACTTCGCTCAGAATCAGGTTGATCACGGTCTCACCGGCGGGCGGTGGGTCCTCTCTGTAGATGAGCATGACGCCGTCCTTCCGGGACGTCTCGAAGGCGTAAACATCTGGCTTCCCGAGCTTCGGCGTATGGGGCAGGAGGAGCATGCCCCCCATTCTGTCCCTTGCTTCTCGGAGCGTGATCCGCTCGCCTGAAAACCGTGGAGCCCGCGCCTGGGATGCCGACGCTTCGCCGCCTTTGGTGGCCTCCGAGACGGGTGCATTCTCCCCAGATTCTCTCTCGGATGAGCCACTGTCGACGGCGGGCTTACCGGCCATCTGGGTGCCCTGCGCCACGAACAGGTCGCGGACGGTGTCACGCAGGCCTGGGGAGAGGGTCGGGACGGCGACGATGAGCACGAATGCCGCTGCTACCGCCGCCCACCGCAGCGCAGGGAGTGATAACCGGAACCTTCGGGAGCGGTGGGCTTCCTCGTCGAGCAGGTTGCGTGTGGCGCGCGCGACATCCGGCGTCGGCGGATAATCGATCGTGGCTCCGAGCTCCCTCAACTCTCGTTCGAGATCCCTATCCGGCATCTCCCTCCTTCGCAATCTCTTCGCGCAGGCTACCTATCGCCCTCGAGAGCCGCGATTTGACGGTCCCCCGCGCGCAACCAAGGATCGCCGCCGTCTCCTCCTCGGAGAGGCCCAGGAAGTAGCGGCAGGCGATGGCCCACCGTGCCTCCTCGCGCAGGCCGCCGATGGCGTCGAGCAATTCCTCTCTACGCTCTGCCCCCAGGACCGCCGCTTCGGGGGAAGACGGACTATTCTCCGGCGCACGCTCCCGCACGGCGCGTAGGAAGAGGCCGGCGCGACGGCTGGCGGCCCTGCGCTGGTTTCTGGCCTCGTTGGCGACTATCGCGAGCAACCACGGCCTGAATGGGGCGCCGGGCCGGAAACGTCCGAGGGCGCGGTACGCCTTCACGAAGGCCTCCTGGGTGGCATCCTCAGCTTCCGAGGCATCGCCCGTAATGACGTAGGCGGTGCGGAAGGCCACTTCCTGGTAGCCGCGCACCAGTCTCTCATACGCCGCAGTGTCTCCGCCCTTCGCCCGCTCTGCGAGCTTCGCGTCATCCGAGGTGACGGCCCTCCTCCTCGACGTCGCTCTTTACTACTATCTACAACGCCGGGCGTGAAAAGGTTCCCGGCATGAGGGGTAATGATGACGCCTCTGGCGGGCATCTGCGAGCGCCCACCCCACGAAACCCGCATTTCCTTGCGTGCTAGAATGCCTGCGCCATGCAGGAAGAACGGCTCGGAGAAAACACCACGGCGGGCAAGATAGAGGGTCTCGGACACCTCCGCGAGGCGGCGGCCCACCCGTCTTCCGAGCAGGCCGTCGAGAGGCAACGCGAACGCGGCAAGCTGACTGCCAGGGAGCGCATCGAGCTCCTGTTGGACCCTGGCACCTTCGTCGAGCTGGACCGTTACAGGGTGCACCGCTCCTACAGCTTCGGGCTCGAGGAGAACAGGCCCCTAGGGGACGGGGTCATCACGGGCTACGGCGAGGTCTCGGGGCGCAAGGTCTGCGTCTTTTCACAGGACTTCACCGTCTTCGGGGGTTCGCTGGGCGAAGTCTACGCGCAGAAGATCTGCAAGGTCATGGACCTCGCCATCTCCACGGGATGTCCCATTATCGGGATCAACGACTCCGGTGGAGCGCGCATCCAGGAGGGCGTCGTCTCTTTGGCCGGCTACGCCGACATCTTCCACCGCAACGTGCTCGCCTCCGGGGTGGTGCCCCAGATCTCCGTCGTTGTCGGGCCCTGCGCCGGTGGCGCGGTGTACTCGCCGGCGATCACGGACTTCGTCTTTATGGTCGAGGAGACGAGCCACATGTTCATCACGGGCCCCGACGTCATAAAGAGCGTCACGGGCGAGGATGTCTCCTTCGAGGACCTGGGCGGCGCGGCCACCCACAATACCAGATCGGGCGTCGCCCACTTCTCGGCGCCCGATGAGGAGACTTGCTTCGAGGACGTGCGCTATCTGCTCTCGTTCCTCCCGGAGAACAACCTGGAGAGCGCCCCCTACTTCCGGCCGACCGACGACCCGCAGAGGATGGACGAGGAGTTGGCGCGTCTTATCCCCGACTCCCCCCAGCGCCCTTACGACATCCGCGGCGCGATCGGGGGCGTGGTGGACGACGGGGAGTTCTTCGAGGTTCAGGAGGGCTGGGCCCAGAACCTCGTCGTCGGCTTCGCCAGGCTAGACGGGCGGGCGATAGGCGTCGTCGGGAACCAGCCTTCCGTGCTCGCGGGGACGCTCGACATAAACGCGAGCGTGAAGGGCGCACGGTTCGTCCGCTTCTGCGACGCTTTCAACATCCCCCTCCTTACGTTCGTCGACGTGCCAGGCTTCATGCCAGGCACGGACCAGGAGTGGGGCGGAATCATCCGTCACGGGGCCAAGCTCCTCTACGCCTTTTCGGAGGCGACCGTGCCCAAGATGACCGTCATCACCAGGAAGGCATACGGGGGAGCTTACGACGTCATGTGCTCCAAGCACATCGGTGCCGACGTGAACGTCTCGTGGCCGACAGGAGAGATCGCGGTGATGGGAGCGAGCGCGGCGGTCGGGATCATCTACCGGCGCCAGGTGAACGAGGCCGAGGACCCGGAGTCCGAACGCCAGCGGCTCATCGAGGACTACGAGGAGCAGTTCAACAACCCAATGATCGCCGCCGGGATGGGCTTTATCGACGACGTCATCGACCCGCGGGAGACGCGTCCGTACCTGATCCAAGCCCTCCAGATGATCCGTACCAAGCGCCCGGAGCGGCCGTCCCGCAAGCACGGAAACATCCCGCTTTGATAGCTGTCAGCACTCAGCAGTCAGCGGTTGGCAGAAATCCCTTAGGTCGCCGGCCGGTGGAGAATGCCTGACTGCAATCGGAGGGCGGAGAGTTTTCCGCTACCCGTAGAGATTGGACCCGGGCCGAACCCGGAGGAGGCCGCCGCCATAGTGGCCGCGCTCGAGACGCTCTCTGACGAAGAGCAGCAAGACACGACCTCCTTGAAGCGTAGCCGGTGGCGGCTCGCCGGCCTTCTCGGGCACGCGCTGGAGCCCGGGATAGAGCTGAACGGTTCCCTGTGGTCTTACTCGAGGTGGAAAGGCACGGCCTGAATGTTCGAAAGGGTCATGATCGCCAACCGCGGGGAGATAGCGGTCCGTATCGTTCGCGCGCTGCGCGAGATGGGAGTTACGAGCGTCGCCGTCTACTCGGACCCCGACAGGGAAGCCCTGCACGCCACCATCGCCGACGAGGCCTACCACGTGGGCCCTGCGTCGGCGGCGGAGAGCTACCTGAACATAGGGCACCTGATCGAGGTCGCAAGGCGGGGCGGGGTGGAGGCCGTGCACCCGGGGTATGGTTTCCTTGCCGAGAGCGCCCCCTTCGCGCGGGCGGTCGAAGCGGCCGGGCTCGTCTGGATCGGCCCCCATCCTGAGGCGATAGAGGCGATGGGGAGCAAGGTGCAGAGCCGCAGGATCATGGCCCAGGCGGGTGTCCCTATGGTGCCGGGCACGCAAGATTCGATCGCCTCCGCCAAGCAGGTCCGCCTCTTCGGCGAGGAGCACGGCTTCCCCGTGGCCGTGAAGGCTTCTGCGGGGGGTGGCGGCAAGGGCTTCGCCGTCGCCGGCGACGCCTCCGAGGCAGAGAGCGCGTTCGGGCGGGCCAGCAGGGAGGGCGAGGCCTATTTCGGGGACGGTTCGGTCTACGTCGAGAAGTACCTGCCGGCCCCGCGCCACGTGGAGATACAGGTCGTGCGCGACAGGGACGGGAACGCGGTCCACCTCGGGGAGAGGGACTGTTCGATCCAACGCCGCCACCAGAAGCTCGTCGAGGAGTGCCCTTCCCCGGCCATAGACCCGGCGATGCGTGAGGCGATGGGCGAGGCCGCCCTCGCCGCCGCGGAGGCCGTCGCCTACGATAACGTCGGCACCGTCGAGTTCCTGGTGCACACGGGCGAAGATGGCGATGAGTTCTACTTCCTGGAGATGAACACCCGCATCCAGGTCGAGCATCCCGTAACAGAAGAGGTAACGGGGATAGACATCGTCAAGACGGGCATCAGGATCGCCGCCGGTGACCCGCTAGATATCTCGCAGGCGGATGTCTCCTGGCGCGGTCACGCGATCGAAGTGCGCCTGAACGCCGAGGACGCCTCCAACGACTTCGCCCCGAGCCCCGGCGTCGTCACGGCCTACCAGGAGCCGGGTGGTCCGGGAATAAGGGTAGACTCCTCGCTGCGTGGTCCCGGCGTCGTCGCGGAATCCTACGACCCGCTGTTCGCCAAGCTCATCGTCAGCGGCACGGAGAGAGAGGAGGCCCTGGCGCGTCTCAGACGGGCGCTCGCGGAGTTCAGGGTGGAGGGGATCTCGACTACTTTGCCCTTCTTCCGCGCGATCCTGGACGACGAGGCCTTCATCTCCGGCGACTACACGACGGGCTTTATAGCCAGTCGGATGCAGAACCTTCAGATGCAGCCTTCTACCATCGGCACAGTGGGGAAGGCTGCCGAGAAGAGCGGCCGCGAGGTCGAGGTAGAGGTGAACGGGAAGCTCTTCAGGGTAAAGGTCTTCGGAGAGGAGAACACCTCCGGCGGGCCCCCGCGGCGCAGGCGGGGTGAGACGCGTCGGGCTTCGAGGAGCGAGGGGGAGATCCAGGCTCCCATGCAGGGCACCATCGTCAAGGTGCTAGTGGAGGAAGGGCAGGAGGTCGCCGCAGATGAGCCCGTGTGCATCCTTGAGGCGATGAAGATGGAGAGCGAGGTCCGCTCCCAGAAGGCCGGCACCGTCTCCGAGATCCGCGTCGAGGCCGGACAGACCGTGAGGTCGGGGGACACCCTGATCTCCGTAGATTAAGGCGCCCCTTGGCCGAACACGCTGCCGAGTACGAATGGCGCGGCGAGGGCGAGGAAGCGGAGATCGTCCTCTACGCCCCCGACGACTCGGCCATCGAGCGCATCCTACCCGCCGCCAGGCTACCCGGCGTCGAGAGCCCCGTCTACGGCGCGGCCTCGCCCGCAGGCTTCGGATGGGCCGCAGCCTCGACCACGCATCTGGCTCCCGACCTCATCTCCATCCCCCGCCGCGGCCTGCTCCTCGTCGTCGGTAGGAAGCCAGAGAACCTCGGAGTGCCCCCACAGGAGCTGAGAGACAGGGTCCTGCGGCAGCTCCCGGAGGCCGGCTCACGCCTCCCTTCCCTGAACACATCAGGAGCCGGCAGACTCTGCGAGTCGGGGGCGCGCGGAGCGGCGGAGGATGGCCTCCTCGAAGAGGAAGACCTGCCGCTTCTGGATGTGCGCGAGGGAGATGCCGACGCCATCGGCGGCCGGGCGCTCGCGGCCGGTCCGCAGGCGTGGGAAGGTGGGGTGGAACCGGATCTCAGGTTGGTAACAGAGATCCTCGACACCGAAGGCGCGGAGAGCCTGGGGCTGGAAGAGGGAGTACTCGTCTTCGTGCTCGAGGTCGACGCAGGAGACCTCGGCCAGCTCGCGCTCGCATCCCACAGAGAGCGCATACTGAGCCGGGTCATGTCGGGGGAGTTCGGCGAGGAATCCGCACTACCTGCTGCTCCCGCCGAGAGTGGTGAGGCCGAGGATTTCGTCGCAGCGCTAGCCGCCGCGGCCAACTTCGCCGACGCCCGCGCCGCCAGGACCTTGTGGATGCTGAGGCGGGTGCTCGGCGATGTGGCGGGAGGGCTCGACATCCGTGCCGCCTGGAGGACGGGTGGGATCGAGGACCAGGATGGCTTGCTGGTGCATCGAAGCGGTCTCGCCCTGGCCGGGGAGGGGCACGCGCTCGTCTGCGGCAGTTACGCCGCGTCCGGAACGGGTAACATGTGGGCGAGCGCGCCGGCGTTTGGGATTCCGGGGGAGGAAGGCCGGTTGCCGTGGGAAGAGGCCGGGTTGTTGGAGCGTGTTGCGGCTTTGGATCCCCCGGAGGGCTGAGGGTGGACCTGTTGATGGTAAGAGACCGGAGCACGGGCCGGTTCGTCTACACCGAGCGGCTGGAAAGGAGATCCGGGGAGACCTCCTGGGAGTACGTCCGGCGTAGCGTCAGGAGGGAGGCGCGTATCCGGTCGCGCTTCGACGGGGACGCGACGGAGGTTATCGTCGGGTGGGACGTCGACTCGGTCGAAGAGTTCCTGCGCGCCTACCCCGAGTACCGCACGGACGGAGACGGAGCCCCGAAAACGCAGGGGCAAAGAGAGCGACCGGAAGGAGATGCCGTTGACCGGTGAGGTTCTGGACAAGTTCGCCGAACTGATAACGACCGCGCTCGGCCTTGTAGCCGCACTGGCCTGGAACACGGCCATCCAGAACCTTTTCGACAAGGTCTTCGGCGAAGCCGGGGGCGAGCTCGCCGGGCAGTTCCTCTACGCCATCCTCATAACCATCGTCGTCATCTTCGCGACCATCTCCGTAGCCCGTGCCGCAGAGAGGGCAAAAAAGGCAGAGGAGGAGCGGAGGGTGAGGGGATAGTGACGTTTCGCGTGTAGGGGCGGTTCGCGAACCGCCCGAAAGGCAGGGCCATCAGGCCGTAACCCCTGAAGCCTGATGCCGCGGCCCGAAGGGCCGCTATTTAAAATCTTCGGGGGAGACCCGGTTCATCCAGTCCTTGAACTTGTCCACGACCTCGTCTTCGGGGGCGTCTTCGATGGCCTCCTCGAAGACGACGCCGGCCTCCTCTATCACCTCGTCGGAGGCGAAGATCTCGGCCCCCGAGCGGATGGCCAGGGCTATGGCATCGGACGGTCTGGAGTCTACCTCCACCATCTTGCCCTCTATCTCGAGCCTTATGGTGGCGAAGAATGTCGAGTCCCTGAGCTCGGTCACCGTGATGCTCTCCATCGAGCCGCCGAGCTCGTTGACGAGGTTCAGGGCGAGGTCGTGCGTCAGGGGCCTGACGAATTCCTGGTTTTGTAACTTGAACAGGATAGAGCGGGCCTCAGCCTGACCGATCCAGATCGGCAAATAGCGGTTCTCGTCTTCGACCTTGAGGATCACTATCGGGCTGGAGGAAAAGAGGTCCATGTTCATGCCGTAGATGGACATCTTGGTGAAGCCGTTGGCGCTCACTGGCTATATGCTCCTCTCGCTCCGCAGGGTCGCAGAGTTCTATTATACGGGCCGATTTTACTGCCAGCCTCTCCGGTGTTCAATCAGGTTGTCAGCAGCCCCCCCGTGTTGTACATTATTCCGGCGGCGCGCATCCGTGGCGCCGATCACTTAGGGCCTGTAGCTCAGCCGGTTAGAGCGCTTCTCTGATAAGGAAGAGGTCCCTGGTTCGAGTCCAGGCAGGCCCACCAAAGAAATCCCTGCAAAGGGACATGATTTACTCGAACACGAAGAGGGCCGGGAAGCGTATCCTAGCCCTTCTACTGCAACCATCTGCAA
>JBKPNW010000105.1:0-5087 GCA_046732815.1 Actinomycetota bacterium | reverse complement strand
TCCAGTATGGCGGTGACGTTGTCTAGCCTGACCTTGAGGAGGGCCTGGGCCTCGACGCCCTTTATCACCAGCTTGACCCTGCCCAGGTAGGCGTCGACCCCGACGGAGAGCTCGACCAGATCGAGCACCTTCGCGAAAAGGTTGACCTTCGCCCTGAGGTCGTTGAGCTCGAAGTTGATCTCATCCACTTTGACTACGGGCACGTCGAGCAACACATCGGGAATCTTGCCGTTCATCACGGCGTCGTCTTCGTCGTACTCCAGCGTGTAGTCGGCGTACTCTTTCTCGGGGATGGTCTGGTCGCCGGGTATGTTGCTCGCGAAGCGGTATTCTTCGGCCTTCTGGACGGAGGTGCGTGGGTCGTTCTTGCGGACGGGGGCATTGTCTTCCATGTCCGCCATCTTCTGGCGCATCTCCGCTTTTTCCTGGTCGGTCAGGTTCTGCTCGTACCGCTGAGGCTCGGCCTGCTGTCCCCCCTGCCGCTCCTGCTGCGTACTCGTGCCATCCGATGCCATTCGTCTTATCTCCCGCGAATCGAAGTGTTTTGTGATGTTGCTTATATGCCACTCAGCAAACCGGCGCAAACCTTACCGTGATCCAACCACCGGTCCACGAACGTAATTCTATGGTTGGTCGTCTTCACCACTACGTTAGATACAGGATAGCCGCCGGCGGTTACACGGGACACGCCCGGGATCATGCGAACTTCTTGTACACTCCTATATTCGATGTGTCGCGAACGCCAAGTGCCTCTTTGAGTTCGTTCAGGCTGGCTCCCCTGCGCAGCAATCTTATGGCGAAGGTGTGACGCAGGTTCATGGGGGAGACACGCCACATCCCGACCTGGTCGCAGCGTTTCCAGATGGTGTTTTGCAACGTCTTGGAGGTCGTAACGGGACGGGCGGCGCGGGCGACTATCAGCTCCGGTGTCTGGTCGTCGCGCTTGCCGAGGTAGCGGCGGACGGCCTCTACCGTCTCTGCGGAGAGGCGACGCACGCGCGGTGCGAGGTGGGAGCCGGGACCGCCGAGGTGAACCTGGGCGGCTTCGAGGTCCACGTCGCTCCTCAAGAGGCCACGAATCTCACTCACCGTCACCCCGGTATCCAACATGAGCCTTATGACCAGGGCGTCGCGGGCGTCGTCGCGGGTGCTCAGAGGGAAAGAGAGTAGCTGGTCCACCTCGTCCTGTTCCAGGAAGACTATTCGCTGGTCGAGGGGCTGGTGCATAGGTTCGATGGGGTCGAAGTCTATATTGGCGTCAGTGGAGGTCCTGGCCCAGTCGAGGAACTTTCTTACGGCGGCGTCCTTGCGGTATACGGTAAAGCGCTTGCGGTCGCCTTCGAGAAGATAGTTGCGGAACTCCATCACGGCGCCGACGCCAACGTCCTCGACGCTGCTCACGTCCCTCTCCTCCAGGAAGCGGGCGAACTCGCGAAGATCGGCCACGTAGAACTCGGCCGTGCGTGGGCTCGTGCCCGGGTCATCAGCGAGATGGTCCGCAAAAGGTTCGATCAGATCGTCTACCTTCACGCGCTCATTCTAGTGCAAAGAGGGAACCTCTTTGCAAGCATTTCAGCTGGTCAGCACTTCAGCTTGTCAGCTCTTGGTTTCGGCTAGACTCTCGCATTTGGCCGCATGCGGCCCGCAGAAGGCCGATACCCTCGCGAATCGCTTTTTCGGTGAGTCGGTGCCCGTTGGTATACTTTCCTGGAGTGACAGGTATTCCGAAAGCATCGGTCTTCATGGTCTCGCTTACGGTCTTGCTTTGCCTCCTGGTCTTTCCCGTATTGCCGGAAGAACAGACGGCCTCGGCCAAACTCCGTACGGTCGAGGTCGAGAATACGGGCACGCTGCTCGGGGAGAACCAACCCGAGCTAGGGACTCCCCGGAAGGCTCCCAGGCATACTTCGAGCAAGGAGCCCACTTCGGCGGCCATGAGCATCACGGTGCCGAGGCTCGGGTTGAAGGATGTGCCCGTGCCCACGGGGTCGAAACAAGCCGATCTCGACAGGGAGGGCATACTACGCCTGCGCGGCAGTGGCCTGCCCTGGATAGAGGGCTCCAACACGTTTATCACGGGGCACGCGCTCGGCTTTCCGCGGACCAGGGTGCCCTACGCCTTCTACAAACTCGACAACATGAAACCCGGTGATGAGATCTTTATCGAAGATAGTGACGGAAGGAGGTACACGTTCAGGGTCTACGACCTCATGACCGTCGAACCCAACGACTTCTGGACGACGTATCCGGTCGAGGGCAAGACCGTCGTCTCGCTCCAGAGCTGCACCCCCATACCGACGTTCGAGAACCGCCTCATAGTGCGCGCCGAACTGGTCTCTTAGCATTTCAGCTTGTCAGCTTTTGTTTGCTGACATGCTGACAAGCGAGGGCGAAGCCTGAGCGTGCTGAAGTGCTGAAATGCGCGGAATGAGGGAGGAGGCTAGCCTCCTCCCTCATTCCGCTCTATGGCGTCGTGGGCGGCGTTGATCTCTGATGTGACGCGCTCGGCACGAACGCGCTTCTCGGGGTCGGAGAAACGGTCCGGGTGGAAGCGTTTGACCAGCTCTCTGCGTTTCTTGTCGACTTCTTCCATCGGGGCGCCAGGGGCGAGGCCGAGCCTGTCGTAGGCGGCGAGGACGTGTGGCGGATATTTCCTGGGGACGAAGGTGGTGGCAGACCGCCATCCCGAGGTCCTACCCGCGGCCGCCTCTTCCGCGGCTCGCTGCTCCTCCGCCCTGCGCCACTCCTCGGAGGCGCCCTTCCAGGCCGCCTCGAACGCTCCCCTCAGGGCCTCGCTACGCTCACGGCTGATACGTATCCTGTCGCGGAAGCGCTCGTCTTCCTGCAGGCTGGAGACGAAACCCTGGGCGAGGCGTCCCAGACGGCGCGGGATGCTCACTGTTCCTGATTGTCCCCTGGTTCGATGTAGTCCTCGGAGTCCGAGAGCGGGCCTGGGCGGCGAAGAATTTGGGTGTCGTCTTCCTCCTCGTCTTCCACGCCCTCCATGACCTGCGTCTCTTCGCCCGCAGCGGCGTCGGCGGGCGGCTCGTCTGCTTCCTCCTGGGGCAGTCCGAAGAAGTCGCGCACCATATCTATGTTATCGAGGCCGGATTCGGCGGTCGAGATCTTCCGCTCCTCCTCGGAGACGCCGAAGTTTCTCGCCTCACGCGCCTTGCGAATCTGGTCTTCGAGGCTCCGTATCACCTCTTCTGTCTCGTCCTTGAACTGCTGTATGCGGTTCTCGCTGAGATCTATCTCGGAGTTGAGCCTGGACTCCCTGGCCCGCGTCGAGGACTCGAGTTCATCGATGTCTATACCCGCCGCCTCGAGGGTCCCGCGCACGATGCGCACGGCGGCAGGCCTCGGCACCTCGGGCGGGAGGTTCCTGATGACCTCGGCGGCCCGCTCGACGGTGAACCCGTGCGCCGTCAGGCCCTCCTCCTCGCCCGTCCCTGGCATACCGACCTCCTCGGAGGAGTAGATAGAAGTCCCCTCGTCCTCGGTGTTCCCCGCGAACACCCTGGAGAAGAAGCTCTGCCGCGACGTGCTGCGATCCTCGTTCATCTCGCCGACATCCTTTCCGTAGCGGGTAGGGTTTCGACGCGCCGCGTCACCTCATCGAGCCCGCGGCGGAAGTACGCGATCCGCTCTTTGAGCCGCGCGAGGCCAGGGTCCTGCGGCCCCGAGATGATGCTGTCGTCCAAGGCCAGCAGTTCTCCGCGCAGGTTACCCAGAAGGCTTTCGGCGCTCTCGAGCTGGGCGTTGATCATGCTTATGCCGCCGAGTACGTCGTCGTAGCCCGCGAGCTCTCCGCGACGCCCCTGGAGCGCGCTCTCGAACGGCGCCCGCAAGGGTGACTCGGATTCCAGACGCGCGAGATCGCTCTGCAATTCCACGATTCGTCCGGAGATCGCGCGCCGGTCCACGCTCTCCAGGTGCCTCCTCAGCGCCGCCCTCCGTCGCGCCAGCCGCGCCGCTGCCTCGACCTCGCCGACGATGGTGAAGATATCCTCGTCCAGAAGCGGCCTGCACTCCGCGGGCAGAAGCTCCCAGCTCTCGAGCAGTCCGTCCTGCAAGGCCGCGAGGCGTTTCATCTGAGACGCCGCGATGCGATCTTCCCTCGCCACCCGGCCGAGCTCTCCCCTGTTGTGCCTGACCCGGCTCAAGAGCTCCTTGCGCGCGTTCTCGCGCCTGTCGAGGAGCCGACGGCCCGTGACGAAGGCCCCGATGCCGAGCAGACCGGCGAGTACGTAGTTCGCCTCGAAGGCGGCGAAGGCTCCTATACCCGCGAACGAGGCGAAAGGTGCGAGGCGCACCATGAGCCGTCGCGAGAGGTTCTTTCTACTGTCCACGCGAACCCTCCTCGCTCTCTGTGGCCGGGGCTTCGGTCGTCTCCTCGTTCGGCGCGGGCTCGATGGGTTCCGGCTCGCGCAAGCCCATCTGGACCTCCATCATCTCGAGTTCCCGCTCGGCATCGAGGCGTTTTATGTCGATCTCGGCCGCCGCTATCTGGCGCTCTGTCTCGCTGGTAGCGAGCTCGCCGATGGCCTCGGCCTCGTAGGAGGATTGGCGGATCGACTGCCGCGCCTTCTCGAGGTCGCGGGAAGAGTCGGAGAGGGAGATGTTGGAGCGGGCCTCGTTGGCGGTCCTGAGGGCGCGGGAGCGCTGGTGCTCCTCCATCAGCGCGGCGCGTTCGCGCACCACGTTGTTGTAGCGGCGCTCCTGGTCGCGGAAGGCCTGCTCTAACTCCTGGGAGTTCTTGCGGGCTTCTTCGAGGCGCGCCTCGATGTCCGTGAGGCTCGCCTGGGCCTCCTGCTTCTGCTGTACGACCTCGATGGCGGCCTCCCGCTGGCCCCTGCTCGCGAGTTCGCGGGCCTGGCGTTCCTTGACGGCCAGGGTCTTCTGCTTGGTGACGGCGTCGTTGGCGAGCATCTTCTCGTAGGCCATCGTGCGGGCCGCCGCGACCTGCAGCTTCTTCAGGTTCTCGAGTTCGTCCTGTACGGCGTTCTCGAGCAGTATCTCGGGATTGCGCTGCTCGACCCCGGAGAGAAACCTCCCGAAGAAACCGCGGATAGCCCTTGTAAATC
>JBKPNW010000104.1:0-10341 GCA_046732815.1 Actinomycetota bacterium | reverse complement strand
CCCTGATAGAGGGGGCCGGACTGCCAGGGCGAACGTCCTCACGCGCGCTCGAGGCTTTTCGCCTTCTGGCCTTTGCGGAAGGCGCCGTCCACGACGGGGACCCCGAGGAGGTCACCTTCCACGAGGTCGGGGCCGTTGACTCGATTGTCGACGTGGTCGGTAGCTGCCTGGCGCTGGAATTGCTCGGTGCGGCCTCGGTAAGCTGTGGTCCCCTGCCCCTTGGCACGGGAGTCGTCGACAGCGCCCACGGTCTTCTCCCCGTGCCCGCGCCGGCGGCGCTGGAGATCCTTGCTGGCTCGTGCGTCCGCTGGACCGACGAGCCCACCGAGACGACCACCCCGACGGGGGCCGCGCTCATGAAAACGTTCACCGGCGGCGACTTTACGGACGCGGCCCCGCCGATGACCCTCCACGCCACGGGCTACGGGGCCGGAATTGCGCACTTGCGTGGCGCGCCGAACCTGCTGCGCGCCGTCGTAGGAGAGCTCGAAGGTCCTCAGGGTGGCGTCGAGTTACTCGAGGCCAACGTCGACGACGCGCCGGGCGAACTGCTCGGAGCTGCCGTGGAGAGTCTCCTCGCCGCCGGCGCCCTCGACACCTGGCTCGAACCAATCGTGATGAAGCGTGGTCGCGGCGCTTACAAGGTCTGCGTCCTGACCCCCTCCGCGGACCGCGAGCGCCTCGTCAGGCTCCTGATGCGAGAGACCGGAACACTCGGCGTGCGCCACCGCGCGGTCGGACGCACCGTCGCAGAACGCCGCTACGTTACCGTAGCCCTCCCCTACGGCGAATGCAGGATCAAGGTAGGAAGCATCGACGGAGAAGACTTCGTCGTCGCCCCCGAATACACCGAGGCCGCCAGGCTCGCCGGAGAGACCGGGCTCTCGCTGCTCAAGGTGTACGAGGACGCAAGAGCCGCTTTCAGCATTTCAGCTAGTCAGCATTTCAGCTAGTCAGCACGCTCCAGCCTACGGCTGTCGCTGGTCAGCATGTCAGCTTTCGCCTGCGTAAGTCCGCTTGCTGACATGCTGATAAGGCGGCGCAGCCGCCGTGCTGAAGTGCTGACGAGCGGAGGCGAAGCCGGAGCGTGCTGAAATGCTGACCAGCGCGGTTTGGAAGGGTTCCCCTTCCAAACCGCTTTCAGGCCTGCGTCACGCTTACCGCTTGCAGACCCTTCTTCCCCTGGGACGTCTCGAAGGTCACACGGGCGCCTTCTTCGAGGGTTTTGAACCCTGTGCCCTCGATCCCCGTGAAGTGGACGAAAAGGTCCTCGCTACCATCGTCAGGGGAGATAAAGCCATAACCCTTCTCGTCAGAAAACCACTTTACCGTTCCTTGGGCCATACTCTTTGCGCCCACCTTTCTCTTCTTGAGCCTTATCGGCAGAGACCAAACTTGCAGCTATGCCTTCGGCCAACCAGACTCTCCTTCAGCTTGCGTGTGGCACTCTAGTACAAAACCCCCAGGCTTTCACGCGGGTCACTCGGGGAAGTCGGATTCTAGGAGCGCGGCGCAGTCTTCGTAGACGTCCACCGCCCCGGCCTCTTCGAGTTCACTCCTATGGAATGCGCCGCCGGATAGGACGGCGACGGTGCGTATTCCGGCCTCCCTGGCAGCCTCGACGTCCCACACCGCATCACCGACGGCGACGGTCTCCCCAGCGGTCGCCCCTGCTCTTCGCAGGGTCTCCTCGAAGATATCGGGGGCCGGCTTCGCGTTCTCGACGGCGCTCGAGTTGACGACGCCTTCGATCCTGTCTTCGGCATCCAGCTCTTGCATGTGATGTGCGAGCTCTTCGTCTTTGGCGCTGGTGACGAACCAGACCTCGTAGCCGCGATCCTTGAGCGAGGAGATCAACTCCTTCGCCCCCGGGAGCGGGTGACCATACTCTTGCAGTTCCTCGTAGACTTCGGAGTGGAAGCCCTGGATCTTCTCTGCCGTCTCTTCATCCTCAACGAACTCGTGGATCAAGAGCCTCGCGCCTTTACCGACCTCCCTGTGGAGCTTGACCCTCGGTATCCGATGGCCGGCCCTCTCGAACGCCCGCGCCCACGCCTCCGTGTGCAGGTAATTCGTGTCCATCAACGTGCCGTCAACGTCCAGAACGACTACTCTCGCCATGAAAAACTCCCGTCGTAGCTTAGAATCAGGTTCATGAAACAATCGAAAGTACCCCAAACCAACACCGATCCAAACGATCTCCAGGGCTTTGCCGCTCTGCTGGAGGACGCCGCCATCGTCGACCGTCCCAAGAGAAGGATCTTCCGCCTCGCAGGCAGGGACCCTATGGGGATGCTCAACGCCATCATGACAAACGACGTGTCGACGCAAGGAGACCGCGGCGTCTACGCTATGCTTCTCGATCCCAAGGGCCGGGTCCAGGCGGACCTGCGCGTCGTCAGCGTCGACGACGAGATACTCGTCGACACCGAACCTGAAGGCGCCCCGGCGACAGAGGAGATCCTGGGCCGCTACGCCCCCTTCTCCCGCGTGAAGTTGGAAGAACTGCCAGATTGGGAGGTGCTCGGTCTCTACGGACCGCGGGCCAAGGGGCTACTCGAAGACCTCGACCTCGCCGAACACGAGACGGTCCGGACGGAGGTCGGTGGCGTTTCGGTCCTCGTCGTGGGCGTCGCTGTACCCGTTGGCGGCTACGACCTCCTCGGGCCGGCAGACTCTCTCGGCGCCGTCCGCGAGCACCTGACCCGGGTCGGCGCGACGGCGGCCAGCCCCGCGGTTCTCGAGTCCGCCCGCATAGCAGCCGGCATCCCCCGCTTCGGCGCCGACATCACGCCAGATAACTTCCCGGGCGAGTCGGAGAACTCGCTGGAGCGTGCCGTCGACTTCGGGAAGGGTTGCTACCCGGGCCAGGAGACCGTGGCGAGGATGCACTACCGTGGGAGCCCGAACAAGAGACTCTACCGCTTCGAACTGGAACCAGGCTCGATGGAGCCGCCCGAAGCGGACGACGAGGTCTTGCAAGAAGGGAAGAAGCCCCTTGGTGTGATCCCCTCCGTGGATGTCGTCGGCTGGCTCACTTCGGTGGCCCCACTCCCGGTGGATGGCAAGATCTACGCGCTGGGCTACCTGACCCGCAAGGCCGATCTCCAAGCCCCTATGAGGGCCGAGGACGCCAGGATACTCGCGGCAACCCGCGCGTGAAGTCCCCCGAAGAATGACGCCGGCCACCCCCGTCTTAATGGGAATGGTTCTCAATAGAGGTCGGTTGTAGCGTCCTTCTGCTGTTACAAGCGGTCGGTAGTGAGACACGCTGACAATGGCTCGCAGGAGACGATCTACCGGTGTGATCCAGATCACTAATCCTGCATAGAGAGACGGATTTCGTGGATTTCAGGAGTGGTTCTTGATAGTGATCTCTTTACGTTGTTAGGGGTAGGTTGCTGTGATTTAATAGCTTTGCTGTAGCAAAGTTCTTACACTGCCTGATGGCGGGGGTTTGATGCTCAAGATAGAAAATCTTCAGGTAGAGATCGACGGTCAGGAGATAGTGAAGGGCCTGGATCTCGAGGTTGGCAAGGGTGAGATACATGCGATTATGGGCCCTAACGGGTCGGGGAAGAGCACGCTCGCAAACGTGCTCATGGGGCATCCGCGCTACGAGGTGACCGGAGGTTCCGTAACCTTCGAGGGCGAGGATGTCTTCGAGCTCGAGCCTGACGAACGGGCCAAGCTCGGCATGTTCCTCGCTTTCCAGTACCCTAGTGAGGTTCCCGGCGTCTCCGTGGCCAACTTCCTCCGGACCGCGGTGAACTCCGTGCGCGAGGAAGAGCTCTCTCCTATGGAGATGTACAGGCTCCTCCAGGAGAAGATGAGCGTCATGCAGATGGACCCCAGGTTCGCCGAGCGGTACCTCAACGAGGGCTTCTCCGGCGGCGAGAAAAAGCGGAACGAGATCCTGCAGATGCTCATGCTCGATCCCTCGCTCGCCATCATGGACGAGACCGACTCCGGGCTCGACATCGACGCGTTGCAGGTCGTCGCCAGGGGCGTCAATGAGCTGCGCGGGCCCGAGTTCTCCGCGATCATCATCACGCACTACCAGAGGATTTTGAGGTACATCGAGCCGGATCACGTCCACGTCATGCTCGACGGGAGGATCGTGACCAGCGGAGGTAGGGAGCTGGCCGAGGAGCTCGAGGATAAGGGCTACCAGTGGGTGCGCCAGGAGTTCGGCGCGGGCGCGCAGAGCTAGGGAAGGGGATACATGCCAGAAGACAGGACTATTCAGGAGCTCGGGCTCGACGAGTACAAGTACGGTTTTCGCGACCCGGAGGAGTACTTCTTCAAGACCCCGAGGAAGGGTATAGACCCCGAGATTGTCGCAATGATCTCCAAGCACAAGAACGAGCCCGAGTGGATGCTCGAGTTCCGCCTGAAGGCGCTGGAGTCGTTTATGGAGAAGCCGACCCCGCAGTGGGGCGGCAACCTGAACGATCTCGACTTCGACGACATCTACTACTACATCCGCCCGATGGAGAACCAGGGCCGCTCCTGGGACGACGTGCCCGACGACATCAAGAACACCTTCGAGAAGCTGGGTATCCCGCAGGCCGAGCGCGAGTCGCTAGCCGGTGTCGGCGCCCAGTACGAGTCGGAAGTCGTCTACCACTCCCTGAAGAAGGAGCTCGAGGAGCAGGGCGTCATCTTCCTGGATATGGACGGAGGCCTGCGCGAGCACGAGGACATCGTGCGCGAGTACTTCGGGACCATCATCCCGCCCGACGATAACAAGTTCGCCGCGCTCAACTCCGCGGTCTGGTCGGGCGGCTCGTTCGTCTACATCCCGCCCGGCGTGAGCGTAGACATCCCGCTTCAGGCCTACTTCCGGATCAACGCGGAGAACATGGGCCAGTTCGAGCGGACGCTCATCATCGCCGACGAGGATTCCTACGTCCACTACATCGAGGGCTGCACGGCCCCGACGTACACCTCGAACTCGCTGCATTCGGCGGTCGTCGAGCTCATCGCCAAGCCCGGAGCGAGGATCAGGTACTCGACCATCCAGAACTGGTCGCACAACACATACAACCTGGTCACCAAGCGCGGCGCGGCCTACGAGAACTCGACCATCGAGTGGGTCGACGGCAACCTCGGTTCCAGGCTCACCATGAAGTACCCTGCGGTTTATTTGATGGGCGAAGGCGCCAGGGGTGAGATCCTCTCGGTCGCCTACGCGGGCGACGGGCAGCACCAGGACGCAGGCGGCAAGGTAGTGCATGCCGCGCCGAACACGTCGAGCCTGATCACCTCCAAGTCCATCTCCAAGGGGACGGGAAGGAGCACGTACCGCGGGCTCCTCAAGGTCTACGAGGGCGCAGTCAACTCCAAGAGCAGGGTCGAGTGCGACGCTTTGCTCCTCGACGAGAACGCGAGGACGGACACCTATCCGTACATCGAGATCGAAGAGAAGAAAGTCAACACCGAGCATGAGGCCACCGTCTCGAAGGTCGGTGAGGACCAGCTCTTCTACCTCATGAGCCGCGGGCTCTCCGAGGAAGAAGCCATGGCCATGGTCGTCAACGGCTTCATCGAGCCCATAGCCAAGGAGCTCCCGCTGGAGTACGCCATCGAGCTGAACCGCCTGATCCAGCTCGAGATGGAAGGATCGGTCGGGTAAAGCTGGTCAGCTAGTCAGCATTTCAGCTTGGCAGCTCTTTGGTACGGGTGCCCAAGAGCGTCGGAGATTGATGGTGGGGCGGGCTCTCTATGGGGCCCGTCCCAATTCTTAGAGTGCAAAGGCAGGTCGTATGCAGCAGAAGGAAGCGCCGGAGGTTCTAAAGAGTAAGGGCATAAACGAGGAGACGGTCAGAGCGCTCTCCTCGTTCAAAGATGAGCCTGGCTGGCTCACGGAGAAACGCCTGGAGGCGTGGCGGAGCTTCGAGGGCCTCCCGATGCCGACCCTCCGCGACGAGGCGTGGCGCTACACGGATATCTCGGACGTGCGTATAGAGGACTTCCTCCCCTACGCCCCTAGCCCGGACGTAACTCGAGAGGACGACCTGCCTGACGCTGTGCAGCGGCTCATTTATGAGGGTGAGGAGAACTCGGCGTTGCTCGTGCAGCACAATTCGGAGACGGCCTACAGCAGAGTGGATGAGGCGCTTGCCCGCAAGGGCGTCGTCTTTACGGACCTGCACACGGCGCTGGTGGAGCATGAGGACCTGGTCAGGGAGAAGCTCTTCGGTCTCGTGCCCGGTAACTACGACAAGTTCGCCGCCCTGAGCGCTGCGGCGTTCGCCGGGGGATCCTTCCTTTATGTGCCCCGCGGGGTCGATGTGGAGTTGCCCATCCAGAGCTACAGATGGCTCGACGTGGTCGGTTCGATCATGCCGCGTACCCTGGTCGTGGTAGAGGAGGGCGCGAGCGTCACGTACATCGACGAGTACGCCAGCGCGGACGGCGAGGACCCGGCGTTCTCCAACGGGGCGGTCGAGCTCTACGTCGGCGAGGGCGCGAACCTGCGCTACGTTTCACTGCAGAACTGGGAGCGGAATGTGCTCCACTTCAACACCATCCGTTCCAAAACGGAGAAGGACGCGACTATTAACAGCCTAGTCGTCTCCTTTGGGTCGCAGCTCTCCCGCACCAACGTCGAGGCCGGCCTCTCCGCCGCCGGCGGCGACTCGGAGATGCTCGGCCTCTACTTCGCGGACCAGAACCAGGTCCTAGACCACCATACTTTGCAGGACCACCTCGCTCCCAACGCCCACTCCGACCTGCTGTACAAGGGCGCTTTGCGCGACGAGTCCATCGCCGTCTTCAGCGGGCTCATCAGGGTCGAGCCGGGGGCGCAGAAGACCGACGCTTACCAGACTAATCGGAACCTTATTCTCGGGACGGACGACGCGTTTGCCGTCTCTCTGCCGAACCTCGAAATCATGGCCGACGACGTCAAGTGCTCGCACGGTTCGACTACGGGGCAGGTGGATGAGACGGAGCTTTTCTATCTCATGAGCCGGGGCATTCCGCGCCGTGAGGCCGAGAAACTGGTGGTCTTCGGGTTCTTCGGGGAGATCACGAGCAGGATCCCGCTCAAGGGCCTGAAAGACAAGCTCGACCGGGCTATCGAGGGTAAGATCAGGCTCGGCTTCGAGGAGCGCGTCGCGTAGTGGCCGAGTTCCACAAGCTGGCTCCCGCGGACGAGGTCGGTCCGGGGGAGATCAAACAGTACCTGGTCGAGGACCGCTTTGTAGCCCTGTGCAACGTAGACGGCGAGTTCCACGCCTTCGAGGACGTCTGCACCCACCAGTTCACCCACCTGAGCGAGGGCGAGTTTACGGATTCAGAGGTGACGTGCCCGCTACACGGCGCGAAGTTCGACGTGAAAACGGGCGCCGCAAAGAGCCTGCCGGCCGTCAAGCCCGTTCCCAAGCACGAGGTAAAGGTCGAAGATGGGAACGTCTACGTAGCCCTCAACCCGAAGCGCGTGAAGGTCGGCGGCAGGAGAGGTCTCCGGAGGTAGCCGGGCATGCTGCTCGAAGGTTCTTGCCACTGCGGCGCGGTCCGCTTTCGGGTCGAGTCCGAGACGCCGTACCCGTACCAGGCTTGCTACTGCTCCATCTGCCGCAAGACCGCGGGCGGAGGCGGCTACGCCATCAACCTCGGCGCCGACGCACACACCCTCGAAGTCGATGGAGGTGAAAACCTCTCCGTCTATAACGCGAAGCTCTACGACCGCGGCGCGCCGGATGAGACGCCGGCCAGTGGGGCTGAGCGTAACTTCTGCAAGTTCTGCGGGAGCTTCCTGTGGCTCTTCTCTCCGGGCTACCCTGACCTCGTGCATCCCTTTGCTTCGGCTGTAGATACTCCCCTCACCAAACCCCCAGAGCATGTCCGCCTGATGCTGAACTATGCCGCGCCGTGGTGCGAGATCCCCACCGGGGAAGGCGAGAGACATTTTCCCGAGTATCCCGAGGAATCCCTAGAGGAGTGGCACCGCCGCCACGAACTCTAGCGCCCCTTGGCGCGACGAATTCTTTTGTGGTCCGAACCTCCTCCTATCCGTCATTTCCGCGAAGGCGGGAATCCACGAGCAGGAGCAGGCGTAGGCCCTCTCGCTGTGGCGTTCCCATTTCCCCAGACCTGGTAGTACAGGCTCGACACGAACCCTGAAACCTGAAATGCTGACAAGCCTGCGAAGCAGGCGTGCTGACTAGCTGACATGCTTTACAATGCGGCAGGGTAGGCCGGCGCGTAGGGGGCACGCGGATTGTTGTGGTGGCTGTTGGTGGGAGCAGGCGTGTTGGCACTGGTAGCTTGCGCGCTGCTTTACAACCGTCTCGTCAGGTTGCGCAACAGGGTGGACAACGCCTGGTCGCAGGTCGACGTGCAGCTCAGGCGGCGCTACGATCTGATCCCCAACCTCGTCGCGACCGTGAAAGCCTATGCCGGCCACGAGTCGGAGACCCTCGAAGGAGTCGTGAGGGCCCGCGACGGCGCCCGTTCCGCGGCCACGATCGCGGAGCAGGGCAGGGCCGAGACCGCCCTGACGGGTGCCATCGGCAACCTCCTGGCCGTCGCCGAAGCCTACCCCGAGTTGCGCTCCGTGGAGCGTTTCGCGGAGCTGCAGGAAGAGCTCGCGGAGACGGAGGACAAGATCTCCATCTCCCGCCATATCTACAACGACACTACCCTCAACTACAACGACGCCATCACCACGATCCCCACTAACCTCATCGCCCGCCTCGCGAGCTTCTCCAAACGAGACTACTTCCAGGCCGAGGAGGTCTCCCGGCAAACCCCGGAGGTGAAGATGTGAGAACCCCGAAGCTTATGCAGGCGCTCATCTTCGCCGCCCTCGTCGCGGCCCCGTTTCTTGCCCCGGTCGAGGCCCAGGCCAAGAGCTTCGAGTTGCCGAAAGCGGGGGTCGTGGCGGACGTGCAGCCCGACGGCTCGGTCCTGGTCACGGAGAACATTACCTACGACTTCTCGGGCACCTTCGAGGGCGGGTACCGCGAGATCCCCCTGAAAGACGGCATGAGCGTGAGCGACGTCTCCGTAAGCGAGAACGGCAGGCAGTACGCGCCCGGGGCCTCAGCGGAGCTGGGATCGTCCGGAGCTCCGGACACCTACGGCACCGCCAATCTGGGCAACGCGTACAGGATCGTATGGCACTACCAGGCCACAGACGAGGAGCGCACGTTCACCGTCCGCTACCGCCTCAGCGGCCTGGCCGTGGCTTACGACGACGTGGTCGACGTCTACTGGCAGGCCTGGGGCGACGAGTGGCAGGAGCCCCTGGGCTCGCTCCAGGCGACCATGAACCTTCCCGGAGACCCCAAAAGAGGCGACGTCAAGGTCTTCGGGCACCCGGCTTCGGTGAACGGGGAGACGAGCCTCGGTTCCGGCCGGGTCTCCCCCACGCTCGTCGCCAGCGACGTGCCGCCCGAGCAGTTCGTCGAGATGCGGGTCGTCTTCCCAAGAGAGTTGCTGTCCTCGACCAGTGGGGCCAGGGTGAAGCAGGAGGATGGGCTGCAGAAGATCATGAACCAGGAAGCCGCGGAGGCTAACTCCGAGGCCCGCGCTTTGTGGTTTCAGCGTCTGCAACCGGTGTTCGCGCTGCTGTTCTTCGCCCTGGCCGTAGGGTTGATGGCGCTCGTCTACCTCCGCTACGGGCGGGAGCCTAGAGTGGACTACGGCGAACGTTACGAGCGGGAGCCGCCCACGGACGACCCGCCGGCGGTGGTCAGCGCGATCATGGGCCAGAAGCCCTCGGTCGGGACCAGGGAGTTCACCGCCACCCTGTTCGACCTGATCCGGCGCGGCGTCCTTACGGCGCAGCCGGTCTCGGTAGAGCAAGGCAACTTCTTGACCCGGAAGACCCTGACCGATCTCCGCGTCGACCTCGGTCCTGACGATCCTGGTCCCCTCAATGCCTTCGAGCGCAGCGTTTTCGAGGTGGCCAGGCGCGTGCTCTCCCGCGGCCCCGTCAACCTGACGGATTTCGAGGAGCGAATAAGAGAAGATCGCGAGGGCAACCGTTCCTCCTACGAATCTTTCAAGGACGAGTTGAAACGGGATGTCGAGGGGCGGGATCTCGTCGAGCGCAGCGCCGGTAGATGGTTGGGCCCGGCGGCCTTCCTTCTGGGGCTCGTCGGCGTCGCGTGGTTCGTGCTCTCCCTCTTTGGGCTGAACATGGGAGCCGTGATCTTCCTGGCCTTCTCCAACATCATCTTCTTTGCTATCGGGATCTTCATCGTCTGGGCGATTGTCCGGCGCGTCTTCGGCAGAGCCGGCTCGGCCCTGAACCAGCTCTGGGTGAGACGCACGCCGAAGGGTGCCCTGCTCCACGCCCGCTGGCAGTCCTTCCGCCGCTACCTG
>JBKPNW010000103.1:0-2574 GCA_046732815.1 Actinomycetota bacterium | reverse complement strand
TCCTACCCAACCCCCCGCTGGAACGACTACTGGCCGAAGATGCGCTATCGCAGCTGATGCGCCGGGAAAGTTTTGTAGAGTTCTTGATCGCTAATTGAGCGTGACACTACGCTGATCGCGCTCTCCTGTCCAGCACGTCTTGTGGCGGAACTCCCGACACGGCTCAAACCGGGACCGTGTGGAGCTATGCTTCGTATGAAACGCGGTGCGTACCCGGCAGCGAGAAGCGCACGTAGCGCCTTACCATATGACGTGGGGTAAGCAGGATCCATTGAGCATATCTCAGGAAAAGCATTTAGTCTCCCCTGAGGGGTACGAGGCCTGGCTGTTCGACCTCGACGGGGTCATCACCGACACGGCTAGCGTGCACGCCGCCGCCTGGAAAAGGACGTTCGATGAGTACCTGAAAATGGTGTCAGAGCGTGAGAAAAGATCCTACGAACCGTTCAAGATAGATCCAGACTACTATCGGTATGTGGACGGCAAGCCACGCTACGCCGGCGTGGACAGCTTCCTGCGCTCGCGAGGCACCATTGTCGATTGGGGAAATCCGAACGATCCCCCGATCAGGGAAAACAGTTTGCGGGATTGGGAACCGTAAGAATGCACTATTTAATGAGGTCTTGAGATTACAGGGCGTGGAGGTGTTCGAGTCTTCGGTAGCCTTGGTCCAAGAGCTAAGAACCAGAGGCAGGCGCGTTGCTGTGGTCACCTCCAGCAAGAACTGTGACGCGGTGCTAAAAGCGGCCAGCATTCAGAACATCTTTGAGGTTAGAGTAGACGGCAACGTTGCCGCGGCGAAGAAGCTCGCCGGCAAGCCCTCCTCCGACACCTATGAGGAAGCCACACGTATGCTCGGCACACTCCCGGAGCAGGCCGTCGTGATAGAGGATGCCATCTCTGGAGTACAGGCGGGCCGGACGGGCGGCTTCGGTCTTGTCGTCGGCGTAGCCCGAAGCCACGACCCGGAGGTTCTTCGCCATAACGGCGCCGACATCGTTGTGCGCGACCTTGCAGAACTTAGCCTAGTATGAGACAAGGAGCGGATAATGGCCAAGAACATCAGTGATCTGCCGCACGCGCTGGCCCACAGCGACGAGCTGACCCGGCTGCTGGACGTGAGGAGCCCCGCTGTCTTCCTCGACTATGACGGCACCCTGACGCCGATAGTGAACCGGCCCGAAGACGCCGTCATCTCCCAGGGCATGCGCAGGACTGTCCGCGAACTCGCCGGGCGGTGTCCAGTGTGCGTGGTCAGCGGGCGCGACAGGCGGGCGGTGCAGGAGCTCATGGGCCTCGACAACCTGATCGTCGCTGGCAGCCATGGCTTCGAAATCTGGAGCCCGGAGGGCATCATCGAACGCGAGGAGGGCGCCGAGTTCGAGGCGTTGCTCGACGGGGTAAAGACGCGGCTCCACGAGGAGCTCGATCCAATCGAGGGTGCCCTGGTCGAGCTCAAGAGAACCTCGGTTGCGGCGCACTACCGGCTAGTCTCCGACGAGGAGCGTCCTAGAGTGAGGGAGGTCGTCGATACCATTCTTGCCGAGCACCCTGAGGAGCTGAGGATCACGCCCGGTAAGATGGTCTACGAGATACAGCCCAAGTTAGAATGGGATAAGGGGAGAGCCATGCTCTATCTACTCGAGACCTTGGATCTCGAGCGCGAGGACGTGGTGCCCCTCTACTTAGGCGACGACGTCACTGACGAGGACGCCTTCGAGACCCTCTCTGACCGCGGGATAGGAATCTTCGTCGGCTCGGCCGACGATCCGGAGGTCGCCGGGCGAACCACCGCCGCCGACTACATACTCCTCTCGACAGAGGAAGTGAAGCAGTTCTTGGACACGCTCGCGCGCTGATGGATAGGGAAGGGGAGATGTCAGGAAAGGACAGCGTGATCGCCGTGCCGGATTGGACGTTCGCGTACGATTCCTTCGATCCTGGTGAGGAGGGCTTGCGCGAGGCGCTCACCTCAACCGGCAACGGGTACTTCTGCTCGCGGGGCACCGCCGAGTGGGCCGACGCCGACGCCGTCCACTACCCGGGCACCTACATGCACGGCGGATACAACCAGGAGACCACCATCATGGCTGGCCGGCCTGTATTGAATGAAGACCTGGTGAATTTGCCCAACTGGCTCGTGCTGAGGCTCCAGATTGGGGATGAACCTATCAACCTTACAAAGGTCGAGCTGCTCTCCTACCGGCACCAGCTAGACGTGCGGAACGCGACGGTCGTGCGTGCCGTGCGGTTCCGTGATCTGGCGGGTCGCGAGACTACCCTACTAAGTCGCCGTTTCGTCAGCATGGCCGACATGCACCAGGGGGCGATCGAGTGGACGATCAGACCGGAGAACTGGTCCGGCCCGGTGTCGGTGATCTCCGCGCTGGATGGCAGAGTCATGAACCGGGGCGTCGCGCGCTACCTGCAGCTCGAAGGTAGGCACCTGGAACCGGACTTGACCCGCGCGATAGCTCCCGACATCATCGCCCTGAGGGCGCGGACTCGTCAGTCGCACATATACATCGCCGAGGCGGCGCGCACTCGAGTTTACGGGGAGCACGAGGTAGTGAG
>JBKPNW010000102.1:0-8097 GCA_046732815.1 Actinomycetota bacterium | reverse complement strand
GAGGTGCCGATGGGTGGGACACGCAAGGCCGTAAGGGTATGGTTGCTCGGTGGGTTTCGGGTCGGCGTGGCTTCCAGAACCATCATCCCGGATGCCTGGCGGCTGAGGAAGGCGGCCGCCCTGGTGAAGATGCTGGCCCTGGCTCCTGGTCACCGCCTCCACCGGGAGCAGGCGATGGACCTCCTCTGGCCGGACCTCGGCAGACGGGCGGCCTCCAATAACCTCAGGCAAGCTCTTCACGCTGCTCGTCGGATCCTCGCCTCCGATCGGAGCGCGGGCTCGCGGTACTTGGGAACCGAAGCCGATTCGCTCGTGCTTTGCCCACAGGACGACCTCTGGGTGGACGTGGAGGCGTTTCAGGAGACGGCAGCGATCGCCCGGCGCGTCAAGGATCCCGCATCCTACCGGGCTGCGATCGAGCTTTACTCCGGGGAGTTGCTGCCGGAAGATCGCTACGAGGTGTGGGCCGAAGATCGTCGCCGGGAACTAGGCGAAACTTACACGTCCCTCTTGTTGGGGCTCGCCCGGTCCTACGAGGAACGCGAGGATTACGGCTCGGCCATCGAGGCGCACCACAAGGTGACGGGGGGCGAACCTACCAACGAAGAGGCGCACGCGGGCTTGATGCGTCTTTATGCCCTCGCAGGACGAAAGGCCGATGCCCTGAGGCAGTACGAGCTGTTTGAGGGGACCATCTCCCAGGAACTAGGGACTGGGCCGAGCGCATCCACGCGCGCCCTGAGGGAGGAGATCTCCTCGGGGAGGTTCCCGCCTGAAGCGGCGCGGCCTCCCAGGTCGCCATCGGAGGAGGCATCAGAGCCACCCAGGCACAACCTCCCGGTCCCCAGGACAAGCTTCGTGGGACGAGGACGCGAACTTGGCGAGATCGAGCGCACCCTCACCATGACGCGCCTGTTGACCTTGGTCGGTACGGGCGGCTCCGGCAAGACTCGCCTCGCCCTGAGAGTGGCCGCAGATCTCGCTGGTGCCTATCCCGACGGAGTTCGCTTTGTGGGGCTCGCCGGACTGTCGGAGCCAGGGCTTGCGGCCCAGGAGGTAGCCGATACCCTGGGTGTGCGGGAGGAGTCCGGTCGTCCACTTGTGGAAGTCCTGGCAGAGAGCATAGGCGAGAAGCAGCTCCTCCTCGTCTCGGACAACTGCGAGCACCTCATCGAGGCCGTTGCCCGCCTGATCGACTCTCTACTCGCCTCCTGTCCCCGCCTCGAGGTCATGGCGACAAGCAGGGAGCCACTGGGCGTGGAGGGCGAGGTACTATACTCGGTCCCGCCTCTGCCCGTTCCTACGGGACTTCCGGGCGACCTCACCAGGCTCGGAGACTACGACTCGGTGCGGCTCTTCGTCGAGCGGACGCGTCTGAGACTACCTGGCTTCTCTCTCACCCAAGAGAACGTCCGCCCCGTTACCGAAGTGTGCAGAAGATTGGAGGGGTTACCGCTTGCCATAGAGCTAGCGGCAGCGCGCATGGGAACCCTCGCCGCCGATCAGATGGCAGAGAGGCTCGAAGATTCTCTTGGCCTGCTCTCCGTGGGACCGAGGACGTTGTCTGCCAGACAGAGGACGATGCGGGCCGCCATCGGATGGAGCTATGGGCTACTCTCCGAGCCCGAGAAGGAGACGTTCGGGCGACTCTCGGTGTTCAGCGCCGGCTTCACGTTGGAAGCGGCCGAAGCAGTGTGTCAGGGCGGCATCGTAGGAGAGGACGAACTCCTGAACCTCGTGTCTGATCTCGTAGATAAATCCCTGGTGGTGGCAGAGACGACCGCAGAGGCTCGGGTCCGTTACAGGATGCTCGAGCTCATCAGGCAGTACGCGCACGAGAAGCTGGAGGAGGGCGGGGAGGCCGACGTGGTCCATCGTCGGCACGGGGAGTTCTTCCTCGCCCTCGCGGGAGAGGCCGAACCACAACCAAAGGGAGCGCAGCAGGAGGCTTGGCTGAACCGCCTGGAGCCAGAACACGACAACGTGAGGGCAGCGCTCTCATGGTCGCTTGGGGAACACGACCCTGGACTCGGTCTCCGCCTTGCGGCGGCGTTCTGGCAATTCTGGGACGGACGCGGCCACCTGGGTGAAGGGTCTGCGTGGTTGCGGGAGGCACTGGCCAAGGGCGGCGATGCAGCCGGAGCCGACGCGAGAGCCACGGCGCTGTACGGACTCGGCCTCATAGTCGACGCTCTTGGCGACTTCGAGCGGGCGGAAGCGTGCCAGAAAGATGCATTCGCACTGTACGAGCAACTAGGAGACCGCGTAGGAGTCGCCGAATCTCTCAACAGCCTGGGGTGGATCGCATTCCGGCGGGGCGACACCGGGCGGGCCTCCAGCCTCTTCGAGAGGGGCCTAAAGGCAGCGCGCGAGTCCGAGAATCAAGTGGCGATTCGCAGAGCCATCAATGGGCTTGCCGTCATCGCCTTCGACGCAGGAGATCGCGAGCGGGCAAGGTGGCTGTGGGAGGATGCGCTGGTACTCGGGCGGAAGCACGGAGACCGCTTTGGCGTGGCGCGGGTTCTCATCAACGTGGGATTCGTCGACATCGCGTTTGGCAACTACGAGCGGTCCACCGAGCCCCTCGAGGAAGCGTTGGCGATCGGACACCAGCTGAACAGCAGGGAGCTCCTCGCGAACTCTCTGCTGTGCCTGGGACTCGCTGCGGTACTGCGAGGCAGGCCGCAACGAGCCAGAACTATGCTCGTGGAAAGCCTGGAAATCGATGTGGCGCGGGAGGCCAAGTCGGATATCGACGAGGATCTGGAGGCCCTGGCAACGACGGCAGGGGCCCTGGGCCAACATACACGGGCGGCGCGACTCTGGGGAGCGGCCGAAGCACTGCGTGAGGCTATTGGGGCTGTCTGGGCGCGGCCGGAGCGTATGGTGTTCGAGCCCTTACGGGACGCTGCCCGCTCCCGACTCGACGAGGCGGCGTGGGCGGCGGAGTTCGCCGAGGGAAAGGCCATGGGGTTGAAGGAGGCCGTAGAATACGCCCTCTCCGAAGAGGAGCCCTCCACGCCAGAGCAACCCTCGGACGACAGAATCACTGGCCTCACCGACCGCGAGCGGGAGATCGCTGCCCTCGTAGCACAGGGCATGACCAACCGTCGGATAGCCTCCGAGCTCGTGCTCTCCGAGCACACGGTCGCAACCCACGTCAGCAGGACCCTCAAGAAGCTAGGGTTGCACTCCCGAGCTGAGCTCGCTGCCCGGGTAAGCAGTAGCCGTCCTCCTCTTACCTAGATCGGCGGCCCGCTACGGGGTGGCCTCTAGCATCCACCCCATCCGTCCAGATTCTCGACAAATACTCAATACTGAGTACGTCCCAGGGTCTTGCAGCTAACGCCCAGCTAACAGCCGCCGTCTAGACTGCTCCCAGGAGGCCAGCGATGTTCCAAGACCCCGATGGCGATGCCCTCGGATCTCCAGGAGAACATCTGTTGTGCATACCGAGGATGTGGTCCTTGGTTTGGCGGAAGGGAATGGGGTGCGACACCGTCATGAGGTCAGAAGAGGCGCAGGTCGGCAAGCGGGTGAGGATCAGGAAAGACCATCTCACGGCGGACTTGCGGGGCCAGGAGGGTACCATCGCCAAGAGGTGGGGAAATCCATGCTACACCGCCCTCGATGTCCTGTTCGACGACGGCAATTGGCAGCTGTTCTGGTTCCACGAGTTGGAGGAGGTCGGTGAGGAAGATAGAAGCTCACGACGCCAAGAGCGGGCTGCTGCGGGCCCGTAGCCACAAGTTCCCCCAAAGCGAAATACAGAGGGTTAATGACCCTCTGTATTTCGCGCTGTCAGCAGTCAGCTGTAAGCCATCAGCTTTTCGATCTTGCTGACAGCTGAGGGTTGATAGCTTGCAAAGGGCTCAATGCCCCTTTGCAAGCTGTTCTAGTACAATCTACCCCCGGTACTTCGAGGAAGTTCGAGGTGCAGTCACCTGGTGGAGCGGCCTATGGGGTGTGCTTACCTCGGAGCGAGACGGAATGAGGGGGTAGGAACGCTACGTGGAAGTGGTTGGATCGCGCCGTAGGATACGCCCTGTCGCCGCAGGGTGACAGGGAGACGCGGTATGACGAAGAAGACTTCCTCCCCGGCAGCGTCCGGCCGCTCGCGCCTCCAGAGCCTTCTGCTCGTGCTCGGGCTCGTGCTCCTGGCGGCCAATTTGCGTCCGTCGCTCACGGGCGTGGCACCCTTGATCGGCCAGATCCGGGCTGACACCGGCATCTCCCACGGGGTAGCGGGGCTTCTCACTACGCTGCCGCTCCTGGCGTTCGGTTTGCTCTCGCCGATCGCGCCGCGGGTAGCCCGTCGCTTCGGTATGGAGCGCGCGCTGCTGGCTAGCCTGCTCGTCCTGGCGGCCGGCATCCTGTTGCGCTGGGCGGATGCGGTGGCGGCTCTTTTCCTGGGTACGGCCGTCTTGGGAGCGGCCATCGCGGTCGGTAACGTGCTCTTGCCCGGCCTCATCAAACGAGAGTTTCCCGAACATGCCGGACCCATGACGAGCCTGTACTCTACTTCCCTGGGTATCAGCGCCGCGTTCGCCGCCGGCGTGAGCGTCCCCCTGACACAGCTAACCGGCTTCGGCTGGCGAGGAGCCCTGGCGGTGTGGGCCCTGCCCGCTCTCCTGGCCAGTGTCGCCTGGCTCCCCCAGCTCGGCCGCAGCGATCGTCCCGCAGAACCGTCAGCCCGAGACTCCCCCGTGGTCCAAGACCTGTGGCGTTCGCCACTGGCCTGGCAGGTGACGCTGTTCATGGGGTTGCAGTCGCTCTCGTACTACGTGACGCTGACGTGGCTACCGGAGATCCTGCAGGCGGAAGGCGTGGGCGCAGCCAGAGCGGGGTGGCTGCTCGGGCTTTCTCAGGCCGTGGCGATCGTGACGATGTTCTTGGCCCCCATGATCGCCGGGAGACGGCCCTCGCAGCGAGGGATCGTAGTGGTTGCCGTGAGCGTGTCTGGTGCCGGCGTCCTGGGCCTGCTGGTTGCGGGTTCCGCCGCCAGCACACTGTGGGTAGTGCTCCTGGGCCTCGGTCAGGGGGCTTGCTTCAGCCTGGCGCTCACCTTGTTCGCGCTGCGCGCCCCAGACCCCGGGCACGCCGCCGCGCTGTCGGGTATGGCCCAGTCAGTCGGTTACTTGCTCGCAGCGGCGGGGCCTTTCCTCTTCGGCATCCTGCGCGACGCGACGGGTGCGTGGAAAGTGCCGCTGGCGTTGCTGCTGGCGTTTACGGCGTGTCTGTTGATCGCGGGTCTGGGCGCGGGCCGCGACGCCCACGTCGGTGCATCCGGCCCGGAAGATGCAGCATGAGAAGGAGGAAGACCAGATGACCACGCGGTACAGGATCGCGGCGATCCCCGGGGACGGTATCGGCAAGGAGGTGCTGCCCGAAGGTCGGCGCGTCCTGGAGGCGGCCGGCAGGGCCTACGACTTCGGGCTCGACTTCGACGAGTACGACTTCGCCAGTTGTGACTATTACCTGCAGCACGGGGCGATGATGCCAGGCGACTGGAAGGAGCGACTCGGCGACTGCGACGCGTTGTTCTTCGGGGCGGTTGGATGGCCCGCGAAGGTTCCCGACCACATCTCCCTGTGGGGGTCGCTGGTGCAGATCCGCCGCCAGTTCGACCAGTACGTCAACCGGCGCCCGGTGCGCCTGATGCCAGGGGTCGCCTCGGCTTTAAGTGACCCGAAGGACATCGACTTTGTCATCATCAGGGAGAACACCGAGGGGGAGTACTCCGAGGTCGGCGGGAAGATGTTCGAGGGCACAGACAGGGAGGTAGTAGTCCAGGAGACCATCATGACCAGGACCGGTGTCGACCGCATCCTGCGCTACGCCTTCGAGCTTGCCGCCGAGCGCGACGCCAGACACCTGACCTCGGCCACCAAGTCGAACGGCATCGCGATCTCCATGCCCTACTGGGACGAGCGGGTGGGGGAGATGGCCGCCTCCTACCCCCAAGTGAGTTGGGACCAGTTCCATATAGACAACCTCTGCGCCCAGCTCGCCCTCGACCCGAGCCAGTTCGACGTCATCGTGGCCTCCAACCTCTTCGGCGATATCCTCTCCGACCTCGGGCCCGCGCTTACCGGCACCATCGGCATCGCCCCTTCGGCCAACATCAACCCCGAGAAGCGTTTCCCCTCCCTGTTCGAGCCGGTGCACGGCTCGGCACCCGACATCGCCGGGCAGGGCATCGCCAACCCGATCGGGACCATCTGGGCCGCGTCCATGCTGCTGGTGCACATAGGCGAGCCCGAGGCCGCCGTCGCCATCATCCGCGCCATCGAGGGCGTCCTGGGCCAGGAGGAACTGCGTACCCGCGACCTCGCTGGCCCGGCCGACACCGGGACGTGCGGCAGGGCCGTCGCCGACGCCGTGCGCTGAGGGACAAGCTGCCGGAAGGCGGCCGACCGCTCGACCTACGTGACGTGCCCGATCCTCCCCGACGCCCTGGTCGCGACGGCGCCCCTGCCCGAGCTGGTGCAATTGTTCGACGAGTTCGGCGGCGCCGGCAAGCCGCGCATCGGCCAGATCGCCCTCGCCTACGACACGGACCGCGCCCTCAAGTGCGTCCACGACCAGTTCCGCTGGTTCGGCCTCGGCTGGAAGGTGAACACCGACCTGCCAGGCCCCTCCTCGTTCGAGGCCGCTACCCAGTTCAGTAACGCGGCTACCGCGCAACCTGGCCAAGAATCGGGGCCAGTAACGCTATACACTCCAGTCCATGAGCGAGAGCGTCGAGCGTGGGATACCTGTGGCCCTTATGGTGCAGACGCCCGACGAGCCTGGCGCGCTGCACGCCCTGACCAGGGTGCTCCTCGAGCATGGGGCGAACATAACCCACGTCGACATCGCCGAGCGGCGCGCAGGGCTGTCGACGGTCTACTTCGAGCTCGAGCATGTGACCGGCGAAGGCGCGGACGTGCTCATCGGCGACCTGAAGGCCCTATCCATCGTCAGGGCGGCCGAGCGCGCGCCCTCGTTCCAGAAGGTGTACGGAAAGCGGATCATCGTGGTCGGCGGTGGGGCGCAGGTGGGTCAGGTGGTGGTCGGTGCGGTCGCCGAGGCCGACAGGCACAACATTCGCGGCGAGAAGATCTCCGTCGACACCATCCCCCTGGTCGGCGAGGAAGAGCTCGCCGCCGCCACGCGGGCCGTGGCCCGCCTCCCAAGGGCGGTCGCGCTGGTCCTGGCCGGCGCTCTGATGGGTGGGGAAGTCGCCCGCGCGGTACGTGAGATCCGGGAGAAAGGCATCATCGTGCTCTCGCTCAACATGCCGGGCAGCGTGCCCGAAGCGGCAGACCTGGTGGTGAGCGACCCCGTCCAGTGCGGCGTGATGGCCGTTATGGCAGTCTCCGATTCAGCCCAATTCGATATCGCCCGCCAGCGAGGACGACGCTACTAGAACGATTCGAGAACCCCGTCTTCAGGTTTCAGGAAGAACTGACCGGCTGAAGTGCTCTTCTCACTCTTGCCCCCCGAACAGCCTCCGCAAGGGGCCCTTGTTTCTCTCCAGCTCCTCTCGCAGCCTGTTCGCTTCCTCTTCCAGCCTTTCGGCGCGTTCGCGTTCCTGGCGGTGTCCCTCTTGCGCCCGCTCCAGCTCGGCCAGTAGGCGCTCCCTCTCCTCCGTCTCGGCCCGCCGCGCGCGATCCAGGCGGCTCCTCAGATGTCCCAGTTGCCTGTGCAGGTCGCCCGATTCGTCCACGAGTTCCCGGAGCATCTCGGCGGACTCTCCCAGGGACTCTTCGGTATCGTCCTCGGGTGCCTGATCGGCGGATACCCGTTCGTCTGCGGCGTGCTTGGGGATCTTCCACCGGCCGCTCTGCGGGTCCCGTTCTCCTTCTATCTCCCCGGTCTCGAGCTCTTGCAGGAGATTGCGCTGGGAGATCTCCAGTACCTGCGCCGCCTCTGAGAGCGTGTAAAAGTCCCGTGTTGGCATCGTTCCTGCCCTGTTCCTACCCCGCGAGCATGCATACTAACAGATCCGTCAGCCCGGATCGGCAACATTCCGCCCACCGCTACTTAACCCACTCCACCTTCGGTACCAATGCGTGGTCGAACTCCCCGATCCTCTCGCGCCCGAGCTCTTCC
>JBKPNW010000101.1:0-30012 GCA_046732815.1 Actinomycetota bacterium | reverse complement strand
GTACACGGCCGGTGCGTACTTGCGCCAGGCGGTGTACCTGATGCGGCTGGCTACAAAGAAAATGGTCACCCCTAGGACCATGTGCCCGATGCGAATGAACAGAACGCCCGTCCCGACCTCCCTGTACGTCGCCGAGTAGATCATGACGAGCCCCAGCAGCGAGAGGCCGAGCGCCACCAGGAACATGTTGGACCTCAGGCTACTCATCGTCCTACGGCCCCGTGGTCTCTGGCGAGCTCCCTCGCGAGAGTGATGAACGCATCTCCTCTCTCGGCGTAGCCAGGGAACTGATCGAAGCTCGCGCAACCCGGCGAGAGCAAGACCACATCGCCCGGTCTGGCGAGATCCCCCGCCCTCGCGACGGCCTTCTCGAGGTCGGGTGCCCTGTGAACTATGTCCTGAAAGCCCTCACCTTCGAGGTAGGCGGCGATGCTCGGTCCGGCCTCGCCCTGGCACACGATGGCCCGGCACCCGTACAGTCCAGGCAGTACCTCCGAGAAGTCCGTGTCCTTCTCCGAACCGCCGAGGATCAGAACCACGGGTACGTCGAGGCTGGCGAGGGCCGCCGCGACCGCCGCCGGGTTGGTGGCCTTGGAATCATCCATGTAGGTAACGCCCGAGATCTCTGCGGCGAGCTGCATGCGGTGGGGCTTCGACTCGTAGGCGAGCAACGCTTCCCTGATCTTCGCAGGCTCGGCGCCGAGCCTCTGTGCTGCGGCGCCGGCGAAGAGGGCATTCTCGTAATTGTGCGTGCCTGTGAAACGTAGCTCGGAGGTGTCGGCCAGGCGAGAACCGCCCAGCAGCAGACGCCCGTCGCGCACGGCCGTATCGCCCGCGCCCACGACAAGGGTCTCTGCCTTTAGCTTTCCGGCCGCCGCACGGCCCACCGGATCTCCGGCGCTTACGAGAGCCAGGTCCTGCGCCCGTTGGCCCTCGAAGATTCGCAACTTGTCTTCGACGTATTCCTCGAACGAGGCGTGCCAGTTCAGGTGATCGGGCCTCACGTTCAAGAGCGCCGCGACCTCGAAACCGGGGCTCGGGAGGTAGTGGAGTTGGAAGGAGGAGACTTCGAGGACGAGGAGCCGCGCATCACGCGCCTCGGCCACGCATCCTGTGAGATCCCTCCACGAGTTGCCGGCTACCACGTGGGGCTCGTCCGACGCCTCCAGCATACGGTCGAGCATGTCCACGGCGGTGGTCTTACCATTGGTACCCGTCACGGCCGCCACGCGCACGCCTGATCCGATCAACTCCAGTCCCAAACCAACTTCGGAGATAACAGGAAGGCCCCGCTGCGCAGCGGCCCTGAGCACGGGATGCCCGGGCCGCACGCCGGGGCTGGCGACGATGCGGTCGGCGCCTCTTAGAATCTCCGGTCCCGCCCCGAGATGTCCCTCCACGCCGAGGTCTTCGATGAGGGAGCGCAGGCGTTCGTCGTCTCGGTCGTCGCCGATGACGACCTTCTCACCACGCTCGGCGAGCGCCCGCGTGGATGCGACGCCCGACTCTCCGAGCCCGTATACCAAGGTCGCCACGGCCTCACCCTGCTGCGTTGTAGAGGAAGATGTAGTAGAGGAAGAACCCCACAGAAGCGAATGCGGCCTGGGCGATCCAGAACCGGACGACCACCTTGTTCTCATCCCAGCCGAGAAACTCGAAGTGATGGTGTATGGGGGCCATCTTGAACACCCTTCTTCCCGTAAGCTTGAAGACGAGGACCTGGACGATGACGGAGAGGGCCTCCACGACGAACAGCCCGCCCACAATGGGGAGCAGGAGCTCGGTCTTGGTGAGCACCGCCGCCGCCGCCAGGACGCCCCCTATCGCGAGCGAACCCGTATCCCCCATAAAAATTTCGGCCGGGTGGGAGTTGTACCAGAGGAACCCGATTATCGCCCCGACCATCGCGCCGCAGATCACGGCGACGTCGTACTGGCGCTCGAGGAACGCGATGGCCGTGTAGGCGAGCAGGGCTATGGCTGCCGCCCCGGCGGCGAGCCCGTCGAGGCCGTCCGTCAGGTTGACGGCGTTGGTCGTGCCGGCGATCACCAGCAGCAAGAACACGCTGAAGAGCGCTATCCCCAGGACCCCAGGCCCCAGGACGAGGCTGCGGTCGAAATACGGCACGAGCACGGTCTGGGTGACGCCGACGTAGCGAACCGCCAGGACGTCAGCCAGAACCACCGCGAGGGTAAGCAGGAGGAACTTGTAGCGGGCGCTCAGCCCTTCGGGACGCTTTTTGGAGATCTTCTGCCAGTCGTCGTAGAGGCCTATGCCCGCAACGACGGCGACGAGCAAGAGCGTCGTGAGCGTGGCCACGGTCGGGCGCGCCACCACCACGAGCGCCCCGAGGAGGCCGGAAAGCATGACGATCCCACCCATAGTCGGGGTGCCGGCTTTGATCAGGTGGGTCTGCGGTCCTTCTTCGCGGACGAACTGCCCGAACTTCCGCGACTGCAGGAACTCGATGAACTTCGAGCCGAGCAAGACCGTGGCGAGAAACGCTACCGCCGCCGCGAGTACAACGCTAAACAAGAGCTAGACTCTCCCTCAACGTGCGGGTCAGGGTGTCGAGTCCGACCCCACGTGAACCCTTGACGATCAGGTAGTCTCCGCCCCGCAGCTCTTCGCGCAGGCCTGCGGCGGCGCCCGCCGCGTCCGGGTAGAAGAGCGTGCTGCCGGGGAAGGACTCGGCGTACCAACGGGCTTCGTCGCCGACGCAGACGAGCAGGTCGACGCCGACCTCCGCTGCCAGTTCACCAGCCTCCCTGTGGTACGCGCGGGCGCAGGCCCCCAGCTCGAACATCCCCCCGAGTACGGCGACGAGGCGTCTGCCCTGACTCGATGCCTGATCCGCCCCGTACCTCAGCACGGCCGCGACGGCGGCCGGGGAAGCGTTGTAGGAGTCGTCGTAGATGATGATGTTTTCCCTGAGCCTGTAGACGTCGCCACGCAGGCCGGTTCGGCGCAGGCGCGAGAGACCCCGGGCGGCCTGCTCGAGGTCCAGGCCGAGGGCGAGCGCGCCGCCGAGGGAGGCGAGGAGCGGCTCGACCAGGTGTGTCCCGAAGACCGGCGAACGGACCTCGGCGGAGTCGCCTTTGATGCTGGCGACGAAGCGGAGTCCTTCCTCCGTCGCTTCGATTTCGGAGCCAACGAGATCCGCCCCGCCGGAACGGGCGAAGGTGAGGCGCCGCTTTATCTCCCGGCCCGAGCCCGTAGCCGCCGCTGGCGCGCCCGCTGGCGCGACGAGCGTCCCCGAGGCGGGGAGGGCGACGGCGAGTTCGCCCTTGGCGGCCGCGAGGCCTTCGAGCGTACCGAAAGAGTCGAGATGCACGGGCGAGATCGCCGTGAGGACGCCGATCTCGGGCGGGGCGATGGCGCACAGGTGCTCTATGTCCCCCCGATGCGTTGCGCCCATCTCCAGGACAAGGACCTCCGTGCGGGGGTCGGAAGCGAGGATGGTCAGGGGGAGTCCGATCTCGTTGTTGAGGTTTCCCACGGTCGCCGAGACACGCTTTCCTGCGTGCCTTAGAATGGTCGCGAGCGCATCCTTGGTCGTGGTCTTGCCGACCGTGCCCGTGATGCCGACTACGGTGGGAGAAGGCGCGCCTTCGCGGACGAGGGACCACCGCGCGAGGTGTTGCAACGCCTGTAGAGGATCTTCCACGACGAGCGTAGGCACGTCGAGCCTGCGGCTGGCCACCGTCGCAACCGCGCCGCGGAAGTGTGCCTCGGGGGCGTACTCGGCGCCGTCGGTCGCGCCACGCAAGGCGAAGAAGAGGTCTCCTTCGTTTACCTTACGGGAATCAGTCGCCGCCCCGGTAATGAGGGCGTTGGCGTGCGTCCCGTGAGGACTCGCCGCCATAGCCTGCGCGGCTTCGGAGAGAGTAGCAGGCCTCACCAGAGGGGCTCCTCGGCCACGAAGCCCCTACGGTCGGGAGGTACGTTGAAGTAACCCAGCGTAAACTCCATGACCTGGCGGAAGGCCGGCACCGCGACCACCTCTCCCCAGTACGAAGTCTGTGGTTCGTCGACGGCCACGAGCATCACATACTCGGGGTCGGTGGCCGGCGCAAACCCTATAAAGGAGGACACGTACTGATCACCGTAGGTACCCGTCTTGGGGTCCACCTTCTGCGAGGTCCCCGTCTTGCCGGCCACGGTGTAACCGGAGATCTGGGCGAAGTGGCCCGACCCGTCGTCGACGACGCCCTGCAACATCCCGCGTACTATAGCCGAGGTCCTCTTGCTTATCACCCTGGGGCCCTGTTCGTAAGGGGTCTCCTGCTCCCTTACGTGCGGTGTTACCCTGCGCCCGCCGTTGACGAGTGTGGCGTAGCCGGAGACGAGCTGCAACGGCGTTACCGTAAAGCCCTGTCCGAAGGGTATGTTTCCTATCGAGATCCCGCTCCAGTCCTTGTAATCGGGGACGATCCCAAGGTCCTCACCCCACAGGTCCACACCTGTTGGTTTGCCGAAGCCGAAGGCGCGCATGTAGGAGTAGAGGTGCCTTCCGCCGAGCTGTTGCGCTATCTTGGTAGCCCCGACGTTGCTGGAGTGTTCGAGCACGCCGCCCGGGGTCAGTATCTCCGTCTCGTGCGGCTGGGAATCACTGATAACGTGGTCGGCCACGACCATATGGTCGGGCACCACGAACTTACTCGAGGGCTTGACCGCGCCCTCCTCGAGGGCCGAGGCCACGGTGAAGGCTTTGAACGTTGAGCCGGGTTCGTAGGGGTCAGTGAGGACCCGGTCACGCTGGTCTTCGGCGGGGACTTCCCCGAAGTCGTTGTTGTTGTAAGAGGGGGTGTTGGCGAGCGCGACTATGGACCCGTCGTCGACGCGCATGACGACGCCGACGGCGCTCTTGGCTTTGCTCTTCTCCACGGCCTTTCCGAGGGCTTTTTGCAGCTCCTGCTGCACCGCTGAGTCCACCGTCAACTCTACGTTGTGGCCGCGCTTCAAGGTGTCGTCGTAGCTGGCCTCGACCCCGCCGAAGGGCTTGCCGTAGTCTCCCTGATGGCCAAGGAGCTGGCTGGCGACGGTCCCGTCCGGATAGACTCTCCTGGTGTCCGGGGCGGTAGTGATACCCTCTATGCCTTCTTCTTGCACCCTGGCCGCCGTCTCGGGCTTTATGCCCGTGGCGATGACGCTGTATCCCGTGAGTCGGCCGTCTGCATCACGCCTGGAGAGCGCGGCTCTTATCTCCTTCTCGCTCGTGCCAGCCTCTTCGCCGAGTATGGCGGCTAGCCGTCTGGCGGTCGCCCTGTCGTCCTGGACCTGGTAAGGGGTCGCCACCACGCGCGCGACGTCGAGGCTCGTCGCGAGCTCCCTTCCGTCCGCGCTCAGTATGCTGCCGCGGGTCGGCGCCGTAACCGGGGTCTTTCCTCCGACCTGTTCGTCGGCGAAAGCCCTGTAATTCTGGTCTTCCGTGAGGCTAATGTGCACGGCCCTTCCACCGAGCAGGAGTCCTGTCATCACGAAGACCGCGGCCACCATCCACAGCCTCCTGTGGCCGACGTTGGCTCCTGCTGCGCCGCCGCTCGACGGGCGGGACGTTTTGATCGGGCCACGCTTCGCGCCGCTGGTACGCCGCTGCCTGAAGAGCGGAATGACCTTGCCGCCGGTGGCTTTGCGGCCTCTCTTTTTGGTGCGAGGGGAATTTTGCGTGCCGCGGCGAACGCTGGCGTGGCGAGGCCGTAGCCGTTCAGGGCTACCGCGGACGTCCCCCTTTCTGAGGTTTTCCATTGTTTGTCCCATCCTCCACTCTGTCTCCGTAGACCTTCAAAGCCGAGCTCTTGGGCTCGTGCATGCCGAGCTTCTGCGCCGCTCGGTCTCGGATCCTGCCGGCACCCGAGAGTTCCGCGACCCTGACGTCGAGTCTCTCCCCTTCTTCTCTGACCCTGTCGAGCCTGAGTTCGAGATCGTCGGCCCTGGCATCGAGCCCCGTGGCGACCGTGTGCAGATAGACGCTCCCCAGCATCAAGAGCACGGGCACCACGACGACCATCGCAAACCTGCGCCGACGGCCCGCCGCTTTCTGCTTCAGGGAACGAAGCTGCGGGCGGTCCGGAGTACGCCTCTCTGCGGGCCACACATCCTCCGTAGGGAGCGTAGCCTTGTACCTGCGCGGCGCCGCGGCCATCAAACACCATCCGATGGGGGTTCGGCCGTTCTCGTGGCCGCCCGCAGCCTGGCCGAGGCGCTGCGCGGGTTCTCCTCTATTTCAGCTGCCGAAGGGGTTAGAACCTCTCCCCGCCGGAAGAGGGGCCGCGCACCGCACACGCACACCGGTAGCTCCGGCGGACAGACGCATCGTCCTTCCCGCTCGGAGATAAAACGCTTTACGAGGCGATCCTCCCCCGAGTGGAAGCTTATGACCACCAGTCTCCCGCCCGGAGAGAGAAGCCGTTCTGCGGCATCGAGTGCGCGGGTGAGACTACCCAACTCGTCGTTTACCGCCACCCTCACGGCCTGAAAGATCCTGTTCGCCGGGTTGCCGCCCCGCTCTTTCCAGCCGACTGCGGCCCGCACGGCCCCGTAGAGATCCGTCGTACGCTCGAGAGGTCGCCTCCGCATGACCTCCCGCGCCACCCGCCGGGCCTCGCCGCGCGGCACGTCGCCGTACTCCGAGAGCACCCTCGCCAGCTCGCCGATATCGACGGTGTTCAGAAAGTCCGCGGCCGTGGCACCCGATCTCGGGTCCATCCGCATGTCGAGCGGCCCTTCGGCAACGTAGGAGAACCCCCGTCCGGGCTCGTCGACCTGGAAGCTGCTGAGCCCGAGGTCGAACAGGATCGCATCCTCCTTTCGTCCCTCCTCGGCCATCGCCCATAACGCTGCGTCGTAGGCGCTCGAGACGAACTCGAAACGCGGATCTTCCAACAAATCCGATGCGCGCTCTGCTGCGACTGGGTCGCGGTCGATGCCGACGAGGGTGCCGTCGGGCCCGAGCCCGGCGAGGATGAGCCTGGAATGGCCGCCGCCTCCGAAGGTGGCGTCGACCACGGAGTCTTTAGGACCAAGCGCGAGGGCGGCCACGGCACGCTCAAGCAAAACGGGACGGTGTCCGGCCGTCATCACCCGCCTAGATCCCTTCCCGCGAACTCCTCGACGATCTCGGAGAAGGAGTCGTCAGCGCCCGAGACGTAGCGGTCCCATTCCTCTGTGTCCCAGATCTCCAACCTGTCATCCACGCCCGTGATGGTCACGTCGCGCTGCAAACCAGCGTAGCGGGCGAGCTTGGTGGGGATCAAAACCCGCCCCTGCCTGTCGAGGGTGGCCTCGAAGGCCATGGAGAAAAACATCCGCGAAAGCTGGCGCCCCCTCGCCGAGAGGTCCGCATTGGCCTTGATGTTGGCCTTGAACGCCGCCCACTCCTCGGGTGGGAAAGCGAACAGACACCTGTCCACCCCCTTGGTCACGACGATCCCACCCTCGAAATAGGAGCGGAGACGGGAAGGAAGGGTCATGCGCCCCTTCTCGTCCAGCGTGTGCTCGTACTCGCCTAAAAGGGCCAGAGCCGTGTCCTCCCACTACGCTCCACTTTGACCCACATCAGCGAAATTCTTGCATATGCACGGAAAATACGCAATCTGGAGGGACGAGAAGGGCCCTGGAAGACCGTAAACCGTGCAAAAAGTAGCATTAGACCCTCTACCCTAGGGGTGAGGACCCCTACTTTGATAAAGGCATTCTTCGCCTTTGGGGAGGCGGGGATCGGCGAGAGGAGTTATGCCCGGGATGGAACATGTTGGGGTCACGGAAGATTAACCCCAACATGTTGGTCAAATGGAAAGAAGTTGCGGGGTTTGGGGCTTTGTGATGTGTGGGCCCACCAGGACTCGAACCTGGGACCGTCCGATTATGAGTCGGATGCTCTAACCAACTGAGCTATGGGCCCTCGGCGACGGGCGGTACCGCCTAGCTCCCCCGGCTGGACTCGAACCAGCAACCCTTCGGTTAACAGCCGAATGCTCTGCCAATTGAGCTACAGGGGAATGTTACAAGAGTGGATTATACGGTTCTGGGCTCGCGGCTTCAAGCTCCCGCCGCGGCGGAGCGCAGGGCCTGTTTGAGATCCTGGATCTCCGACTGCAACGCATCCTTCTGGTCGTAATCCTGGGTTTCGCGCTTGCTCTGTTCGCGGCTGAGAATCGCTAGCCTGATCCAGGCATCGCGCACGGAGGTCTCTGACGGGTAGAGCCTCTCCCCCTCGGAGGCGAGGGCACCGATGTGGTCCATCAGTGGCCTGGCCCGCTCGTCCGAGAGCACCGCATCGAGGTCTCTGCCCGCGTGGTCACCCAGCAGGGTGAAGATCCTGGCCTGGGTTTCATCGCGAAAATCCTCGTCGCGCAGCTTCAAGGGTGCGGGGAGGCTCGGGATCTGCAAGCCTTCAGCCAGGAGCGGAGCTGTGAGATCCGGCCTGGCCAGGATGAGGGAGAGCACGGTGGCACCGGCCTCCGTCTGGGGATCGGCCCTGCTGCCTGTCCGGGAGGAAGAGCCGCTCCTTGCGGAAGCCCGCACTTCCGCCTGCAGGACGTCGGGGCCGACGCCCAGAGATTCCGTGGCCAGGCGCAGAGCCTCGCGGTAGAGAACGGGGTCTTTGATCTCCTGGATCATGCTTCTTACCTCGGGGACAGCTCGGGAGCGCTCCATAGCATCCGCTCCCCTGGTGCGCGCGACGATGCGCCGGATGCCGTACTCGAGGACGGGTACGGCCTTCTTCAACATCTCCTCGAACTCCCCCGAGGAATGCACCAGTAGCCAATCCGCGGGATCTTCGGGCAGGCGCAGGACCCGGAGATCCAACTTCAGCTCCGCCGCCGTTGCGGCCGCGCGCTGTATCGCCCGCTCCCCCGCCGCGTCGGGGTCGAAGAGGACGTAGATCCTATCCGCGAAGCCGCTGAGCATACGAAGATGTCCAGGGGTGGTCGCTGTGCCCAACGTAGCGACGGCGTTCTGGATGCCCGACTGATAGAGCATCAACACGTCCGTGTAGCCCTCGACGACGAGCGCTGAGTGCTCCCTACGTAAAGCCTCGGAGACCTGCGGGAAACCGTAGAGCAGATCCCGCTTGTTGAAGATCTCCGTCTCCGGTGAGTTGAGGTACTTGGGCTGCGCATCCCCGAGCGTCCTGGCGCCGAAGCCCACGATCCTACCGCGCCGGTCCGAGATGGGGAAGGTGATCCTGCCCGCAAAACGCTCCCCACCCCGCGGAGAGAGTAACCCAGCCGCGTCGAGAGTGCCCCTGTCGAGATCCAACCTCCCCGCTACGCCCGCAAACCCCGCATCACCCCAAGGCGGCGCGTACCCCAAACGAAATTCTTCTATAGTAGAACGCTCTATATGGCGGTCTGCGAGGTAATGGCGGGCCTTATCGGCCTCCGGGGTCTTCGAGGAGAGGAGGTACTTGTGATAGTAGACGGTGGCTGCTGCAAGGGCCCGGTGGATCGCCCTTCGACGGAGGCTGCGTTTCTTTGCGGCGCCAGGATCTCCCCCACCTTCGAATTGCAGCTCCACGCCGGAGCGTTCAGCGAGGTAGGAGATCGCTTCCGCGAACTCTAGGGACTTGAGGTCCATGACCAACTTGATGGTGTCCCCGCCGCGAGAACAGCCATGACAGTAGTAGAAGCCTTTGTCCGGGGAGACGCTAAAGGAAGGGGTTTTCTCCTGGTGGTCCGGGTAGGGGCAGAGGCCGGTGAAGCGGGCGCCCTGGCGCCGGAGGGCTGTGAACTCGGAGGCCACCTCGACGATATTGGCCGTCTCTCTGACCTCTTCTATGCTGCGTGGGGAGATCCTCAAGTTCGGCCCTCCGTTGTACCCGAGTACAAATATTCGTATTCCGTTGTCGTGCGGACCAGGGGTAATGTTACTCTACCTGGGTGGGAATCCGCGATGGATCTACGGCAGTACCGAGGGCCGGATACGCCGACCTTCCGCCCGGGATCGGCTTCGAGCCGAAAGACGAGCCCCTGCGGAGGGACATCAACCTCCTGGGGCGGGTGCTTGGGAGGATCCTCATCGAGCAGGAGGGCGAGGAGCTCTTCGAAACCGAGGAGGAGGTCAGGCTCCTCTGCAAGCGTCTGCGCTTCGATTACGACCCCGAACTCGACGAAAAACTCAGGCGAAAGATAGAAAGCCTGAGCGTGCGGGATTTGCGGCGGATCGTTCGCGCGTTCTCCGTGTACTTCCAGCTGGTCAACATCGCCGAGCGCTACCATCGGGTGCGGCGCCGAAGGCAATACGAGTCATCGGCGGGCAATCCCCCACAACGGGCCTCCCTGGCGAGCGCCCTCGCGAGACTCAAGAGCGAGGGGCTCGGGCAGCGAGCACTACAGAGCGTGCTCGACGGTATGGCCGTGGGCCTCGTGATGACGGCGCATCCCACGGAGGCGATGCGGCGGAGCATCAGGCGCAAGCACGTGAGCATCGGGGAGATGCTCGAGTCTATGGAGTCGCCGGCACTCACGTGGAAGGAGCAACGACGCCTGGAGGAGGATCTTGCGGAGGAGATCACCCTTCTATGGCAGACCGATGAGCTGAGAGTCCGCCGCCCCGAGGTCGTCCAGGAGATAGAGAGGACACTATTGTTTTTCGAGAACCCTCTCATCTCTGCGACGCTCGAAGCGTACAGGGAGTTCGACGACGAGCTTTCGCGCCAGTTTCCGGAGGATACCCCGCGACTGGGGCGCGTGCTCGAGTTTGGTTCGTGGGTCGGCGGGGACCAGGACGGCAACCCCTTTGTGGGTCCGGAGATGATCACCGCCGCGCTGGACCTTCATCGCGAAGTCATCCTGGGGCGCCACCTCGCCTCGGTACTCTGGATGGCGGACCACATGAGCCAGTCAGCGAGGATGATCCCCGTCACCGAAGCTCTGCGCCGTTCGGTGGAGCGGGACGAAGGGCTCATGCCGGAGCTGGTCGGGCACCACGAAGGCGTCGACCCGAACGAGCTCTATCGTCGCAAGCTGCTCCTTATGGCAGAGCGTTTGAGGCTGGCCCTGGAGAGCCCAGGCTCTCCTTCCGCCTACCTCGGCGCGACCGAGTTCCTGGAAGACCTGTTTACGATCCGCGATAGCCTGCTACAAAACGGCGGTGTCCGAGTCGCGGAAGGGAATTTGAGAGACCTTATCCGCCAGGCCGAGGTGTTTGGCTTCCACCTGGCAAAGCTAGACGTCCGCCAGGAAAGCTCAACCGTAGTCAGGGCCGTCGCCGGGCTTATCTCCGCCGGCACGGGTGAAGATCTCCTGGCGATGGATGAAGCGGCTCGCGCCGCGCTGTTACGGAGGTTCCTCACCGACCCCGGTCTCTCGCTACCCGAACCCGCAGACCTCCCCGAAGAGACACGAAGGGTTCTCGAAACCTTCCGACGCATCCGGCGGGCGAAGGAGGAGCACTCCGGAACCCCCGTGGAGACGTTCGTCCTCAGCATGGCCCGCCACGCGAGCGATGTCCTGAGCGTACAGTTACTCGCCCGCCGGGCCGGACTGTTGGAGGTCGACGAGGGTGGCAGGTGCAAAGCCAACTACCTGAAGGTTACGCCCCTCTTCGAGACCGTCGAAGATCTCGGACGGGCTCCCGAGGTACTCGGTCACCTGCTCGACGACCCATTCTACCGTTCTACGCTCGAGGAGAGCGATGACCTGCAGGAGATAATGCTCGGCTACAGCGACTCGGGCAAGGACGCCGGCTACATCACGAGCAACTGGATGCTCTACAAAGCGCAAGGGAACCTGTCCACCGTCGCCCGGAGGTACGGTGTGAACCTCAGGCTGTTCCACGGGCGAGGCGGTAGCGCAGGACGAGGAGGAGGGCCGAGCTACCAGGCGATCATGGCCCAACCCCCCGACACCCTGCAGGGTAGGATCCGGATCACCGAGCAGGGGGAGGTGATCTCGTTCAAGTACAGCATGCGCGGGCTGGCGCGCCGCAACCTCGACACGGTACTCGCCGCCGTCCTCGAAGCGACGGCCGACGAATCGTCCGGCGAGCCGGAGTCCCATTGGGCCAGAGTGATGGAAGACCTTTCGGCGAAGGCGCGCGAAGCCTACCTCGGGCTCGTCTATCAGGACGAGGACTTCCTGCAATTCTTTGCCGAGGCATCTCCCATCGGGGAGCTCTCCCTGCTCAACATGGGTAGCCGTCCCGCACGCAGGGTGCAGGACTTCGAGGTCGAAAGCCTCAGGGCTATTCCATGGGTGTTCGCCTGGACCCAGAACCGCTTCCTTTTACCTTCCTGGTACGGCGCGGGAGCCGCTCTCGGTAGCTACGTGGAACGAGAGTCCGGGCTCTCGGTCCTGCGCGAGATGTACGAGGGCTGGCCGTTCTTTCGGACGCTTGTCGACTTCATGCAGATGACCCTGGCCAAGAGCGACCTGCGCATAGCCGAGAACTACACCTCCCTCGTCTCCGACCCCGGCGCCCGCGAGCGCCTGTGGTGCCGGATCTCCGACGAGCACGCCGCTTGTGTGGAGGCGCTGCTCTCCATCACGGGGAACCATAATCTCCTCGATGATAGTCCGGTGCTCCAGAGATCTATACGTCTTCGCAACCCCTACGTGGACCCGCTCTCGTACATCCAGGTCGCGCTGTTGCGCCGGCTCCGCGCCCTGAGCGCAGATTCCCCGGAGAGAGAGGACGTGCTGAACGTTTTGCTGCTCTCTATCTCGGGCGTATCCTCAGGGATGCTCAACACAGGCTAGCATTTCAGCTGGTCAGCACGCCGCCAGGCTTCGCCAGGCGGCTCGTCAGCATGTCAGCAAGGACAGAAAGCCGAGAAGCTGAAGTGCGCGGGATTAGGGAGGGCTGGCTCTCCCTAATCCCGCTGTCAGAAGTCGACGTAGTAGTCGAATGGTCGGGTGTCCGGGAGAGCGGAGGTGCGGAGTATTGCCCATTGGTGGCGGTGGTCTGTAACCGAAACTTCCTCTAGTTTCCAACCCAGGTTCGTAGCGAAGAACGATGCTGCCTTCGCGACCGCCGGCAGCTGGTAGTCATCGAGAAAGACGATGCCTCCCGGTCGGACGAGACGTCCCAGGTAGATGAGGTCGACGAAGACGCCGTCGAAGCGATGGTTGCCGTCGACGAACGCGAAGTCGAAGCTTCGGGCTTCGCCGAGGAAGCGCGGCAGCGCGATCTGCGACTCCTGAGCATGGTGTTCTACCATTCCTGCGACCCCCGCTTCATCGAGGAACTGCAGCCCGCAATCCGAGAACCTTGTGGCCTGGTAGGGGTCGACGGCGACGTGGCGCACCACCGGATCGCCTTCTTCTAACAGGCCCTCGCAAATGTAGAGCGCCGAGATACCATAACCGAGGCCGATCTCGATCGTCCGCTTCGCTCCCTCTTGCAATATCCAATCGCGCAACGCCTCACCCTCGGCAGCGTACACCGCGACCGGGAAAAGGCTGTGTAGCGTACCGTCCGAACTCGCGACGGCTGTGCCTTCACGGACCAGGCGCTCGATCACGCCGCGCACCCTGAGCAGCCCTGGACCTCGATCGGAATCTTTCGTGGGACTCACGCCTTAGCGCCTCTTTCGCTCGTCCATACCTTCCCCATTTACCACGAACGGGATACGAACAGGGGCTCTACTTCTACAAGTGGATTCCCGCTTTCGCGGGAATGACAGGTGAGGGGCGTATCTAGCGTGCTCGCAACCCGAACGCAATCCCAAAGCGAGGGCCTCGGCATAACGGGTATGGGGCGGCTTCGGACAGCCTGCAGCCCGCAGGTTGGCCTGCTCAGGTCGACCTGGAATCAAGCGTCTGTCGCCATGGCCGCGAGTCGCTGGAAGGCCGAGGGTGGTGGGCCGTGGTCGAGACGCTGGCGAATGGCTGCTGCGCAAGCTTTCGGGCCGAGCACCGACGTATCGACTTCCAGGTCGTAGATGCCCGGGATGTGGACTTCCCGCTGCCACAAACGCACGGGACGAGGCACCGGTGCGTCGTCCGGACGGCCGGTCGTCCAGCCCGTATTGCGTCGCCTTTCCATAATGGTCTCGAGCGGGCAGCGCACGCCTACGAACAAGACCGGCAATCCGCCCAGTAGCCGCGCGCAGTCAGGGAGGATCCCCCGCGGGACGGCGTAGGCGTCGTGATGGCCGACGTCCACCACGACGTTCAACCCGAGGTGGCTGTGGGCGGCGATGGATTCGTACAGCGCACGATACAGGGTCTGAACGAGCGGCTCGATGTCCGGGCGCTCGCCGCCCGGCCGCAGTCCCATTCCGGGCAAATAGCGGGCGGGGGTCATCCGCATGAAACCATCGACTCCCAGGTTCATCCACACGCCATCGAACGTGTCCTGGATAACGTTGGCGATGCTCGTTTTGCCGGACCGAGGGGTACCATTCAGAACGACGATCTGACCTGGTGCATGGGCCTGCGCCATGCTCACTCCTCACATGGTGGCCGTCGAGACTGCCTCCCGACCGGCGGCACGCTCAGGTGCAAGAGCCCCTCGACACCAGCTCGCATCCGATAGCGCGCCGCCGCATCCCTGGATGGACGGTGGCGCTGTCGCCAATCACGGTCCGGTCACTCACGCGAAGATCTCACCCCGAGGCAGGAAGAGGCGCTTGTAATCCGCGAGGGCGTACCTGTCGGTCATCCCAGCTACGAAGTCTACAGTCTCGGTTATGGGGTCGGGGTCGCTGGACGGCCGCTCCGCGGGGCGCTCCAGGTAGTACCCGAAGAGTGCTGTGACTACCCGGGCCGCTTTCCGGTTCTCCTGCAAGCCCGGTTTGTCATAAACGTTCCGGAAAAGCCACGCCCTCAGCTCCATGAAAGCACCGTACACAGGCTCGGACAGAGATATCTCACCTTTGACCTCGGAGTTAGAGATCATATCCCTCACGAGGGTGTCTATCCTCGCGCTCATCTGCTCGCCGAGCACCGAGATCGGGCCCACCGGTAGGTCGTGACCGGAGATGATTCCGGCCCGCAGGGCGTCGTCCACGTCGTGATTTACGTACGCGATCCTGTCGGCGATGCGGACGATCTCACCTTCCCTGGTAGCTGGATATTCCTCTCCTGTATGGTTACGTATCCCGTCTCTGACCTCCAACGTGAGGTTCAACCCATCGCCTTGCCTCTCTAGATAGTCGACGACGCGCAGGGAGTGTTCGTTGTGGCGGAAGGCGCGTCCGTGGGCGGCGAGGGCGCTTGAGAGGGCATCTTCTCCCGTATGCCCAAAGGGAGTGTGGCCGAGATCGTGCCCGAGCGAGATGGCCTCGGTGAGGTCTTCGTTGAGGCCGAGGGAACGGGCGATGGTACGGGATATCTGCATCATCTCTAGAGTGTGCGTGAGGCGGGTCCTGAAGTGGTCCCCGTCGGGGGAAATGAAGACCTGGGTCTTGTGCATAAGCCTGCGGAAGGCCTTAGCGTGGATAAGGCGATCTCTGTCGCGCTGGAATTCGTTGCGCACACCGTCGGGAGGCTCCGGCCTCTGGCGTCCCGCGCTGCTCCTTACGGCCCATGTGGCGAGTGGGGCCCGGTCCAGATGGACCCCGGAATCCGGGGGTCTCATGCTCTTCGTCCGGTGCTGGTGAGCTGGGGACCGACCAGACTGTTCCCGGGGGCGTGGGCGAGAACGTGGGCCCGGATCACCCTGAGGACGTTGTCTTTCGGCCCTGTCTGATCCGGCGCCTGGCGCAAAGGGTTTTCGATCAGGGCCCTCAGGCTTTCGAGAGTATCAGGGGCGAGCGGGAACGCGTCGCCCGTAGCAGAGCGGCATTCCCGGCAGAGGACGCCACCGTGGTCAGGGGCGAAGTACAGCGGCACCGGAGCCGCATCGAGCTCCGTCCCGCAGACCAGGCATACATCCAACTGCGGCGCGTAGCCGGCCAGGATGGAGAGCTTTACACCGAGGGCGGCCTCGATGGTCTCGAAATTGGACTCGCATGTCTCCAGGGTGTCGAGAGCGTTATATAGCAAATTGAAGACCCTACGGTCGGCTTCATCGCCGCCCGAGAGGGCGCGCACGCTACCGACCATACCGGCGGCCGTCTCGAAGCGGGCGAGATCCTCTCTCACGCCGTGGAAGCTGCGTAACGTCTCCGCCTGGGTCACTGTGTCGAGCGTTCTTCCGTGGTAGGCGACGAAGTCGACACAGGAGAGCGGTTCGAGGCGGGCGCCGAAGCGGGACTTCGTGCGCCTGATTCCCTTCGCGATGGCCGAAACGAGCCCCGCATCCCTGGTGTAGAGGTCCAGAATCCGATCGGCCTCAGAGTAGCGGATCGAACGCAGTACGATCCCCTTACTCTTGTAGACCGCCACTCTCGGCCTCCTTCATCACGGCGACGCTCGCGCTCATGCCAAGCCGCGAGGCCCCCGCGTTGAGTATGTCCAGGGCTTCCCTTAGCGTACGAATCCCCCCCGAGGCCTTTACGGCAAGGCCCTCCGGGGCCTCCTCCCTTAGCAAGGCCACGTCCTCGGTCGTTGCGCCCACAGGGGCGAAACCCGTCGAGGTCTTCACGAAATCCGCGCCGCTTGCGGCCACGATCTGGGTCGCGAGCCGCTTCATCTTGTCCGAGAGGTAGGCGGTCTCGAGGATGACCTTGACGACCACGTCGTTCAAACCATTGTTCATGGCCACGGCGCTGACCTCCTGGGTGAGGCTCGCGAGCTCGTCGGCGACGTAGCCGAACTCCCCCGAGAGGAACTTCGAGATGTTCATGACCACGTCGAGCTCCGAAGCGCCCCTGGTGACCGCCTCACGGACGGCCGCGACCTTGACCGCAGTGGCCTCGTACCCGAAAGGGAAGGAGATCACCGTCGCCACCTTTACGTCAGCCCCACGCAGCTCCCTCGCGGCGAGGGGGACGTAGGAGGGCGGGATGCACACCGCCGCGAAATGGTAGTGGGAAGCCTCCTCACACAGGCGCAAGATCTCCTGCTCCGTGGCATCCGGCTTCAAGAGTGTATGGTCCACAGTCTTCGCGAACTCGCGCACCCTCATTGCCAAGATACTACGCTCCTCTCTCGAAAAACGACGCAGAGTGATTATAAACCCAACCGCTCCAGAAACTTCCTGTCACTCCTCCACCCCTGGCTAACCTTTACCTTCAGGTCGAGGTAGATGCGGGTACCAAGGAGACGCTCGACGTCGCGGCGGGCCTCGGTGCCGATTCGTTTTATGGTCCTCCCGCCTTTGCCGAGCACGATCATCCTCTGGGTGGCGCGTTCGACGTGGATCACGGCGTAGACGACCGTCACGTTCTGCTTGCGCTCTACGTCTTCGATCTCGACGGCTACGGAATGCGGGACTTCCTCCCTCAGGACGTTCAGCGCCTTCTCCCTGACGTACTCGGCGAGGATCAACGACTCGGGATAGTCTGTTACGGTTCCCTCGGGGAAGTAGCGAGGACCGTCTGGCAGTAGCTCGACGACCGATTCCATCAGGGGTTCGACGTTTGTCCCTGTCGAGGCACTGATCTGGAACACATCGTTCCAGTTTCCCAGGCCCGAGACGGCATCTACTATCGGAAGCACGCTTTCGGGATCAGGCAGGAGGTCGGTCTTGTTGATGCAGACGATGGCCGGAGTACCCGAACTGCTGACGAGGCGGGCTACGTACCTGTCGCCGCTGCCCAGTTTCTCCGAGGCCTGCCTCGCGTCGAAGAGCAAGAGGATTGCGTCCGACTCCGAGAGGCTATCTACGACCTGCTCCTGCATCCTGGCCCGCAGGGTGTCACGGGGCTTCTGGGAGCCTGGGGTATCCACGAAGATCGCCTGATAACCGGGGCCGTTGCGGACGCCCCGGATGGGGCTCCGCGTCGTCTGGGGCCTGGATGAGGTGATCGAGACCTTCCTCCCCACGAGCCTGTTAACCAGCGTGCTCTTGCCGACGTTGGGTCTGCCCACGACGGCGATAAAGCCGCTGCGTAATCCGTTGTTTTCATCCGCTCGGGCGACCTCTCCTGTCATGCGCAATCCGTTGGATCGCCCGCGGCATGAGCCGTAGAGTCCCTGGGGACGTGGATTCCCGCGAACGCGGGAATGACGGATAAGGGGAGAGCAGTAATGAGGAGCGTGGGAATAACAGGTGCTCGCATATCAGAGGTCCTCTGGCCCGAAGGAGTTGGGAAGGATCTGTTCGAACGGGTAGCGCTGAATCCTCTTTCCATCGTACACGACGACCTCCCTGCAACCGAACTCCCGCAAGACCTGGCGACAAGCCCCGCAAGGGAAGCATGGGGCTGTGTTCGGGCTGTAGACGGCGACGAGCTCTATCTCCCTGTCTTCCGGGTCTGCGGAGGCCATGGCCGTTGCCGCCGAGCGCTCCGCGCAGATCGAGAGCCCATAAGAGGCGTTTTCGACGTTCGATCCCGAGTATATATGGCCACCTCCTGTAAGGATCGCCGCGCCGACGTGGAAGTTGCTGTAAGGCGCGTACGCCCGGCTTGCGGCCGCGCGGGCCGCCTCCATCGCGGTCCCCGCATCCAAAGGTTGCTCCCTCATAACAGTTGAAAGGCCGCCGTAGTGATGAGGGCACCGATCACAGCCCCCACGATCACCTGGTAGACGCTGTGCAGCCCGCTCTCGATACGGCTCTGGCAGACGAGGAGGGCCATGAGGAGCGTGATCACGGAGACGAGCCCTGCGTAAGAGCCGGCACCACCCTCGACGGCGATGAAGCTCGCGGCGACCCACCCCGCGAAGGCGACCGCAGCATGCCCCGACGGCATCCCGCCGGCGAAGGAGTTGGGGGAGTGTGTCAGCGCCTTACCGAGGAGGACGACGAGCACGATAACCCCCAACGTGACGAGCGTGAGGTGTGCCGGCTGGCGCCTAATGGTCTCCAGAGTCGTCAGGGAGAGCGGCCCCAGGTCATCGGCCAGGACGAGATAACCGACGAGTACGGCCCCGACGCTCGAGACCAGGACAGCCCCTGCCGAGACGTCCTTGGCGAGCTTGGCCAGTGGATGGTACTCCCTGGTGGCAAGGTCGACCACGAACTCCATGGCCGTGTTGAAAAGCTCGGTCACGAACACGAGCGATATGGTCAATACCAGGACCGCCAGCTCTAGCTTGCTGACGCCCAAGAGAAGGCTCGCCACGAGCACCACCACGGCCACGATGACGTGGAAGCGCATGTTGCGCTGGGTCCTGACCGCGGAGATCATACCCCTGTAGGCGTGCTCGAAGCTGCGGGCTACGCCTTGCTGGCCCTTGCCCGGCCGCTCAATCTTCTTCGCCACGCAACTCCTCCATTACGGCCCGCTGTACCCTCGCCATCTCGCTGGCTCCGAAGTCCTCTCCATGGTCCATACCGCCCAAGTGTAGCGCGCCGTGAACCACGAGTTCGTCGACGCCCATCTCAGGGCCCGCGCAACGGGGGCAGATCACGACCTCCCCCACCATCTCACCGTAAGGCCCGTCCACCTCGAAGCTGAGCACGTCGGTAGACTCGTCCTTGTCTCTGAACCTCAGGTTGAGATCACGGATCGTTGTAGGGTCGACGAGGGCCACGGAGACCTCTCCGATTCGCTCCAGGTCGAGGCCCAGGTTCGCGAAAGAAGCGCCGAAGAGGCGAGCGGCCCTTCTCTCGTCGAGTGTGGCGTGGCCGACTTCGTCCAAAACCGCGACGGGCATGGGAGGATCACCCCTCAGATGGCGACTCCGCGCATGGCACCTACTAGCTCGCAGCCTTTCCGTTGCGGGCATCCCCAGGGTCTTCGGGATACTCGATGCGGGGACCGAGGAAACCCACGAGCGCTTCGCGGATAGCCTCCCCCGCTTCGTGGATGTCGTGCATGGTGAGCCGGCACTCGTCGAACTGGCCGTCCTGGAGCTTCCTCCTGACCGTATCGGCGACCACGTCGTCGATGCGCTTCGGAGTCGGCTTGGGAAGTGACTTCACGGTCGCCTCGATAGAGTCGGCGAGCATCATGATCCCAGCCTCCTTGGACCTGGGCAGACCGCTAGAGTAGCGGAAGTCCGATTCCGGGACCGCCTCCTCATCGGGGGCTTCCTCGAGGGCCTTGCGGTAGAAGTACTCGATGCGGGTGGATCCGTGATGCTGGGCGATGATGTCCAGGATCTCCTGCGGCAGGCCCCAGGCGCTACCTATCTCCAGGCCGTCCTTCACGTGGCGTTTGATCACCTTGGCCGAGAGCGTCGGGGAGAGGGCGGCATGCGGGTTGATCTGGGCGATCTGGTTCTCCACGAAGTAGGCAGGATGTTCCATCTTTCCGATATCGTGGTAGTAGGCGCCGACCTGGGCGAGCAGAGCGTCGGCGCCTACCCTTTCGGCCGCCCTTTCGGCGAGCAGTCCGACCTGCATGGAGTGGGAGAACGTCCCGGGAGCGTTGCGCAGGAGCTTGTCGAGTAGGGGACGGCGGGGGTCGGAGAGCTCGAGTAGCTTCATGGGCGTGAGGATGTTGAATGCGTCTTCCAGGAAAGGCAGCAGCACCGTCGCGAGCATCAGCGAGAGGAGACCGTTCCCGAGACCCAGCACGCCGAACCACAGGGCGTCTTTCGGATCGGCACCGCCGATCAAACCCACCGCGAAGGTCACCACGCTCATGACCGCGGCGATGACGAGTCCGGCCTTGAGTAGCCGCTGACGGGAGTCCACGCGTACAGTTGTGTAGATGGCGAACCCTGATCCCAGCAGCAGGGCCGCGGTCAACAGGAAGTTGTTGCCGCTGAGAATCCCGACGTTGACGCTGGTGATCACCACCATGAGGAACATGAGCCTCGGTCCGAGCAGGATGGTCCCGATGATGGAGAGGCCGGCGAGGGGCGTGAGATAAGGATCGAAGTCCAGCTCTATGAAGAACCTGGCGAGTGCCGTGAACAGGACCGTGAGCGAGGCGGCGAGAACGAGCCTAATGGCCGAGTTCGTCTTGAGTATGCGTTGCCCGAAGCGTTCGAGGAAATACCAGGCGATCCACATCTCCGCCGCGACCACAATGGCCACCCCGACCAGGGCCAGCCAGGGGTCGGAGTGCTGAAGCAGATCGAGAGACTCGAGCCGCGACCTATCGCTCGCGTCGATGATCCCCTGGGCGATGACGCGTTCGATCAGTGGCCGCGGTCCTATTCCTATGAGCGCCGTCAGACAGAGCCAGGTAAGGGCCGTGAGCCCGACGTATAGCCTGACCTTCGGGATCCCCTCGATCCAGGCCCTGAATCGCTCGAAGCGCGTCGGCGACCGGTGGAATTCGTCGACGCGCTTGCTGGGCTGTTTCTTGAGGGTTCTCTTCCCGATTTTCATGGTGGCTCCCGGCCCTGTGGCCTAGACTCTGTCGCCCTCTTCGACCCCTTCGTAGGCATCGACTATTCGCATCACGAGGTCGCTACGCACGATGTCGTCGCGCCTCAACCCTACGAATGATACTCCTTCCACGCCAGTTAGCGTATTCCTGGCGTCTTGCAAGCCGCTTATGCGGGCATTCGGCAGGTCCACCTGCGTTACGTCCCCGGTTACGACCATTCTCGACCCAAAGCCGAGGCGGGTGAGGAACATCTTCATCTGCTGGGGGGTGGTATTCTGTGCCTCATCTAAAATAACAAATGCATCATTAAGAGTTCTACCCCTCATAAATGCCAGGGGTGCTATTTCGATTATGCCGCGCTCCAGGTGCGCCTGGAACCTGGCGGGGTCGACCATCTCGTAGAGCGCGTCGTAGAGCGGCCTGAAGTAAGGGTCTACTTTGGCCATTACGTCACCGGGCAGGTACCCGAGCGACTCACCCGCTTCGACGGCGGGCCTGGTCAGTATGATCCTCGAGACCTCTCCCCTGTTCAACGCCTCGACGGCCAGTGCCACGGCCAGGTACGTCTTTCCCGTCCCTGCCGGCCCGATGCCGAAGACAACCTGGTGGCGGCGAATGGCATCGGTATAAGCCTTCTGATTCCGGGTCTTGGGCGCAACGCGGCGCCCGCGGTGCGTGAGGATCACATCCCCTAGCACTTCGCGCCCGCCACCCCCATCTGCCATCTTGTAGAGGCGCTCGGCGGTCTCCGGAGTGGGATGGTGCCCCTCTTCGGCGAGCCCTACAAGCCCATCGAAGACGGCCTCGGCCCTCTCCACGGCCGCCTCGGAACCGCGCAGGACCATCTCGTTGCCCCTCACGACGACCTCGCACTCGACGAGTTCCTCGACCCTTCTGAGTACGGAGTCGCGGTCCCCGAAAACCTCCAGGGTCCTCCCTGGCGGGATAACGAGCTTGACTTCTACCTGGTTGCCGGTTCTTGTTTCCGTGTGGCCTCCCTTCGGTCGGCGCTTGTCAGCATTTCAGCACGCTCCGGCCTTCGGCCTCCGCTCGTCAGATCTTCAGCTTTCTGGTATCTGGAACCTGTTTCCTTCATTGTAGTCTGGCGCGGGCCAGGGCGGAGAGGGCGCGGCCTTCGGCGCGACCCTCGGAGAGGTCCATGGCCAACGCCATGACCGCCCCCATGTCCCTCATGCCTTCAGCGCCCGTCTGGTCTATGGCCCTGTCTACTATCTCTTCGAGTTCTTGTTGCGAGAGGGGTGCGGGGAGGTAGGAACGGACGATCTCGGCTTCGGCCGATTCGCTCGCCGCCTGCTCTTCCCGGCCTGCTTTGCGAAAGGCTTCGGCGGACTCGTCGCGTTGCTTGAGCTGGCGCCGGAGGATGGTCTGCTCTTCCTGCTCGGTCAGTGGCCTGCCCGCTTCTATCTCGGCATTCTTCAGTGCGGCGCCAAGCATACGCAGGGCGGCGACGCGAGTCCTGTCGCGTTGCTTCATGGCGGTCCTGGTGTCGCTCTGTATCCGGTCTCTGATGGTCATGGCATTGCCAGCTTCTTGCCACCCATCAGGTGCAGGTGGAGGTGAAAGACCTCCTGGCCGGCGCCGCGGCCGTTATTGATCCTGACGACGTACCCACCCTCGGTGACGCCGAGCTTCTCGGCGACGGCGCTCGCCACTTCGAACATACGCTTGACCACCGTATCCGGCAGGGCGCCGATCTCCTCCAGGTTCGCGACGTGCTGGCGGGGGATGACGAGAATGTGGACGGGGGCCTTGCTATTTATGTCCTCGAAGGCCAGCACATCGTCCTCGTCATGGACTACCTCGGCATCCAGTTCCCCTCGCGCTATCTTACAGAATATGCAGTCGGCCTCGCTCATGGCACCCTCCTCTGATATTCGACTCTGCTCTCCAGCGCGGCCAGCGCGCGCGCCACCGCCACTATACCGGCGGTCTCGCTGCGAAGCCTGTACGGTCCCAACCCACCCAAGGCGAGGCCGGCCTCCTCGGCGAGGCGCAACTCGCCGTCGCTCCACCCGCCTTCCGGGCCCACGAACAGGTTAGCCGGAGACGGGACGACGGCCTCGACGGGAGGGAGGCCATGGGCATTGTGCAGGAGCACACCGGTCTCCCCCACCTTCGAGACGGCGTCCTCGAATCTCGTAGGCTCAGCGACTTCGGGTGCGGCGAGCCTCAGCGACTGGCGCGCCGCGGCCCAGGCCACCCGCCGCCAGCGCTCGACCTTTCCCTCGCGCGGGTTCACGACGCCACGTTCGCTCAGCAGAGGCACGATGCGGGTGGCTCCGACCTCGGTAGCCTTCTCGGCGACGAGGTCCATCCTTCCGCCCTTGGGCACAGCCTGGTAGAGGGATATCTCCACCCCCACACCACCAGGCGCCACCAACTCCTCTACGACAGAGACCTCCCCCCCGCCACGCAACTCGGCGACGAAGAGGCGTCCTTCTCCATCCACGACCTCGACGTGGTCCCCAGGCCTGCCACGCAGGACGTTCAGAACATGCTTGGCCTCGTCGGCCGGCAACTCCAGCGCTTCGCCTGGTACTAGTGCGGAGCCGACGAAGATACGGGTTATGGGCGCGCGCGTAGCTGTCCCCTTACCTGAAAACGCCCCTGAGGCGGTCGAAGAACGAGCCTCCGCCACCGTTGTAGGTCTCTTCCCCGCTGGTAGCCTCGAACCTCTCGAGCAAATCCCGCTGCTCGGCCGTAAGACGCGTCGGTATCATGACGTCGACGACGACCTTGAGGTCCCCGCGCCCGCGCCGCCGCAACCGCGGCATACCGTCTCCCCTGAGCGTGAGCGTCGCACCCGGTTGGGTACCGGGCTCCACCCTCACCTGTCTCGGCCCGTCCAGGGTAGGAACATCCACCTCGGCCCCGAGCGCCGCATCCACGAAGCTAACTCTCATGCGGTGGATCAAATCCTCCCCGTCGCGCATGAGCTCGGGATCTTCTTTGACGTTGATCTTTACGTAGAGATCTCCTGGCGGCGCTCCCGGGTCTCCGGCGTGCCCTCCGCCCGAGACCCGCAGCCTCATGCCGCTCTCGATGCCTTCAGGCACCCGCAATCGCCTGGTTTCTACGTCGGAGATCCTACCGCTGCCGCGACAGTTGTCGCACACGACGTCGATAACGCGCCCGCGACCACCGCACGTGGAGCACGCCTGCGTCGTCATCATCTGCCCGAGAATACTCTCACGCACCGTCGTTACGGAGCCAGCGCCGTTACAGGTGGGACAGACGTGCGACTCGGTACCCCCCACGCCGTCACAGACACCGCAGTTCCTGACGACCTGAACGTTGACCTCACGGTCTGCCCCGAACGCGGCCTCCTGCAGCGAGACCTCTACCTCGACCTCAGCATCACTACCGCGGCTGGGGCCCTGTGGGGCAGAGGTGCCGAAGAACGAACCGCCGAACGAGCGGTCGCCGAAGAAAGCCTCGAAGATATCCTGGAAGCCTCCGAACGGGTCTCCCGCGCCGGGATAGCCCCCGGAAGCCGCGCCGCGCGGCACCTGATGGCCGTAGGTGTCGTAGGCGCGCCTGGCTTCGGGATTGGATAGCACCTCGTAGGCCTCCGTGAGCTCCTTGAAGCGGTCTTCGGCCTCGTGGTCGCCCGGGTTGGCGTCAGGATGGTGGGAGCGGGCCAGACGACGGTAGGATTTTTTGATCTCCGCGTCCGAGGCTTCCCTGGACACGCCGAGAATCTCGTAGTAATCGCGCTTGGTAGCCAACTAGAACCTGGCGTCCAGACAGTTGGTCAGGGCCTCGGCGGCCGAGCGGACCGTCGTTATGGCGGAATCGTAGTCCATACGCTTGGGGCCGATCAGGCTGACCACCCCGTAAGGGCGCTCGCGGTGGCTGTAGGCCGAGGCCACGAGGCTCGTGCCCATCAGGTTCAGAAAGCCGCTCTCCGTGCCGATGGAGACGACGACACCGCTGCTCGAGACTGAGCGTTTGAGCGCGTCACCCATCAGGCGCAGCAGCCAGCGCCGCCTTTCGAAGACCTCGATCACGGCCGAGAGGCTACCAGGATCTAGATCGTCCAGGCGACTCAGGAGGGCCGAGGCGCCCTGGATGAAGACCCCGCGCTCCGTCGCCCGGCCGAGCGCTCCCACGGCCTCCACCACGGCACCGACGGTCATCGGGTCGTGATCCGAGAGCGCCGTGCGGGCGGCGAGACCCAGCTCGAGGTCGGCCCCGAGAGGACGGCCTCCCAGCCAGGAGTTGAGCGCGGCGAAGATCTCACGCAGTTCGTCATCCGCGACGGGAATGGGGAGCGTAATGGCGGCGCTCGAAGAGGCACCGCTCTCCATCGACACGACGAGCAGCAACCTGCCTTCGCCGAGCGGTAGATAGTCGACACGGGCGAGCGACTCGCCGAGTACTGTGGGCCCGGCGACCACGGCCAGAAGGCGGGTCACTTCGCTCATCCCCTCAGAGACGCCGTGCAGGAGCTCGTCGACGTTACCGTAACCTTCGAGGGTCGCAAAGGCGGTCTCATCCCTCGATGTCACCTCCATCAAGGCGTCGACGTAGTATCTGTAACCAATGTCCGTAGGGACCCTTCCGGCCGAGGTGTGTGGATGGTCGAGCAGGCCGAGCGACTCGAGGTGGGCGAGCTCGGCCCTGATCGTAGAGCTGCTCACGCCCAGCTCGTCGGAGAGGGCATGGCTACCGACAGGAACGCCCGTAGAGATGTAGATCTCCAGCGTCTTGAGTAGTAGCTCGCGCTGTCTTTCTGAGAGCTCGAGGTGTGCCATATAGTCCGTGATTTTAACATGGGTGTGGAGCAGTTCAGCATGTCAGCATTTCAGCACGCTCAGGCCTTCGGGCTTCGCTTGTCAGCATCTCAGCAAGTCGTCTGAGAGCATTGCCACGGATGTCGACCCCGGCCATCGTCTCTGGCGCTTGCTCGCGCGGCCGGGCGAGGCCGGAACGGGAACGGCTGACTTGCTGACAAGCGACCGAAGGGAGCGTGCTGATAAGGCGCGAAGCGCCGTGCTGACAAGTGAAGGCCCGAAAGGCCGGAGCGTGCTAAATGCGTAGTGCGGCGAGGAAGGCTTCTTGTGGTATCTCGACGCTGCCCACCTGCTTCATGCGGCGTTTGCCTTTTTTCTGTTGCTCGAGGAGCTTGCGTTTGCGGGTTATGTCACCGCCGTAGCATTTGGCCGTGACGTCTTTGCGATAGGCGCGGACGGTCTCGCGGGCGATCACGCGCTTGCCCATGGTTGCCTGCAGGGGCACCTCGAACTGCTGGCGTGGGATCAGCTCTTTGAGCTTCTCGACGAGCGCACGGCCGCGCTGGTAGGCCTTGTCGCGGTGGACGATGATGGAGAGCGCGTCGACCGTGTCACCCGAGACGAGTACCTCGACCTTGACGAGGTCGGAGGGTTCGTAGCCGAGAGGTTCGTAGTCGTAGGAGGCGTAGCCCTTGGTGCGGCTCTTCATGGCGTCGAAGAAGTCCGTGATGATCTCGGCCAAGGGCAGATCGTAGGTGAGTTGCACCCTGCGCGTCGAGATGTACTCCATCCCGATGGAGGTTCCGCGCCTCTCGTGGCAGAGGCCCATCACGGCGCCCACGTACTCTTTGGGGCAGATCACGGTCGCCCGAACGATGGGCTCCCTGATCTCATCGTAGATCTCCGGGAGCTCGCTCGGGTTGGTGACCTCGACGACCTCGCCTTCTTCGACGACCTCGTACTTCACGCTCGGGTGGGACGCTATGAGGTCGAGGTCGAACTCGCGCTCGAGGCGCTCCTGGATGATCTCCATGTGCAAGAGGCCCAAAAAACCGCACCTGAACCCGAAACCCATCCTGGAGTTCTCGGGCTCGAAGAACAGCGAGGCGTCGTTTAACTGTAGCTTGGAGAGGGCTTCCCTGAGCCTTTCGAAGTCGTCGCCCTCCGTGGGATAGAGGCCGGAGAAGACGGTTGGCAGCGCGCGCGCGTAGCCTGGCAGTGGGCTCGGGGCAGGGTCTTGCACCCGCGTGACCGTGTCACCCACGCGCAGGGCCTCGATATCTTTGAGGCCCGCGATCACGTATCCTACCTCGCCCGTCCCGAGGACGGGAAGCGCTGTCGGTTTCGGTGAGTAGCAGCCGACCTCGAGTAGCTCGAAGTGCTCTTCGCTGCCCATCGCCTTTACTCTGTCGCCCTTCTTCAGGTCCCCGTCGAACAGGCGCGCGAGGGAGATCACCCCGCGGTAGGGGTCGTAGAGGGAGTCGAAGATGAGGGCCCGCGTCTCGTCGTGCTCGGCGTGGGGCGCGGGGACGCGGTCGACGATTGCGTCGAGGACATCCGTCACGTTCTCGCCGGTCTTGGCGGAGATCTTGATGATCTCTTCTTCTTCGACGCCGAGCAGTTCTACGAGCTCCTCGGTGACGGCCTCGACTTCCGCGATCGGGAGGTCTATCTTGTTGAGGACGGGGATGATCTCCAGGTCGTGCTCCATCGCCAGATAGAGGTTCGCGAGGGTCTGCGCCTGGATGCCCTGGCTCGCATCCACGATGAGGAGCGCACCCTCGCAGGCCGCTATGGCGCGGGAGACCTCGTAGGCGAAGTCGACGTGACCGGGCGTGTCGATGAGGTTGAGGTTGTATGCGCCGTCATCCCTCTTGTAGAGGACGCGCACGGCCTGGGCCTTGATGGTGATGCCACGCTCGCGCTCGAGGTCCATGGTGTCGAGGATCTGATCCATCCTCTCGCGCTCGGGGACGGCGTCGGTTATGTCGAGTAGCCTGTCGGCGAGGGTGCTCTTGCCGTGGTCTATGTGCGCTATTATGCAGAAATTGCGGGTACGTTCGATGCTTCGCACCGGGAGATTCTACCATGATTGCCCCTTTGCTCTACTTGTGTTACATTCTCCCGGTCAGGCGAGTATCAGATCCGAGGAGCCAGCGTGCCCGCACCATCCAAACGTGACAAGCAGAGCATCAAGCGTGGCGCCCACAACAAGGGCGTCAGGACCCGCCTTCGCAACCTCTCCAAGAGCTTCTACAGGGCCGTCGATTCAGGGGATGTAGAGGAGGCCCGCCGCGTCCGGGACGAGTCCCAGAGGGAGTACGACAAGGCCGCGACCAAGGGCATAATCCACCCCAACAGGGCGGCCCGCAAAGTCAGCCGCCTCGATAAAGCGCTCGCGGCCGACCGCAGCGAGTAACCCGCTCTTGCCCCAGCGCCGGGGAATTCAGTAATTGGGTAAAGGTCCTCCCGCGTCCTTCAGGACGTAACCCTCGAACATGCTCTTCGCCTTTGCGGGGCGTTCCTGGGCGAGGTTGTTCCTCATGTTCGGATCATTTATTACGTCGTAGAGCTTCGCTTTGGCGCCGTCGTTGCGGCTGAAATAGACGTGGGCCTCGTCGCGGGCTCAGACGAAATTGTGGTAGCCGAGGCTGAAGTAGTCTCGCGGTTCGGGGTCTCCCCCTGCGGTGATCACCGAGAGGTCATGCCCGTCCATCGGCTCGGGCGCCTCCAGGCCCAGCAGGCCCAGTATGGTGGGCGCGACGTCGTGGGTGGAGGCGTAGTAGTCGCTCGTCTGTCCGGCTCCCTTGCGCTTCGGATGGCGCAGGAGAAAGACGATGTCCGTCAGCTCCGGCCACAGCGCCTGGACGGGCTTGCCTACCAACCCGTGCTCCCCCAGGGCATGCCCGTGGTCCGAAAGCAGCACGAGCACTGTGTTCTCGAACAGTTCGAGTTCGTCCATCTTCCTGAGGAACCTTCCCAACCAGCGGTCGACCATCGTGACCTCGGCGGAGTAGAGGGCGCGCATCCGCTTGAGTTGCCGTGGTGTCAGGTAGTCGCTGGACCCTTCGCGGGGAGTGTACGGCTCCCCGCCGTCGTAATCGCTGTCGTAGAGCCCGACGTACCAAGGTGGCGGGTCCCAAGGCTCGTGGGGATCGTAGCAGTCCACCACCATGAAGAACGGTTGGGCTTTGCTTGCGGCCCCGAGCAGGTCCCGGGATCTTGCGAAGACCTGCGGGGCGAACCAGTCCTCCTCGGTCCGTCGCCCCGCGGTGTTGGCAGAGTACTGGCGCATCGCGCCCCGCACCTTAGCCATGGTCTTCCTCATCTTCTCCCCATCGAGTACCCAATCCGGCCTGTAGCGGTCCCTCGTCTGACCCCTTATGAACTCGAAGACGTCGAAGCCGCGGTGGAAGTTGTAGGATGGCTTGAACTGGTGCAGGGTGTCGGTGACGAACATAGTCTGGTAACCGCGTCGCCGGAGGATCTCTGCGAGCGTGGTCTGCCTCTCGGGGATCGGTTGCCACCCGTAGCGCCACACTTCCTCGTCCTTGGGCGGATGCCAGTTCCTGAACGGCCAGGTTCTGAGTCCCGTGTGGATGGCCCGCCTCGCACAGATGGTCGGCAGCGACTCGGGGTAGGCATTCGTGAACCGCAGGCTCTCTTTGGCCAGACTGTTGAGATTGGGGGTTTTGATCCAGGAGTTGCCGTAGGCGCCGACATGATCCTTCCTCAAACTGTCCACGATTACCACGACCAGGTTGGTCTCGCCCTGTCTCTTCGGAGGCCGGCCACAACCGTAAGAGACTGCCGAAGCGCCGAGCACGCCGGCCGCTCCTGTGACCTGCAAGAACTCTCTGCGCGATAACGTTCGCCGCAAGTGCTGCTTCCCTTCTACGTCTCCTCGCCGCATCAGAGCAGGCACGCTCCGGGTATTCTAGAGCAGCACTTCAGCGTACGTGCGGACATGCTCATTATTCCGGTTAAAAACTGAAAGCATCCATCGAGCGATTGGGAAGCTGCGCCTGGTAC
>JBKPNW010000100.1:0-4137 GCA_046732815.1 Actinomycetota bacterium | reverse complement strand
CCCCCCCCCGCGACTCGATTCGTCGGCAGCGTCAGATGTGTATAAGAGACAGGCCTCGCACGGGGCGGGACAGAGCATGCCCGTAAACTCGGGGAAGTTGTTGGTCTGGTGCAGGCGGTCGATGGCCTGCTTCCAGTGCTCGCGGTAGACTAGGTCGTTCCAGTCGGGGATCAGGTTTCCTAAAGGACAGCCGGTGTTGCAGAAGGGCACGCCGCAGTCCATGCAACGCGAAGCCTGCCCCTTGAGCTCCTCGTCCGGCATCGGCTCGTAGACGTAGCGGTAGTCCTGGACGCGCTCCTCGACCGTTCGTTTCGGGGTCGGCTTGCGCCCTATTTTGAGGAATCCTTTGGGATCTCCCACTAGCTGGCCACCTCGAGCTCGGCTTCTTGGCGTTCTTGCAAAACCCGCCTGAGGTCGTGCGGCATTACCTTGATGAAACGGGGCAGGACCTCATCCCAATCGTCGAGCACGCGCCGCGCCCGCTCGCTCCCGCTCCACGCCAGATGGCTTTCGACCATGCCGCGCAGGAGCTCGATGTCCTCCTCGCTCTGGACGGACTCCAGGCCGACCATGTCCATGTTGCACAGGGTCTCGAAACGGCCTGCCTCGTCGAGGACGAATGCTACGCCGCCGCTCATGCCGGCGGCGAAGTTGCGACCCGTCTCGCCGAGCACCACGACGACCCCGCCCGTCATGTACTCGCAGGCGTGATCCCCGACGCCCTCGACCACGGCGTGGGCGCCCGAGTTCCTCACAGCGAAACGCTCCCCCGCGAAGCCCCGGAAGTACGCCTCGCCGGCGGTCGCGCCGTAGAGCGCCACGTTGCCGACGACGACGTTCCTGGTCGGCTTGTAGGCCGCGAGCCTGGAGGGAAAGACGGCGAGACGGCCGCCGGAGAGGCCCTTGCCGACGTAGTCGTTGGTCGTGCCTTCGAGGGTGAAGGTCAGGCCGCGGGCGAGCCACGCCCCGAAGGACTGGCCGGCGACGCCGTGGAAGTCTATGCGGACCGTGCCGTCGGGCAGGCCCTCGTTGCCGTGGCGCCTGACGACCTCTCCGGAGAGCATGCCGCCGACCGTGCGCCTGGTGTTCGTGATGGGTTGTTCGAAGTGGATCTCCTCTCCGTCTTCGAGCGCAGGGGCGCACCTCTCGATCAACTCGTTGTCCAACGACTTCTCGAGGCCGTGATCCTGGGCCTCGGCATGCCGTATCGCTTCTCCCTCGGGCGCCTCGACCCTGTGGAGCAACGCCGAGAGGTCGACGCCGCGCGCCTTCCAGTGCTCGATGGCGTCACGCATCCTGAGCCTGTCGGCGCGTCCGATCATCTCCTCGAAGCTCCTGAAGCCCATGCTGGCCATGTACTCCCTGACCTCTTCGGCGACGAAGAAGAAGTAGTTGATGACATGCTCAGGGGTCCCGGTAAAGCGCTTCCTCAGCTCGGGGTCCTGGGTCGCTATGCCCACAGGACAGGTATTCAGGTGGCAAACGCGCATCATGATGCAGCCGGTGGCCACGAGCGGCGCGGTCGAGAATGCGAAATCCTCGGCGCCGAGCAGCGCGGCGACCACAACGTCGCGGCCTGTCTTGAGCTGGCCGTCGGTCTGCAGGATCACACGCCCCCGCAGCCCGTTCTCGACCAGGACTTGCTGGGCCTCGGCGATCCCGAGCTCCCACGGCAATCCGGCGTGCTTTATGGAGGAGAGCGGGGAGGCCCCCGTCCCGCCGTCGTGACCAGAGATGGTTATGTGGTCGGCCTTGGCCTTCGCGACCCCTGCGGCGACCGTCCCGACCCCGACCTCGGCGACGAGCTTGACGCTTACTCTGGCCCTGGGGTTGGCGTTCTTCAGGTCGTGGATGAGCTGCGCGAGGTCCTCGATGGAGTAGATGTCGTGGTGGGGCGGGGGCGAGATGAGGCCCACTCCCGGCGTAGAGTAGCGTATCTTCGCTATGTAGTCGCTGATCTTACCCCCAGGCAACTGGCCGCCCTCGCCGGGCTTGGAGCCCTGGGCCATCTTTATCTGCAGCTGGTCGGCGTTGACCAAATACTCCGTCGTGACGCCGAAGCGGCCGCTGGCGATCTGCTTTATGGCGCTCCTGCGGTTGTCGCCGTTCTCATCGGGCGTGAACCTTTTTGGGTCCTCGCCGCCCTCGCCGGTGTTGGACTTACCGCCTATACGGTTCATCGCTATGGCGAGCGTCTCGTGCGCCTCCTTCGAGAGAGAGCCGAGGGACATCGCGCCGGTCGTGAAGCGCTTTACTATCTCCGCGGCAGGCTCGACTTCCTCTATTGGTATGGGGTTCTCCTCGAACCCGAAGAGGCCGCGCAATGTGGCGAAGCGTGCGCTGTGCTCGTCGAAGTGGCGAGTGAACTCCTTGAAGGTCTCGAAGCTCCCCGTCTTCACGGCCCGCTGCAGGGGAGGGATGCTCATCTGGTTCCACTGGTGATACTGGCCCTGCGCCCTGAGCTGGTACTCGCCCCCGACCTGGAGCTCTTCGGCGTTGTCCTCGGTGGCAGAGAAGGCGCTCCTGTGGCGCTCGAGCGTCTCGCGCGCCAGGGCGTCCAGCCCGACGCCGCCGACGCGCGAGGCGGTGCCCGTAAAGCTCCTGTCTATGAGCCCCTGGTTCAGGCCAACGGCCTCGAAGATCTGGGCCCCACAGTAGGAGAAGAGCGTGGAGATTCCCATCTTGGAGATGACCTTGAGCAGTCCTTTCCCGATGGCCTTGACGTAGTTCTTCGCCGCCTCCTCAGGGCTCACGCCCTCCATAAGGTGCGAGCCGGCGAGAGCTTCTATGGTCTCGAAGGCGAGGTAGGGGTTCACGGCGGTCGCGCCGTAGCCGACGAGGAGGGCGAAGTGGTGTACCTCGCGCGCCTCGGCGGTCTCGACGACGAGGGTAGTGGCCGTTCTTATGCCCGCCCGAACGAGGTGGTGGTGAACGCTCGCGGTGGCGAGCAGGCTGGGTATCGGGGCCTGTGTCTCGTTCACGCCCCTGTCGCTCAGGACCAGGACCGCAGAGCCCGCTTTCACGGCGCTCTCGGCCTTCTCGCACAGCCTGTCCAGGGCCTCTTCCAGCCCCTCTTCGCCGGTCGCGACGGGGAAGAGGGTCGGAAGCGTCGTCGAGATCGCCCGCTCGTCGCCGAGGGCCCGGATCTTTTCCAGCTCCCCCGCGGTGAGGACGGGCTGGTCGATGAGGACGCGCCGGCAGTGCTTCTTCGTCTCCTCGAAGAGGTTCTGCTCCGGCCCGAGGCTCATCTTGAGCGACATCACGAGCTCCTCGCGCAGCGGGTCGATCGGGGGGTTCGTGACCTGCGCGAAGTGCTGCTTGAAATACGAGAAAAGGAGCTGCGGCCTCTCGGAGAGCACGGCCAGGGGCGTGTCCGTGCCCATCGAACCGTCGGGCTCCTTGCCGTTCTGGGCCATCGGGGCGAGCAGTATGCGCTGGTCCTCGATGGTGTACCCGAAGGCCCGCTGGCGCTCGAGGAGCGTGGCGGATTCCGGACGCGGGTCGGTGTCGGGCTCGGGGAGCTCGTTGAGGTGGATCTCACCCTCCCCCAGCCACGCCCTGTAAGGATTTCGCACGAAAAGCGGCCTCTTGACGTCCTCGTCGTGCAAGAGCTCGTGACTCTCGGTATCGACGACGAGCATCTTGCCAGGCCGGAGCCTCCAGCGTTCGATCACGTCCTCTGCAGGCACCCTCAAAGCCCCGTCCTCCGAAGCCATGATCACCCTGCCGTCCCTGGTTACGGAGTAACGCGCGGGCCTCAACCCATTCCTGTCCAGCGTAGCGCCGACGACGCGGCCGTCGGTGAAGGCGACCGCAGCAGGACCATCCCACGGCTCCATGAGGGCGCTGTGGTACTGGTAGAAGGCGCGCCGCTCCGGGTCCATCAACTCGTCGTTCTCCCAGGCCTCGGGTATCATCATGGCTACCGCGTGCGGCAGGCTTCGTCCGGCCAGGTGCAACAGCTCCAGGGCGTTATCGAAGGAGGCCGAGTCACTTTGGCCAGGCAGGATTACCGGCGAGAGCTTCTCCAGGTCCTCCCCGAAGAGCTCGGAACTCAGGCGGCTCTCCCGGGCCCGCATCCAGTTTATGTTGCCCCTTATGGTGTTGACCTCGCCGTTGTGCGCGATGTAGCGGTAA
>JBKPNW010000099.1:0-10888 GCA_046732815.1 Actinomycetota bacterium | reverse complement strand
ATGTACCCCTGGCAGAGCGGCTCGGATGGCAAAGAAGAGACCCAGACTGTACACCTCAACCCACGCTCCGGGCGCTGGGATCGGGACCTCAGCCACAACCAGAGGCATGTGAACGCGGCCATCTTCTACAACATCTGGCATTATTACCAAACGACTGAGGACTACGAGTTCTTGCTCGGCTACGGCGTCGAGATGATGCTGGAGATCGCCCGCTTCTGGGCGTCCATAGTCAGGTTCAACCCGGATCGCGAACGGTACGAGATCCACGGCGTCATGGGTCCTGACGAGTTCCATGAGAAGTACCCCGACTCGGAGGAGGAGGGCTTAAGGAACAACGCCTACACCAACGTGATGGTCGCCTGGATCTGCGAGACAGCCCAAGAGGTGGTTGAGCGTCTCCCTGAGCGGGCGCGCCGATCGCTAGGCGCAAAGATAGGCCTCTCTGAAAACGAGGTCCAGATGTGGAGGGACATGAGCCATAGAATGTTCGTGCCGTTCCACGCCAACGGCATCATTAGCCAGTTCGAGGGCTACGACGAGCTGGAGGAGCTAGACTGGGAGTTCTACCGCGCCAAGTACGGCAACATCCAGAGACTCGATAGGATCTTGAGGGCCGAGGGGGACACGTCCGACCGCTACAAGCTCAGTAAGCAGGCCGACGTACTGATGCTGTTCTTCATGTTTGCCGAGGAGGAGCTCCGGCGGCTCTTTGAGCAGCTTGGCTACGAGTACACGCCCAATACGGCCCATAAGAACATCGCCTACTACGAGCCCCGAACCACGCACGGCTCGACATTGAGCTTCGTCGTGCACGCCGCCATCCTGGCTGATTTGGACCCGAAGAAGTCGTGGGATATGTTCACAACCGCGCTGGAGAGCGACGTCGGCGACATTCAGGGCGGCACCACAAAAGAAGGTATTCACATGGGGGTAATGGCTGGGGCGTTGGACCTGATCCAACGGGGCTACATGGGAGCCGAGATCCAAGACGGTGCCCTCTGCTTCAGCCCGAAGCCGAATGAGAGACTTGATGGCCTCTCGTTCCCTCTGCGGTTCCGCAAAACGCAGCTCGAGATCGCGCTCGAGGGGAAGAGCCTGATGGTTACTGCGCCCACCGACAGCCTTGGCCGGACCATCGAGGTCAGAGTTGGCGATGAGTCCCGGGAGATCAAGGACGGAGGGCGCTACGCCTTTCCCTTGTGAGCAGTTACCCGGACAGGAACCTCAAGATAAGTGGAGCCAAGGTGCCCTTCCGACACGATGCCCCGAACTGGTGTGCCGCGCTCTGTTAGACATAGGTGGTCGCCAAGGCATGCGCTTCGAGTGGGCGGTCACGGACTCTCACAATTAGGCAGATGGTAGAACGCTCCTCGCGGGTAGCGCTAAGGATACGTGACCTCAGAAACGCCCAGTCAACCGGCTTCCGCTTCCGCGCCTTCCTGACCAAGGGCGGCATCCCTGAGGCATGCTTTGAAAGCTTCTTCTTTGGGCGATGGCTCATTGATCAGATACGTGGATATTCGATAAGTCGATTTAAGGCTTGTCTTTGTCGCACCTTATCTCGTTGAGCTATTGTTCATTCCTGGAATTTGCGAAGCGATTGTTGTATATACGCGTATATAGAAGGTTGTAAAATTGTAGTTACTGTGTAGGATAGGGATATGGCTACTAAGAACAAGGTCATGGAGCTGCAAGAGTGGCAATCTGAGGCTCATAACGAACTCGAACGAGCGCAAGTAGATTTGGTGCGAGCTCAAAAGCGCCTAGAGGATGCACAGGACAGATTACGGCTTCTGAATCAGCTTTTGGCTCTGGAGCAAGACAAGAATAGCGATGTTGTGAAGGACACTCGGCAGGATCCCGTGGATTTCCTTGATGCTTGCGAGCAGATATTGCGTGACGCTGGCGAACCTATTCACATTAAAGAGTTACAGTCAACTCTACTTCAGAGAGGAGTTCCGCTTCCAGGTCGAGGAACTGAAGCGAACGTTATCGTGAGGCTTAATCGGTCCGACGGCCGGTTTGTGAGAACGGGCCGAGGTACCTACGGCCTGCCGGAGTTTGGAGTGCCTGAGAAAAAGCCGGTCAGGCGGCGAAAGACTACGAAGCGAGGGAGCTCCGATGACTAAAAAGCTCAAGATAGACAACCCGGACTTTATTCCTTTGGTGCTCTTCCACAAGGGAGGGGTGGGTCAGTTTGTCGATGTTGAAGACATATTCGTGGGCTGTCACGAAATAGCTCCGGAGCGGTTCGGATGGCGAAAGTATGACTATCCCAATTACAAAATCGTCTCTAAGGCGTTGAGGGATTTTGAAGGCAAACATCCCGATCTCTTGATCAAGACACCGGATGGGTTAGGTCGTCAGCTTTCGGCAGAAGGCGTTGAGTGGCTGCGGACTCGTCTACCACAATATCAGGAGGTCGTTGAGAGCACAGAGAGGTTTCCGGCCACGCGGCGTCCTGGACAAAGAATTTTGAATGAGATATCTGCAAATCCACTCGTAAGGGAGTTTTCGAGCGGGCTTTCTCCGAGCCTAGTAAAGCACGAAGTGGCGGATCTTCTACTGTGCTCTCCAGATAGCCCCTCTGCGATTTGGAAAGAACGACTCGAAACTTACAGGTCTGCGGCCAGTGAATCTAATAGGCCTGACCTGCTGAGGTTCTTAGATTACGTGAAGAGTGAAAAGCCTGAGTGGTTTGGAGGTGACTGGTAGGTGACAGTGAATTATAGGAAAGAGGGAACGGTTCAATATAGTGGTCGCGCTTTCCATCAGGATGCGACCGATGCGATGCGGGGTGACATCGTTCGGGGTCTGATCGAGTTAATCACGAACTCCGACGATGCATACGCCGCCCTTGACGACAATAGGAGCGGAAAGATCGTGGTCGAGGTCGAACATCGTCGAAATCAACCTTGGAAAGTGATCGTAAGAGACAGGGCGTCAGGAATGAGCGCTGAAACCTTGGAGCATCGCCTTACTCGATTGGGTGGACGAACCTCGGGTTTCGAAAGTGGCCAAGACCGTCGTGGGAATCTAGGGCGTGGTGCGAAGGATTTGGCAGCGTTTGGAGACGTCACGTTCTCGTCGATTCACGAGGGCCGTTTTTCGCGGCTCATTCTGCATGCTAACTCCACCTGGGAAATTACCGAACGGGAAGCCTTAAGTTATGACCGCGCAGAGCTCGGAGTTATCCTCCCCGGCCAGCGTCCGCGCCCGTTTCGGTTAAACGATTACAAAAAATGGGCGTGTAATCCGGGCCTGCGAACCTACACACCATAAAAAAGGGGCCACCACGAGCGCCGACAATCGTTGGTCTGAATATTCAGACCCCAAAAGGGGACGGCGCAAAGTGACGTAACCGCAACAAAAAAGAGTTGGGACACAGGAGGGCTTAGGGCATCGGGACGGGGCAAAGCGGGTTTTAGCGGCCTTATAAAAAGGGCCGGAGCCACTAAGCGTAGAGACCCGGGAGCTCCGACCCTGTTAGGCAGCCGGTGCGCCGAGCACGAGGAGGTTTTGAGAGTGCCTTCCGGAGTGTGCCCGCCCCACCGGGGGCAGTCATGGTCTCACCGCCGGCGACCCCGCGCAACGCTAGCGAAGCCAGGGCGCAAAGCGAAGGCCGCGCTGGATAGGAGTGCACAGCGCGGCCTGGGGGATTGTACGGGCCGGGGCTTTCGGGCTCCGGCCCGACCAGACGCGAACGGTTCTTACTCGGCCAGAACGCCCGGCGTCGCCAGCGTGAGCTCCAGAAACCTGTCCCAATTGGACTCTATCTTCCGTGCCATCGCCTGCTCGTCCGAGCGGTTTTTGCGTGCCACCTCGGCCGTCTGCTCGTCGCCTGCCTTCTTGGCCAGACGTTCCAAGAGCTCGTAGGCGGCTATCTCCATGTGCTCGGTCATGTAGCCGTCTCTTGCGTTCTTGCCCGGCTTATCGGTGCGTGCCAGGTCACCCACACCCTTAAAGAGCGCGGCGCCTAACCCCCCGACTTCCTTGGTCGTCGAGGTGCCCGCTCCCATTGCATCGAGTCGCTCGCGCAACCTCCGCTCGTGCTCCTCGGTCTGCTGCTTGTGTTGCTTTAGCATCTCGGTGATCTCGGAGTCGTCCGTAGTGGAGATCATCGAGGTGAGCATAGTAGAGACGTTCTGTTCCATGGCGTGGGCATCTTGAACATAATCGACCAGCTTCTGTTGGAGCTTGTCGTCGGCCATGTGTCTTATACCTCCTCGTTGGAGTTCGGCTCCTATCCCTAAGAAATGCTTACCCACAGCCGGTGCCCACGAAACGGCTGGGTACCACAACAAGAAGGAGAACCGGGACACCCCGAAGGATACCCCGGCCCCGTCGATTGACCATAAGCACTCCATAAACGATTGGCAAAACGAAGGGCCGCGCCAGATGCGATGGGATGATTAGCGCGGCCAGAGAGGAGACGCGGGTCAGGTCCCAGGGGGGACCGAGGGACCCTTTCCCGATCTTACGGGCACCCTACGCGAAACGGGGTCTAGTCCGCATCGATCGAAAGGGCTGCAAAAGTATGGTTCTTCGCCCGGAGCGGTGCACGAAAAAGCCGGGACCCCGTAGAGCCCCGACCGATGAGCTATCACACTACTGGCAGTTAGTCGCGGCAATGCCATCGGCCCCTGCCAGGAAGGCGCCCGCCTCTCCGACGGAGTCAAAGCCAAACACCCTGAACGCCAGGTTGCCGATCCCCGTGCGCGGCTCGCTAAATGACGAGGCGTGCTCGCCCGTGTCGTGCAATGTGCTAGCGCGTTGCCCCGATGCCAGCCCAAAACAGTTGTTCATGTTGGGCCCGGCGGCCGTCTGCGGGACAGCGCCCCATGCGGCCTGCGGCACGGCCACGGACACCGCCAGGAGCGCGGCAACGAAAAGAATGCGTACTCATTTCACGATTCACCCACTTTCCCGTATTCGCGTTCTCTAAGGCGCTTCTACGGTAGGGGCGAGCGCACGGATCATAAGAGGGGCGGGACACCCCTAAGGATGCCTTAGGCTATCAGAAACGCCTCAGAGGACGAACTGGTATATGAGGATAGCCACCAAGACGATCACCAGCACGGCTAATACCCAGCCCATAGTTCCACCAGGCACCTGTGCACCTCCTCCCCTTACTGTGTCGGCACCAACTCCAGGATAGCGTATAGGCCGGAGCCCCGCAGGAGCCTGGCCTGCACTGCTCTCTAGCTAGGGGCCGGCCCGATAGGGTCAGGTTCTCCACAAGAGGGGTGCCCGTATCGTCGGGTATTACTATTTGTGTGCGCGTACACAAATGGGCCCCCGTAGGACCCCGGCCCGGTTGAATGCCTTACGCTCGCCCGGCAACCCTGCCCAGGCTCCGGGTCTGCTGCTCGCGCTGCTGCGGCTTAACGACTAGGATAGCTAGGGTCACCGTAGTGGCTGCCGCAGGGTTCGGATAGCTTGCTAGAAGTTGATGAATATGAGTGGAAACTCAAAGCGTATAGAGCGGTTTCTCGACGTCACGCTTTGGGTGATCATAATAGGGAGTATCGTTCTGCCTATCTTGGGTGTGGGCATTGCGGTTCAGGAATGGTTCGGACCCGGCATCGGGACTCCCTGGGCTCTCACACCGTTGCTGGCTCTGATTGGGTTTCTGGTCATGATCCCCACGCTGATCATCGGGATTTCGGCCGGCGTTTTCCTCTGGGCGCTCTGCGCGCGCTTGGTTGCTCCGCCATGGATGGTCAGAAGATACTTGTTCTACCCGGGCGTTCCGTTCTTTTCCTGGTATTGTAGGCAGGTTTTTTACATCATTTTTGGTAGAGATACTCGTAACGGGAGCTAACATCGGCCGTGCTCGGTGGAGGACATTGGACAAATCCTCGCGCTCCAGAAGTACGAGGACTGGCTCAGAGACAGATAGCACCACAAGGAAGACGGGGAGAACGAATAAGCCCCGGTCCGGACGGTCCAGGCCAAGACCGCCAGTGGGGAACGCCTCTATCGTGCTATCACCGCAGTACTAGCAATAGCCCTCCCATGGCCGCCCCGTTGCCGACCAACACCAGCATAGCAGCGGCCAGGACGGGGACGGGGAGGCCACCGGTCTTGGGTAGTCGCCCAACCTTGGTACTTGTGTCATGAACCGGGCCATCGTTGGCCGAACCTGCCCTGGTAGTAGCTCTGGTGGTGCCAGGCGTGACGAACGTTGCGAAGAATTTCTCAAGATCTGGGGAAGGTTCAAATGCTCCGGGGTGCGTCTCATTGGTACTAGAGGGCACGCCTGGGCAAATATTTGTGTTGCTGCCTCCCCAGCTGATCTCCCCCCCATCGAGCGGATGCAACACGATAGCGTACTGCTTCCCGGCTTCGACTGGTGCACCGGGGCGAAAGTTACCGGTTGCTACTCCCATGCTGTCTGGTACATCGGATGCTGGTATTGTGGTGCGGGCTTCCACCGTTGCGGTAGGTGTACCCGGAGAGTCCACGGTGCGTATCTCCATGACAATTGCAGTTGGCTCGTCGCCGACGTTCGCAACGCGTACCTTAGCACTGGTGAGACGCCCGGTGTGTTTGGCTTTGAACGACTGTGCCGAAACGGCAGTACTTCTGGAGAAGGTTTCGCTGCCTAGTGTGGTCTCATTAACGTCGCAATAGACATCGAGCACTTGCCTTGGAGCACCCTGAGGCTGAGCCAGCGCTACCCCGCTGACTAGGGGTAACGCTAGGGCCATCGCGGACAACAACAGAATTACTCGCCTCATCTCAATTCCCTTCCCTTCAGTGTAGCGGATACGTGTTAGTGCTCCGCAGCTGTTCCACTTCTCGCGGAGCGCCAAATAAGGCATGCGCGCACACTACCATTAGCCGATGAATTGGCGATGAATCTTGAGGGTATGCGCCTCTTTCGGAAGCTATTTGCTTGTAGGGAGCAACCTTCTTAGAACGGCCGCGACGGCGCCGTCCACGGCACCGTGAAATGCTGCTTCAGACCGAGTCTATCGGCTATCCGCGCAGCGGCGGCACGGCACGACCTCGAGGCGCTCTACCTCGTCTCCAAGCTCCTCGTCGAAGGCGGTGTAGGTCAAGAAGACCAGCCCGTCCGTGCAGGCGTGGGGGTGGTGGTCCTCACTGGTTTCGCTTGGACGGAATACGCTAGACTCTGCGGTGTCCACAGTCTCTAGTCCTTTCTGTGGGCCGGGCTCCGGGGTGTTACAGCACCTGCGGGGCCATCTCTTTATCCGACACCCTCATTATACGGTATTGTTTTTGTTTTGTCTACGAAATTGTGCTAGAATTTCAAGAGTCATAAACTAGCGGAATGGTCGAGGTGAATGTGGACAGACTGAAGGCACTGAGGCACCAGAGAGTGATGACGTTACGAGAGCTCGAGCAGCGGTCGGGTGTCGCGTACAACACCATCTGGCATCTGGAGAACGGCAAGCGGGGCGCTCAGCCTCGGACTCTTCGCAAGCTCGCCCGCGCACTCGACGTCGAGCCTGAAGAGCTCGTAAAGACGGAGGGCTAATCATGCCTAACACAAACGGCCACGGCCCGAAGAGGGCCATCCTCTACGCGCGTGTCTCGGGCGACGAGCAAGCGAAGAAGGGCTACTCCCTTGCAGATCAGCGAGATGCTCTCAGGGAGTGGTGTTCTGAGAACGGCTACGAAATACTAGATGAGGTTGAGGACAAGGGATTTTCGGGTGCATACCTGGAGCGACCGGGGTTGGATCGAGTCAGGGAGATGGTGACCGCCGACGAGGTGGAGGCGGTGGTGGTTCTCTTTAGGGATCGCATCGCCAGGGGAGTCTACGCCCAACTTCTAGCAGAAGAGTTCCGCCAGCACGGGGCCCGGCTGATCGCGCTGAACAGTCGGGGTGATGACTCGCCGGACGGCGAGCTTGGCGACAACATCCTCGACGTCATCGCGGCCTGGGAGCGCAAGAAGATCGCCGAAAGGATGAACAGGGGCAAGCGTCGCAAGGCCAGGGAGGGCAAGATAGTTGCTGGCCCACGCCCGAATTATGGTTTCCGCTTCAACGAAGAGCGCGACGGCTACCTCATTGACGAGGAAAGGATTTCCGTCGTACGTCGGATCTTCCGCATGGTCGGTTCGGAGGGCTTGGCGCTTAACAGGGTACGCCACACGTTGGAAAGGGAGGGCATCCTGACCTCCTCGGGTCGCCGGAACTGGAGCAGGACGTATCTCAGGAAGTGCATCAACGACGACGTCTACCTCTCGCACACCTTCGAGGAAGTGAGCGCCCTTGTCTCGCCCGAGGTAGCGTCCACGCTCGATCCTTCGCGGAGCTACGGCGTGTGGTGGTACGGCAGGGAACGTCATATCTACACCCAACGCCGCGATATCGCCCCGGACGGCACGCCGAGCTACAAGAGGGCCAAAAAGAGCGTGCCCGCAGCCAGGGAGGACAGGGTCGCCGTCCCTGTTCCGGTTGCTGGCATACCCAAGGAATGGGTGCTTGCGGCGAGGGAAGCGATAAAGGACAACGTATGGACCTCTCGCGCGGGAGACCGGGTGTGGGAGCTTGCGGGCGGGGTACTCCGTTGCGCCGAATGTGGCAGAGCCATGAGCGTCAACTACATCCGCGCCAAGGACCGCGGCTACTACCGCTGCGCGGGGCGCTACAACGGCGGGCTGGAGAACGCCTGCTCGATGAGCCGCACCATGCGGGCGGAAGAGGTGGGGGCGCGGGCGTGGGATTTCGTGAGCGAGATCCTGACGGACCCTTCCGAGCTGGCGCGTGGTCTCGAGAAGATGATCGAGAACGAGCGCGCTCCTTCCACGGCAGAGGACGAGGCCTCGTGGCTCAGGCGGATAGCCGAGATAGACCTCAAGCAGGAGCGACTGCTCGACCTCCGCCTGGACGGAGACATAACCCTCGAGCAGTTTCGCGCAAGGAGCGCCGAGCTAAAGGACGCCCGCGCGGCCGCGCAGGACCAGCTAGAGGCCGCCCGTTCGCGTCTCTCGCGCCATAAAGACCTCGAGCGCGGTAAGACACTCTCGTCTCGCACTACGCCGCCCTGGTGCCCCAGGGGCTCCACGAACTCTCCCCGGCGGAGAGAAACCAGGTCTACAACATGATGAACTTGCGGGTCTTAGCAAGCCCGGACGGCACCCTCACTGCCGATTGGGGTTGTAATGTCTCACCTCTACCTCCTGGTAGTTCCCGCACTCTGGACACGTGAAGGGACGTACCTTTCGAGAACCGTATGCAGGTACGATGGTCGTCTTGTTCCAGTCGAAGACGTAGCCGCACGCCTCGCACCGCTGCCTGAAGGTAACGACTGTGCCGCGCTCGCCCACGATCTTGCCACCCGTCATCTCTACCGCCATTCAGCCTCCGAAAGCGTTGCGCCTACCTCTCTATTGTACGCCCGCAACGCTTTCGGACCGAGAACCAGGAAGGTACACATGGCCCCTGATGCCAGGTCCGGGTAAACGGCAACGCCACGGCGAGAGGGCCCGCGTCTGGGGCTACTCGTGGATTCCCGCTCGCGCGAGATTGACGGAGGAGAAAGCCCGGGTGCGTGGGCGGCCGCGAAGCGCCCCCCTACAGTCGGACTCGGCATGACACCTGAAACTCGATGCCTGAAGCCTACTTCCCCAGGAGCCTGCGCCACAAAGGGCGTCTCGGGTCAGGGGCCGGAGACGGCCCATCGCCTGGCTCCCCTAGGCCGGGGAGACCGTGCTCGCGCCTTACTGCGTTGCGGCCCCTGAGTACCAGGTCGTCGGACTTCCAGTCCTCGCCGACCTCTCTTTTGATCTGCTCCTCGATCCCGGCGAGTGTGGCGTCGCCCACCTCGCCAATTCTTGCTGCCTCGTACTTGATGCCGAGGAGCACGGAGTTCTTGGTCTCGATGTTCTCCTCCTCTAGTCCTTATGACTCTGTCTGACGCTACTTCTTTAGCTCGAGCCTGGCCACCGCGGCGCGGTGGACCTCGTCGGGGCCGTCCGCCAGGCGCAGGGTGCGGGAGCTCGCCCAGAGGTAGGCGAGAGGGAAGTCGTCGGAGACCCCCGCGCCCCCGTGGGCCTGGATGGCCCTGTCGAGGACGTTCAAAGCGACGTTCGGGGCGACGACTTTGATCATGGCGATCTCCGCCCTGGCCTCTTTGTTCCCTACCGTATCCATCATGCGGGCCGCTTTCAAGGTCAGAAGTCGCGCCTGCTCTATCTCCATCCTGGAGTCGGAGATCCAGGCCTGCACGACGCCCTGCTCCGCCAGTGACTTCCCGAACGTCTCCCGTTCCTTGACCCGCGCGCACATCATCTCAAGGGCCCGTTCGGCGACGCCGATGAGCCTCATGCAATGGTGGATGCGTCCCGGTCCCAGGCGTCCCTGGGCGATGGCGAAGCCCTTGCCCTCATCCCAGATGATGTTCTCCAGCGGCACGCGCACGTCCGTAAAGGAGATCTCCGCGTGCCCGTGCGGGGCGTCGTCGTATCCGAAGACGGGCAGGGTGCGTTCTATCTCCACGCCCGGCGTATCGAGCGGGACCAGGATCATGGACTGCTGCTCGTGACGCGGCGCGTCGGGGTCGCTCTTTCCCATGAAGATGGAGATCTTGCACCTGGGGTCTCCTGCGCCCGAGATCCACCACTTCCTCCCATTCACCACGTACTCGTTTCCATCCCTCTCGATACGCGCCTCGATATTGGTCGCATCCGAAGACGCCACCCCGGGCTCGGTCATCGCGAAGCAGGACCTTATCTCGCCGTCGAGCAAAGGCCTCAGCCACCGCTCTTTCTGCTCCTCCGTGCCGTAGCGCACGAGGACCTCCATGTTGCCCGTGTCGGGGGCGTTGCAGTTGAAGGCCTCGGGGGCTATGGGACTGCGGCCCATGACCTCACACAGGGGCGCATACTCCAGGTTCGTCAGGCCAGCGCC
>JBKPNW010000098.1:0-15134 GCA_046732815.1 Actinomycetota bacterium | reverse complement strand
TCCATGATCAGGCCGGCACCCACCGAGCCGCCCGGCTCTTTGACCGCGAGGTATCCGCCATCCAGATCCGGGAATCGCGCGTTGGCCCCATCGAGGATGAAGTTCCTGATGGACCGCAGCCAGACGTCCCTGTACTGAGAGGCCAGGATAAAGTGCTTCCCGCCGAAACGCTCGAACCTCTGGGGGTCGAAGACGGTCCCGACCCTGGGCTCGAACCACACGTCGTGACCCTCCGGCTCCTCCATCATCGCGGCGAGCCAGGTGCTCCCCGTACGTCCCGTGCCGAAGATCCAGATCATGTTCTCGGGTGAGGCCCCGCCGCGGGGCTGCGCTTCGGCGGTGGTCCCGCCCGGTTCTGCCAGAGAACCGCGCGCAACGCCACCATCGAGACCCAGGAGATCCCTTACCCCGCGCACCACGTCGGAGACCTTACGGTATCTGAAGTCCGGCACCAAAAGCCCCTACGCGGTGCTCCGGACGGGGTAGAGTTCCCCGAGGAGGGGGCCCGTTACGCTCTCCACTATCTCGACCTGCTTCGGGGTAAGGTCCTCCCTCCAACCGCCCGGCTTGGCCTTGCGGTGGAACTTGCCCTCGCCCTTCTCCTCCTCCGGTATGTTCTCCCAGGAGTGCTTCTCGACCGAGCGCGCAAGCTCACCCTCATCGACGGGGATCTCCAATCCGGAGTAAATGCGCTTCATCGTGTCCAGCGTGTCGGCCCTCAGGTCCTCGTACTTGATGAGGACCTTACGCCCCTTGTGCGCGTCGTAGGCCAGCTTGGCGTTTCCGACGTCACGCACGTACCTTCTGGCCTGGCCCTTCACGAAGGCGTCGGGCCTGCTCTCGGCCAGTGAGGGAGGCTTCTCCTTGCCGCCCTTCCTCATCAGGTCGGCGGTCCAGGTTCCCCTCTTGTGGGCGTCGAGGTTGGAGGCCACGACGTCCCTCGGGTCCCTTACGAGCAGGATCATGCGGCTCTCGGGCAGCGCCTCCATGAGCAAGGGGGCGCCCATCGAGCCCTGCGGCTCCTTTACGATCAAGTACCTTCCGTCTGCGACCTCGGGGAAACGCGCGGCGGCCGAGTCGAGGACGAACTCGCGCACCATACCCAGCCAGAGGTCCCTGTAGCGGTCTCCGAGGATGAAGTGCTCGTCCTCGCTGCGGTGGCCGGCACGTACGTAGTAGAGGTTGCCGAACAGATGCCCCACGAGCGGCTCGTGCCACCTGCTGTACCCTCCCATCTCGCCCATCATAGCGCTGAGCCAGGAGCTTCCCGTCCTCGCCGTACCGAATACCCAGACGAGGTTCTTCGGTCTCACGCCGCCGGTCCTTTCTCCCGCTGGGGGCGACGCTCCTCTCCCTCTTATCCTGCGCAACGCGTCCCGAATCACAGCGCGCCCCTGGTGGTGGTCGCCGCGTCGGGATAGAACTCCTCGAGTAACGGCGCCGTAATCTCCTCGACTATCTCGACCTGCTTCGGGGTCAGGTCCTCCCTCCAACCGCCCGGCTTGGCCTTGCGCCGCTTCTTGCCCTCGCCCTTCTCCTCCTCCGGTATGTTCTCCCAGGAGTGCTTCTCGACCGAGCGCGCAAGCTCACCCTCATCGACGGGGATCTCCAGCTCCGCGTAGAGGCGCTTCATCGTATTCAGCGTGTCGGCCCTCAGGTCCTCGTAGCGGACCATTACCTTCGGGCCCTGGTGGGCACGGTAGGCTTGGCTGGTCTTCTCTATCTGTTGCACGTAGGAGTTTGCGCGCATCCTCGCGTAGGCGTTGGGGTTCCTTTCCGACTTCGACGCACGACCCTGGTCCTCCCTCCGCCCGGCGAGCCAGCTACCCTCGCTTCGGGCGTCCATACTCGAGGCCACGACATCCCTCGGGTCACGGATCAGGAAGATCATGCGGCTCTCGGGCAGCGCCTCCATCAAGAGCGGCGAGCCTATGGAACCGTTGGGTTCCTTGATGATCAGGTACCCCCCCTCGGCAACCTCGGGGAACCTGGCTGCCGCCCCGCCGAGAACGAGGTCCCTCATGGGCCCGAGCCAGGTCTCCTTGTAGTGCTCTCCCAGGATGGAGTGCTTGCCCAGCTTGCGGTCCCCCACCCTGAAGTAGTAGAAGTTGCCGAAGAGGTTTCCTACCAGCGGCTCGTTCCACATGGCGCATCCGTCGAGGCTCTCCATCATGGAGCCGAGCCACGTGCTGCCGCTACGGCCCGTGCCGAAGATCCAGACTATGTTCTCGGGCCTCGGGCCGCGCGTATCGCCCGCACGCGAGGATCTTCTGGCTCCCGGGCGCAGAGATTTGCCCTCCTCGAGGGCGCGCCGCCAGACCCGCTTGAACCGCGGCGTCAAGGTTGGTTCTCCCACGCTCCGGGGCGGTTGCGACGGCCACAAGGTGATTGCAACGATCTACTCCCGTAAGACTTAGCTACATGCGATAGGCCATTATACTCTCACAAAATCTTGTTAAGTGGCACAAGCCCCCGGCGCCGGCTGGGTCATGGCATTCTCTGGACCAATGTGTCACCAGACCCTTAACAATTCACCAACCTTGTTGGATAATGGGGTCTTGCAACAATAGTACGGTCTTCTCGGAGGGGGATGCATGCGCTTCAGAGCACTCGTAGTCGGTGACGGTCGTCTGCAAGGTTTCGTCTTCGCTGTTGCCCTGATCTGGGCTGTGATCCTTCTGGTCCTCGCCACGGGGGCCAGAGGGGAATCCGCCGTGCAGCCGAGGGTGGACGACGATCCCGAGGGCGCGCCTTACGTCGCCGGGGAGCTACTCGTCGCCTACGAGCAAGGAACGCCCGAGGAGACCGAAACCGCCGTCGTCAGGCACTCGGGGGCGCGAACCCTGAAGGATCTTCCCGGGGAGACGAGGCTCGTCTCCTTCCCCGAGATCACGCACCAGGCGTCCGAGGCGACACGCGAGCGGGCGCTCGTCAGGGAACTGCAGGATCTCAGACAGAGTGCGAGCGTCGCGGCTGCGGACTACAACTACATCCGCACGGCCTCCTTCATGCCTAACGACCCGAAGCTCGACAGGCCACCGGGAAAGCCGGACCAGTGGGGTCTCACCAAGACGAGGTTCCCCGGAGCCTGGAACGATTCCAAAGGCGGTGGGGCGAAGGTCGCCATCGTCGACTCGGGCGTCTCCACGGGCCATCCCGACATAGGCAAGATCTCCGCCCAGAAAGACTTCGTTCAGGGCGATACACGGGCCGACGACGCCTACGGTCACGGCACCCGCGTAGCGGGCATAGCGGGCGCGCTAACGGACAACGGCAAGGGCGTGGCGGGGGCCTGTTTCAAGTGCAGCCTACTCATAGCCAAGGTCATGAATGGGAACGGGGAGGCCACGGACGCGAGGATAATCACGGGCATGAAGTGGAGCCTGGACCACGGCGCCGACGTCGTGAACCTCTCGCTCGGCGGGCCGGCTGACTCCGACATACTTAGGAGGAAGGTCAACCGCGCGTGGGACAGGGGCGCGGTCGTGGTGGCGGCGGCCGGCAACGAGGGCACGAGCCTGAGGCCGACCCGTCGGCAGTACCCGGCGGCGTATGAGAAGGCGATCGCCGTGAGCGCCACAAACAAGAGCGACAGCCTCGCCTACTTCTCTAGCCGCGGCGACTGGGTAGACCTTGCCGCGCCGGGGAAGGGCATCCTCTCGACCCGCAAGCCGGTAGGATACGACCCGGACAGCGGGACGAGCTTTTCGGCGCCCTTCGTTTCCGGGCTCGCCGAGCTGCTCGCCTCCCACAACCCGAACAGGTCGGCGTACTGGATCCGTCAGCGCATGCAGGACACCGCCAAGGACCTCGGTGCCGCGGGGGACGATCCCCGCTTCGGGCACGGCAGGATCAACGCCGACAACGCCGTGAGGTAGTCCCTGGCCGCAGGCTGGTAAGTGCACCCTCGCTTCGGTAAACTTGCCGCTGCCCACATTTCCCATCGATGGCTTACACTACTGGCGGCGCTTCGGGCGAGACGAAGGACGTAATTGGCGACGTACACGTATAACGGTAAGAGAACCTTCGCGGGGGAGTTCTTGAACTCCCTTACGGTGTTCTACCGCAAGCGATGGCTGCTCAGGTACTTCGTACGCCGCCAGATAACCCGCAGTTACAAGAGGTCCTATCTGGGTCTCGCGTGGGCGATTTTGGGACCCCTGATCTGGGTTTTCTTTCTGACCTTGATCTTCTCCAAGGGTCTCGGTTTCAAGTTCAGGGCGGTAGAGGGCGATCCAACGCTCAACTTCGGTCTCTTCCTATATTGCGGACTGCTCCCCTTCATGGCCTACTCCGAAGCACTGAGCAAGGGCCTGAGCGTCATCAGGAGCAACGCCGGTCTCGTACAGAAGGTGGTCTTTCCCCTGGAGATGCTCCCTTTCACCAACGCGGTCGCATCGATCGCGGACAAGATCTTCGGTGTCGGGGCGCTCGTGGTCGTCGTGTTCGTCGTGCAACACAGGCTGCACTGGCAGGTCTTGCTCTTGCCCCTGGTCATGGTGATACAGTTGGTCTTCACCCTGGGGCTGACCTACATGATGGCGGTCGTAGGAACCTACGTGCCCGACATGGGCGAGGTCCTTCGACCCGTCATCAGGGGGACTTTCTTCCTCACACCGATCCTATGGCCGCCGGATACGTTGCCCGAGAGCCTGCAGCCCATAGAAGACTACAACCCGCTGGCTTACCTGGTAGGCGCCTACAGGGCTATGATCCTCGAGGGCGAGCTCCCTGGCGGGCTGGCGACCCTCTACTTCTCCCTGTTCGCCGTGGCCGTGTTCCTCGCCGGCTTCGCTCTTTTCGTCAGATTCAAGCCAGGGTTCGCTGATCACGTATGACGCCGGCCATCTCTCTCAGGGGAATAGGCAAGAAGTACAGGATAGCCCCCAACCGTGCCTCGAGGCTGGGCGAGGTCCTGACCTTCGGCAAAGCCAAGAAGAGTAACGAGTTCTGGGCGCTGCAGGACATCGACCTCGACGTGGAGCCCGGCACCACGCTCGGTATCGTGGGCCGCAACGGGGCCGGGAAGAGCACGCTTCTGAGCATCATCTCCGGCGTACTGCAGCCGACCACGGGAGAGGTCGAAGTAGAAGGCCGGATCTCGGCGATCTTCGGGATCGGGACGGGGTTCAACCCGCTGTTTACGGGGCGCGAGAACGCCATGTTGAGCGGCCTGATCCTCGGCATAGAGTACGAGGAGATGCTGGAGCGTTTCCCCGCCATCGAAGCCTTCGCGGACCTCGGGGAGTTCATGGACCAGCCGGTCAAGACCTACTCCAGCGGGATGCGCGGTCGCCTGGGCTTCGCCGTCGCGATCAACGTCGAGCCCGACGTCCTGGTCATAGACGAGGCCCTCTCGGCGGGCGACGCGGCGTTCAAGAAGAAGTCGATTCAGAGGATGCACGACCTGAGGAACTCGGGGTCGACGGTCCTTTTCGTCTCCCACAGCCTCGGCATGGTGAAACGATTCTGCACGGACGCCATCTTGCTGCACCGGGGAAGGATGATCTCCCACGGAAGCCCCGACGAGGTAGTCGAGCGATACGAGGAGATCATCGCGAGGTCCCAGGAGATGATGGAAGTGGGGACTGGCGAGCTCGACGAGATACTCGACTACGAGTTGGAGCACGAAGACGAAGAGGACGCACCGATAGAGAAAGAAGGCCCTGGTGGCGGGAAGTCTCGCGACACCAGCAGCGGTCCCGGGGGAGCGGAGATCCTCGGCGTCGAACTGCTCGACGCGAAGGGGAAGCCTGCTGGCACGCTGCCTTCCGGGGCGACCCTTACCGTGCGGGTGCCACTGCGCTACGACGAGGCCATGGATGAAAGCACGCTCGGCATTACCTTGCGGAGCGAGAAGGCAGGGCTCGAGGTCTTCTCGACGAACACGGCTTTGAAAGGGGTTCCGCTCGGGCCCGAAGACGCCGGCGGACGGGTTACGGTCGACTTCGAGTTCGGCGTGCCGCTCGAGCCGGGCGTCTACAAGGTGGACGCGTCTCTGACGGACCCGCAGGCGGAGGGTTCCGACGTGGCCAGCACCAAGAACGCGGCTACCTTCGAGATAACCGAAGAAGGGGTTCTCGCCCCGGTCGGGGGCCTGGTGCGGCTGCCCGCGAACGTCCGGATCCACGCTCGGGAGGCCTGGCGGGAGAGGCCCGGCCGGCCAGCCTGAAGCTTTGCCTCCCCGCGTCACGGTCGTCATCCCGAACTGGAACGGCGAGCGATTCCTGGGTCTTTGCCTCGACTCCTTGCGAAACCAGTCTTACGGCGACTTCGAGACCATCCTCGTGGACAATGGCTCGGTGGACGGCTCGACAGACCTGGTAGAGGAACGTTTCCCCGAGGTAAGAGTAGTATCGCTCGACGTGAACAGGGGCATCGCGGCGGCGTTCAACGCGGGCATCAGGGCCTCGCGGGCCGAGTACGTGGCACTGCTCAACAACGACACCGAGCAGGACCCTGGCTGGCTCGAGGCGCTGGTCGGCGCGGCGGACCATCACCCGGAGGCCGGGCTCTTCGCGAGCAGGCTGGTCGACTTCTACGACCGTAGGGTGCTCGATGGCGCGGGAGACGCCATGCGCCTCAGCGGCCTACCCTACCGCCTGGGGCACGGCGAGCGCGAAAGGGGCAGGTTCGATAGCCCCGGTTACGTCTTCGGGGCGTGCGCGGCGGCGGCGCTCTACCGCAGGTACATGCTCGACGAGGTCGGGCTCTTCGACGAGGACTTCGTCTCTTACTGCGAAGACGGAGACCTGAGCTTCCGCGCCCAGCTCGCCGGCTATCGCTGCTTCTACGTCCCCGGCGCCGTCGTGTACCACATGGGGAGCGCCTCGACCGGCGGCAAACGCAGCCCGACGGCTACCAGGCTGGGCAGCCGCAACTCCTTCAGTCTGCTGGTCAAGAACCTGCCCGCGTCCGCCGTGCCACACATCTTGCCCTTCTTCGCCTTCGGGCAACTGGCTCGTCTGCTTACCGCCGCTGCAACGGGATCTTTGCGGGCGCACCTCGAGGGATTGGCGGGCGCGTGGCGCCACCTGCCGCTCATGCTCGAGAAGAGGGCCAGGATACAGAAGGGGAAGAGACTCTCCGACGCCGCGGTCCGCAAACTGCTCAGGGAGTCATCGCTCGCCGCGACGGCGAGCATCGCGCGCCGGCTGAGAGACGGGGTTATGTCGCGGTGAAGTTCTCGGTCCAGATCGTCAACTACGCCTCCTGGCCCCTGACTCTGCGCTGCATCGAATCCCTGCGACAGGCGCGCCACGGAAACCTCGAGATCGTCGTCGTCGACAACGACAGCGAGGAGCCGCCGGAACTCCCTTCCGGGGTGCGCCTGATCCGGAACAGAGAGAACGTCGGATTCGCCCGCGCCCACAACACGGGCATCGCCGCATCCGGCGGGGATCCGGTAGTCCTCATAAACCCCGACACTGTGGTGGAGAGCGACTTCTTCGAGCATCTGGAAGGATTCTTGGAAGCGAACCCGAGGGCGGGCATCGTGGGACCAAGAATCCTGGACGCGGAAGGGAACCTCCAGCTCTCGGCGCGGCGGGAGATCAGCGCGCTCTCGGGTTTCCTCGGGCGCACCTCCCTCCTGACCCGCCTGTTCCCCAAGAGCTCGCTAGTAAAGAGCCAGTTCCCCGCCGTCACGGACCATTCACACCCCACCCCGGTCGACTGGGTCTCAGGCGCCTGCATGGTCGTCCGCAGGGAGACTCTGGAGGATATCGGGGCTCTGGACGAGCGCTTTTTCATGTACTTCGAAGACGCCGACCTCTGCCGGCGCGCCCGCGCGGCACACTGGCTCGTCTACTACCTGCCGCACATCGAGATAGTCCACCAGACCGGCGCCAGCAGTCGCAGCAAACCGAAGGCGATCTGGCTCCTCCACAAGAGCGCCTTCCTCTACCACCGCAAGCACGGCGCCCACGGCCCCTTCGGCGTCTACAGCGCCATGGTCCTCGCCGGACTCACCCTCCGCGCCCTGGCGAAGCTCGGGACCTCCCTGTTCGAAAACAACGTACGATAAGGCGAATTGCAGAGGTATCGACCCTCCACAACTCGCGCTCTCATGTGGCACGTCCGGTGGCCTCCTCCAGGGCTTCGAGTGCCGCCCCCCGGTCCAGGCCGGTGCTACCGAGAAGGTCTACAGTGGAGGAGTGGATCTGGTCGACGAGCGCGTTGACGGCGAGGTTTCTCGCCAGGTCTTCGCGCTCACTAAGAAGCGTAGCGGCCTCCCTTGCGGCCTCCAGGGCGAACCGGCGCGTGTCTTCCGGATCGCCGGACGTTTGAAGGTAGGAGGCCAGCGCCTCGGTCGCCCGCGCCAGGCCGCGGACGGCCGAAGGGAGCGCCTCGGGGGAAGACTCCCCGGGCTGCAGGACGCTTAGGGCGGCGCGGGCGATCGCCCTTACGTCCCTGACGGTCAGGTCTATCTGATCCTGCGCCCCGGCGTAGAGCTCGAGGTGGGGGAGGCTCCCTCGCCGGGGTGGGGCGAGACGGGCCGTCTCCCGGCCGGCCGCGACGGCTTCCTTCAACCCGCTTACGCGCGCATCGATCTCGCGGGCTTTCACGTAGGCGTTCTGGGCGCGCTCGGCGTCGCCGCCATCGAGCGCGCCGGCCACCTCTTCGAGCACGGCCACCGACTCCTCGAAGAGGGGGTGGGCGGCCTCTTCTACCATGCGCTGGGGGTTGATAGGGAGCAGGGCGTTTATAAGCAGGGCGGTGGATCCCCCGATCAGGGCCTCCAGAAAGCGCTCCAGCGGCAGGCCGGAATCGGGAAAGTGGAAGGTGATCATGATGATCATCGCCGAGATGGCGGCCTCTTTCACGCCGACCTCTTCACGACCCAGGAACACGGCCAGGGCCATGGCCAGGGCCACCACGAGCCCGGCCTGCAGGGCCCCAACCCCGACGGCGAAGACCAGGAAGTCGGCTATCGCGACTCCGAAGGCCACCCCGAGCGTCAGCTCGACGGCGCGGCGGCCGCGCTCGCCAACCGCGAGCCCGAGGCAGATGACGGCCGCTATGGGGGCGAAAGTCGGCCGGTCCACACCGAGGAGCAGGACGGAAAGAAACCACGCCGCGCAGGCGGCCACCGCCGTCTGCAGGATCTGCAACCACCCGCCCCGGAGAAGGAGTACGCCCGAACGCAGACGATGGCGCACGCGTACGTAGGGTCTGACCCTCTCCCGCCACGAAGAATCCTTACCCGGCCTCACTCTTCGCTCCTTCTGGCGGGTATGGGAACGGTCCAACCTTTCCCATACCCGCGCTGGTCAGCTTTCGCTAGAATCGGAGGGATCAGCTTCGCTTGACTCAACCTCCCGTATAGCGGGGCAGCCTTTCTTCTGGCATCGCCTCAAGCGGTGGGGCGGCGCGGTCTTTGTCCGAGAGGCTGGGATTCTCGACGGGCCACCTTATCCCGATTGCGGGGTCGTTCCACAGGATGGATCCGTCGTACTCGGGGGCGTAGTAGTCCGTGCATTTGTAGGAGAAGAGCGCGTTCTCGGCGGTGACGACGAAGCCGTGGGCGAAGCCGGGGGGCACCCAGAACTGGCGCCTGTTCTCCGCGGAGAGGGTCGCGCCCGTCCACCTTCCGAAGGTCGGGGAGCCGACCCTGATGTCCACGGCGACGTCGAATACCTCGCCCAGCAACACGGAGACGAGCTTGCCCTGGGCCCTGGGGTTCTGGAAGTGGAGACCGCGGAGCACGTCGCGGGCCGAGAAGGAGAGGTTGTCCTGCACGAAGTGGTCTTCGATGCCATGCTCCTGGTAACGGGCGCCGTTCCAGCTCTCCATAAAGAAGCCCCGGGAGTCGCCGAAGACATCGGGTTCGACGACGAGGACGCCGGGGAGTTCCGTCGCGAGGACTTTCACGTGACGTACTCCTCGCTCCTCAGGAGCTCGAGCAGGTACCGGCCGTAGTCGTTCTTCCTCATGGGGTGGGCGAGACGTTCGAGCCTCGCTGCGTCAATGTAGCCTTTGCGGAAGGAGATCTCCTCCGGACACCCTACCTTGAGGCCCTGGCGCTGCTCGATGGTCTCGATGAAGTTGGATGACTGGTGCAGAGACTCGTGCGTGCCGGCGTCGAGCCACGCCATCCCTCGGCCCATGAGCTCGACCTGTAGCTCCCCGCGCTCGAGATAGTCGACGTTGATGTCCGTTATCTCGAACTCCCCCCTCGCCGAAGGCGTGAGGTCGGCGGCCATGTCGAGTACCCTGTTGTCGTAGAAGTAGAGGCCCGTCACGGCATAGTGTGAACGGGGCCTCTCGGGCTTCTCCTCGATGCTCAGCACCATCCCATCGCTGTCGAACTCGACGACGCCGTAGCGCTCGGGGTCCCTGACGTAATACCCGAAAATGGTGGCCCCTTCTCGCCTGCCTACCGACCGCTCGAGGAGCTCGGAGAGGCCATGCCCGAAGAAGATGTTGTCCCCGAGGACCAGAGAAACGCTCTCAGACCCGACGAACTCCCGCCCGATGACGAAGGCCTGGGCGAGCCCCTCGGGCCTGGGCTGCACGGCGTAGCTGAAATCCACGCCCCACTGCGAACCGTCGCCGAGCAGATCCTCGAAGCGGGGGAGGTCCTCTGGTGTGGAGATAACGAGTATCTCCCTGATGCCGGCGAGCATCAACGTGGTCACCGGGTAGTAGATCATGGGCTTGTCGTAGACGGGCAGAAGCTGCTTGCTTACGGCCCTCGTGAGCGGATACAACCGCGTACCCGTGCCCCCGGCGAGGACGATCCCCTTCACCCAAGTCCTCCGCGGCCGCCCAACCCGAGCCGCTCCCCCGTGTAGTCTCGCGAGCGTACGGCTTCGCACCAACCGCGGTTCTCCAGGTACCAGCGCACGGTCTTCTCCATGCCTGACTCCAGCGTCTCCGCGGGCCTCCACCCGAGCTCACGTTCTATCTTCCCCGCGTCTATGGCGTAGCGTCTGTCGTGGCCTGGCCTGTCAGCGACGAACGTGATCAGGGACTCGTGCGGGGAGCCGTCGGGCACGAGCTCGTCGAGTAGGGCGCAGATGGTCTTGACGACATCGAGGTTAGTCCGCTCGTTGTGGCCGCCGATGTTGTAAGTCTCGCCCGGACGGCCCCGTTCGAGTACCGTGAGGACGGCCCTGCAGTGGTCCTCTACGTAGAGCCAGTCCCTGACCTGCTGCCCGTCACCGTAGACCGGCAAGGGTTCTCCTCGCAAAGAGGTCAGGATCATGAGCGGTATGAGTTTCTCGGGGAAGTGGTAGGGCCCGTAGTTGTTGGAGCAGTTGGTCGTGAGCGCGGGGAGCCCGTACGTGTGGTGGTAGGCCCGCACGAGGTGGTCGGAAGATGCTTTGGATGCGGCGTAGGGAGAGTTGGGCCTGAAAGGGCTCTCTTCGGTAAAGTAGCCCTCGGGTCCCAGTGTCCCGTACACTTCGTCGGTGGAGACGTGCAAAAAGCGGAACGCGTCGTGTTCCTCCCCCTCCAGGGCGCCCCAGTAGGAGAGCGCGGCCTCGAGGAGTTCGTGGGTCTCCACCACGTTGGTTTGCACGAAGGCCTTCGGACCGTCTATGGAGCGGTCGACGTGCGTCTCGGCGGCGAAGTTGACTACGGCCGAGGGACGAAATTGGGCGAGCAGGCGGTCGACCAACTCTCTGTCCCCGATCCTCCCCTGCACGAAGACGTGGTCAGGGTTATCCAAGACCGTCGCCAGGGTTTCAAGGTTGCCGGCGTAGGTCAGGGCGTCGAGGTTGATTACCCTGTAGTCCCCGACCGTACCGAGGACGAAGTTGCCCCCTATAAAGCCGGCGCCGCCGGTGACGAGGATCGTACGTTTCTTGCCGTGCAATGCGCTCCTCTGTTCTGGCTGTCAGCGGTTGGCCACCAGCTTTCAGCTACTCCTTGTTGGCTGACTGCTGATCGCTTTCAGCGTAGCCTACTAGACGCGCGGAGGGCTCGCTACATTCTTGAAACGCTGCGCTGGTGCGTGATACTTTTCTTACGCTGTGGTCTCTGGCCTCTACACGCTCGCTGGCGGCGCGAGAACTACCGGCTGCGGGAATGCGTCGCCGGCCTGCCAGGATCCCCGGTCCGAAACAGGAGACCGGCTCGACCTCTGCTGAAAGGTTAGGTTTGTATTGAGCGTTCAGGCACGGGTGTTACGGCAGGGTGTTATCCGCAGGTACCGCGAATGGCTGCCGGAGATACCGGACGGGGTGATAGCCACCATAGGCGAGGGCGAGACGCCCCTGATCGAAGCCTTAAGGATCTCGGAGCGCATAGGGGCCCGGCTGTTCTTGAAGTTCGAGGGCATGAACCCGACGGCCTCGTTCAAGGACCGCGGCATGACGGTCGCCATGAGCAGGGCCGCGGCGACGGGAAGCCGCGCCTGCATCTGCGCCTCGACGGGGAACACCGCGGCCTCGGCGGCGGCGTATGCCGCGCGGGCGGGCAAAGAGTGTTTCGTCGTGGTGCCCGCCGGCAAGATAGCGCTCGGCAAGGCCGTGCAGGTCCTCGCGCACGGGGCGCGGATAGTCCAGATCGAGGGTAACTTCGACGCGGCCCTCAAGCTCTCACAGAGGATCGCCGCAGAGCTCGGCGCCGTCACCCTGGTCAACTCGGTGAACCCCGACCGTATCGAGGGCCAGAAGACCGCGGCCTTCGAGGTGGCGGAAGCCCTCGGAGATCCGCCGGACGCGCTGGCCTTGCCCGTCGGTAACGCGGGCAACATTACCTCGTACTGGAAGGGCTTCTGTGAGTGGCATGGGTCTGGGCGCGCTGACTCGGTTCCCCGCATGCTCGGCTTCCAGGCCGAGGGCGCCGCGCCGCTCGTGGCCGGCCACGACTTCGAGAGTCCCGAGACGGTCGCGAGCGCCATAAGGATAGGCTCGCCCGCGAGCAAGGAGGGGGCCATGTCGGCGGCGCGCGAGTCGGGAGGCCTAATAGAGAGCGTTACGGACGCCGAGATACTGGCCGCCCAGGAGATGCTGGCCCGGGAGGAAGGCGTCTTCTGCGAGCCTGCCTCGGCGGCAGGGATCGCCGGCCTCATAAAGCTCGCGGGCGAGGACAGGGGTCCGGAGGGCACGATCGTGAGCGTGTTGACCGGGCACGGGCTCAAGGACCCCGACGTGATCCTCGGCCGCGTACAACTCCCCGACCCCGTCCCCGCCACGTTCGAAGCAGTCACGGCCTTGATCGATACACCGACATGACCTTGTGGCCTATTCAGAGATCGAAGACCCATACCCGCGCTTCGGCAACCCTCCCCTACTCCCCATGATCTCCGTCCGCGTCCCCGCCACGTCCGCGAACCTGGGGCCAGGCTACGACGCGGTGGGACTCGCGCTCTCCTTGAGCATGAGGATCGGGTTGGACAGGTCGCCTCACCCTGAGATCGAGATACACGGTACGGGTGCCGACCTGATCCCACGCGGGCCGGAGCACCCGGCTTACAGGGCGGCCCGCTTTGTGGCCGAACTCGTCGGCGAGTCGGACGCCCACTTCCGGCTCGTGCAGGAGAACTCCATCCCGCCGACGCGGGGGTTGGGCGGGAGCGCGGCCGCGCTCGTCGGCGGGGCGGTAGCCGCCAACGATCTTTTCGGGGGTCAGATCGCCGCCCCCGATCTGCTCAACATCGTCTGCGAGCTCGACGGCCACCCCGACAACGCCGCCCCCGCGCTTCTAGGAGGGCTCGTGATCGGAACCCTCACCCCCGTCGGCGTGAGCGCCGTTCGCCTCGAACCGAAGGACCTCAAAGTAGTAGTCGCCGTCCCCGACTTCGCCGTCTCGACCACGGCGGCCCGCCGCGCCCTTCCCGACTCGGTCCCCCACCGCGACGCCGCCTTCAACGTCGGCCGTTCCGGTCTCCTGCTTGGAGCCCTCGCAACGGGCGAATACCACCTCCTGCGCGTAGCCATGCAGGACAGGCTCCACCAACCCTACCGCTCCCACCTCATCCCCGGCCTCGAAGCCGTTATAGAGGTCGCCCTGGAGACCGGCGCCTACGGAGCCTGCCTCTCCGGCTCGGGCCCTACCGTACTCGCCTTCGCTCCCGAGGCGAGTTCCGGGAAGATAGCCTCCGCCATGAGAACAACGTTCGAGGCGCAGGGGGTGGTGGCAAAGTCCTGGGCGCTCGACGTGGACCTCGCCGGAGCCCGGGTCGAGCCGCCCGGAGAAGTGACCGCCCGAACTCCCGTGCCGGTCACTTGACTCGGGGTTCCGCGAACCTCGCCGCGAGAGGTCTCTTCGAAGGTTCGTCCGGGATGTTCGGGGTCAGGACAAAGAGCGTACTCCGTCACGGTTGCCGTCGGCCCCGGAGAGGACTACACTTTCCTCGTCCGGGTCCCCGACGCGCAACGGGAGGTGAGTGGTTCGTGACTGACGATGGCATAGAGCACAGTAGTAGCAGGCCGCTCGCCCGTGGGTGCCCGGTGAAGCACACTTCGTAGCCCACAGCCGCTTCGGATCCGACACCCCTCACCTAGAGCTTGCGAACGGGCGGCCACGACCACCGATGGGCGGTCCATCTCGTTCGAAGCACACAGAAAGGGTGAAGCGAGGTGTAGTGATGATAGTGGACAACGCGATCTACGTGGACGGGCACCGGGTGAGCGAACCGCGCTCGCTCAGGGAGACCTACGAGGTTCTGCGCAAACAGCCCGGGGTGGCATGGATCGGGCTTTACAGGCCGACCGAGGAGGAGTTCGCCTCCGTCGCCGAGGAGTTCGAGCTCCACGAGCTGGCCGTCGAAGATGCGCTGGAGGCACACCAGAGGCCCAAGCTCGAGCGTTACGGACACACACTGTTCGTCGTGTTGAGGCCAGCCAGGTATCTAGATGACCCAGAGGAGGTCGAGTTCGGGGAGATTCACGTCTTCGTGGGCGAGGACTTCGTGATAACGGTGCGCCACGGCGAGGCCCCCGCCTTAGGCGAGGTGCGCGCCCGGCTCGAGGCCGACCCCGAGCTGTTGGTGCGCGGGCCTGAGGCGATCCTCTACGCGATCATGGACCGGGTCGTGGACGGCTACGCGCCAGTAGTAAGGGGCCTGGAGAACGACATAGACGAGATAGAGGTCGAGGTCTTCTCGGGGAACCCGGGCGTCTCCAGGCGCACCTACGAGCTCTCGCGCGAGGTGATCGAGTTCCAGCGGGCCGTGAAGCCCT
>JBKPNW010000097.1:0-25591 GCA_046732815.1 Actinomycetota bacterium | reverse complement strand
ACTCTCCAGCCCTAAAGGTCGACTGCTCCTCAGCGTCCTTATGCTCAAAGACGCTTGTAGAAACTATTACTCCGTCGCCGGCGTCGACCCAGTAGTAAGCCACGAATCCTGGCATTTCGCTGATGATGGGCACGAAGCCCTCCTCGGCCAGCTGCGCCACCTCTTGGGAGTCGGTGACGCCCTCGTATCGGCGCACCACAGCGTACATAGCTCTGGCCTACCTCCTTCACACAGAGGGCGGGACCCGTTGGGGCCCCGCCTAAAGTTGATCAACGTGCCCAGTGTGAAGGGTTAGAAGGTCTGGCGCAACTTCTTAGAACTCCGTGAAGGCGAAGTTCAGAGAACCTACCTTCTACGACGTTGGGTGAATAGAACCGAGCTTCGAGGTATCCTCTGGATGCAACGAAGGTTCTATAGCGTGGGAGGATGCCTTGCCGATCTGCCTGTACTGCAAACAGTCAGACGTGCCATTCAATAGCGTGGAGCATGTCATACCGGAAAGCCTGGGCAACCAGGGATTGCGGGGCAAGCCACCAATAGTGCTGCCGAAAGGCGTCGTCTGTGACAGGTGCAACCACGGGAAGCTCGCCATCCTCGACAACGCCCTCATCGACTTCTCGCCCATTTCTCTGATGCGGACGCGTTATGGCGTCCGTTCCAAGAGGGGTGCACTGCCGAGTGCCAAACTGGGCAACGCGAGACTCCGGAGTCGCTCGCCGGGGAACATCCTGATTGAATCAGGTAGTAGCCAGAAGGCATTCCAGGTCGACCGCAGCAGGGGCAAATTTAATATGCAGTTGCTTAGCAACCGCCGGATGACAACGACCTATTGCCGCACCATAACCAGGGTCCTCTTCAAGATGACACTCGGGTGCATGTACTTGGATTTGCCAGAGTTGGTCCTCTCAGAGAGGTTCGCTCCGGTACGCCGCATGATCCTGGGGTTGGACGAGTTTCACGGCTATCTTGCCGTGGCGAAAAAGGCAAAGCCGCCCGCCCCGAACCAAACCGGAGTCAACTTGACCTACTGGTTCTCCAAGAACGATCGAGGTAAAGAAAGCGTGTGGGCTGATTTCTAAACGGCATTGCCGATGTCGCAATCGGTGTTGGCCGACACGGAGTCGGTCGCGACAACGCTACCCGCTAACACCGCCGCGTATCTGAGCAGTGAGGTGGGGCGGAACGTATCGACGAGCGTCGCAAGTATTGGAGGGGTAACAAGACCCGGCCGAATGCATACAGGTTGCGCTGATTTTGTCGGCTCTCTATCTTGGTACACATGCCAGACGAATAAGGGAGGGTGACGTGACACCGCCTGCCGAGATGTCAGGACAGCATGAAACGGCACGCCAGCAAAGCAGGGCCGCCTGGGGAGCCGTGGCTCGCGGCTGGTACGCTCAGCGCGAAGAACTCTGGAAGGCCTCTCGCCCAGTCAGCGAGTGGATGGTCCGAATGCTCGATCCGCAGCCTGGGGACACCGTGCTCGAACTGGCCGCCGGCCTGGCCGACACGGGACTCATGGCGGCACGCCTGGTGGGTGAGTCAGGGCGCCTCATAGTCACGGATTTCACGCCCGAGATGGTCGCTGCGGCTCGCCGACGGACGGAGGAGCTGTGCGTGAAGAACGCGGAGTTTAGAGTACTCGATGCTGAGCGGATGGATCTAGCGACGGATAGCGTCGACGGCGTCCTCTGTCGCTGGGCCTACATGCTGATGATCGACCCCCCTGCAGCTTTTGCGGAAACCAGGCGCGTGTTGCGTCCGGGGGGGCGTCTAGCTTTCTCTGTATGGGCCACCCGCGAACGCAACCCGGCTCTCTCGCTCGTGGGCGGGGTACTGCAATCACAAGGACATATCCCGCCGCCCGACCCTGAGGCGCCCAGCGCCTTCGCCATGGCCGATTCGGAGCGCATCCGAGAGCTGGTGGTGGGGGCTGGCTTCGCCGATCCCGAGATAGATGAGGTCACATTTCGCTGGCATTTCGCCGATCAGGATGCCTACTGGCGTTACGTCATCGAGACCTCGGCGTCCTCCTCGGCCATCCTGCAGACCATTTCTCCCGAAGTGCAGAACACGGTTCGGGAGCAGGTCCAGGAAGCGGCTCGGCCGTATCGATCTGGTGAGGGATACGACTTCCCGGCCGTATGCCTTAACGTAGTGACGTACTGATCCTGACCGACTCTCCAGATTCTTCGTGTATCGTCGTCACGACCCCGCCGGCACCTCCCTCGTCGCGCGACAGAAGATCTTTTTCGCAGAGACGCGGGTGGAGCAGTCTGGTAGGTCGTCGGACCCCTGACCCGAAGGTCGCGGATACGGCGTGTGTCTCCACACTCTGATGAGCCTCTAGCGCCACCCGAGCGTTGCCAGATTCAGCTTTTCTGCCTCAGACGCGCTCATGTCCCACCCCAAAGCACCTGCGTTCTGGTGCGCCTGATGCTCGTTCTTGGCACCGGGGATGGGGAAGGTGCTCCTCTGCGTGATCAGCCAGTTCAGGGCCACCTGGGCGGGCTCCTTGTCGTGGGCTTCGCCTATCTCGCGCAGTATGTTCACCACCGGCTCTACCTTCTTGAGGTTCTGCTCGCCGAAGGCTCTGCCCATACGCCGCACGAGGCCCGAAGGCCTTTCGCCGCCGGGGCCGTACTTGCCAGTGAGGAGGCCTTTAGCGATGGGGCTGTAGGCGATGAGCGTCACGCCGAGGTCACGGCTCGCTTCGAGCACACCATTCGTCTCCGGTGCCCGCTGCAAGAGGCTGTACTCCACCTGGTTTGAGGCTAGCGACACCCCGTGGGAGGTGAGCCGCTCGTGCGCCCGCTTCATCTGGTCCGCACCGTAGTTGCTTACGCCTACCCGGCGGACCTTGCCCGCCTTGACCGTCTCGGCGAGGGTGTCCATCAGACTATCTATCTTGAAGATCGGGTTCGGGAAGTGGATCTGGTAGAGGTCTATAGTCTCTATCCCGAGTCGCTCCAGATTCTTGTCTACGGCCTTCAGAAGGGATTTGGCGCCGAAGCGGTAGGGTAGGGGGGCGAACTTGGTTGCTATGACCGGCCTCCCCTCGAAACCGCCCTCGCGCAATATCTCGCCTATGATCCTCTCCGAAGCGCCGTTGCCGTACATCTCCGCCGTGTCCACAAGGGTTACGTGCTCGGCCATGCTCGTACGGAGAGCACTTCCCACGTCGCTACGGTCGTACTCCTTGCCGTATCCCCAGAGCCTGGTCGTACCCCACGCCCAGGCCCCAACCCCCAGAGGAGCGATGTTCAGCTCATCCGCCAGTCCAATTGTAGGCTCGCTTTGCAAAGCGTCTCCTCTCGTACCTTCGCCTCGATACTTGGGCTAGTGAGGTGCGTCGGCGGCCTCACGGGGGACGAGCCTAGATCTCCGCCAACTCGCCCCTTCCATCCCATTGAGACTATCGCAGAATCTCGAATCGGCTCAGAAGTCTCGAGCTTCACTTTCTCGTAGGCCCACTGTGTCACAGGGCGAGTTGCACGCTCACAGCTCCTTCGGTATCAAGCCTAACCGTGAAGGATGGCGCCGTTGTCGTAATCGGCGTCGACCGAGGCGATGTCGGTCGCGACAACGGTGTCCGCCGCGCCGCATCACCGCTCGCTCCGCTTGCCGAGGACCGGTTTGACGTCGAGGACGGGGGTGCCGTCGATCGCTTCGAGGTCGCGGACCGTGATGGCGTCTCCTTCGACCGCCTCGATCGCGACGACGTGCAAGCCGATCGGGTTCGGGCGATCCGGCGACCGGGTCGCGAACACACCCGTTAGGGGCCGCCTCGCGTCGCCGCGCGGGTGCACCGAGAGCACTTCGCGGCGGGCCAGGTGCAGCCAGGTCAGCACGAACACTTCGTCACCCTCCCGCAGGCCACTCGCGGCCTCGCGAAATTCGGGGAGAAAGACGACCCGTGACGGCGGTGCCCCCTCGTCGCCCTGCTTCGGGGCGGCGGCGCGATCGGTGAGCGGCGACTCGTCGCGGCCGACCCGCCGCAGTTCGTAAGTTGGATCGTTCAACTTGTGGACCTCCTTGCTCCGTGCCCGATCGGCGCTTGCGATCGAGACTTCAGCGCTCGGGAGCCCAGCCAGCCGCCCCGTTCTCGTCGGTCTCGACCTCGATCTGGGCCGCGCCCCCCGGGGACAGATAGGCGGACAAACCCCACTCTTTGCCGTGCGTCACGGGCCTCTCGAACTCGCTGGAGAGGCATTCCATGTAGATCTCATCCCACAGCTTGCCACCCATCAGACGACACTCGCGCCGCCGGCCGATCTCCTTGAAACCGGCCTTCCGGTAGGCCCTGATACCTACTGAATTGAATGCGAAGACAGTGAGCAAGACATTGTGGAGGCCGAGGGCGATAAAGCCGTAATCGAGCATCAGACGCGTGGTCTCCGTTCCGTAGCCCTTGCCCCGGCATTCGGGCTCGCCGATCATGATGCCGAAGGTGGCCGAGCAGTTGCGGTAGTCTACGCCGTGCAATCCGGTATTGCCGATGGGCCGCAAGGTCTCCTTCTCGTAGATCGTAAACGGCACGTCGACTTCCGACTTCGACAGCCGCTCGTACCAGTCCTGCTCTTTCTCGCTCGTCATGGGGAGCGGTGGGACTCCCAGAGTGCGCATGGTCCCGAGGTCGTTGATCCAACGCTGATAGATCGACAGGAGATCCCGCCTCAGCGGTCCTAGCGCCACGAGCTCTCCCTCGATGTTCAAGATCGGGGTTTCGTCATTGTTCATGCTCTTTCCCTTCATGGGCAATGCCCGCCTCCCCATGTTGCTGACCGCTGATAGTTGATGGCTGAGAGCTATCCAACGCCGTCTTCTCATTGGTCGCCAGCAACAAGCTGACGAACACGAACGGCTCGAACCAGGTGATGTAGGCGTAGAACCAGTAGTTGACGGTGAGCTGGAAAACGATGACGAGCGCCGCCGAGAGCGCCGCCAGCCGGCGAAGGGTCTTCTTGCGCGGCACGAAGGCGAGGAGTATGGAGAGGAAGATCGCGAGCGCCATCAGCGGCCGTTGCAAGAACGCGAGCTCTGGCACCTGGGAATAGAGGGTCCACGGGCTGGTCCTGTCGCCTTGGAAGGCGAGGGTCTTGTCGTAGAACAGCTTGGCCGACTCGATGGGATGCCCGTCGAGCAGGACGACCCAGAACGTGAGCAGCACGACGCCGGTCCCGCCGAGTAGGAAATCTACAATGGGCTTGCGTTTGCGCCCCTCGTAGGTGATCCAGAGCGGGCCGAGGACGAGTGGGTAGAGCTTGATGGCGAACCCGGCGGCGATGCTGGCCCCGCGCGCTATGGGCGAGGCCGCTGCCGCGATCCCTATGGCCGAGACGGCCGCGACGATGATGTCGTTGGTGTTGTTGTTGGTCGCGTACACGGTGTAGGGGAAGGCGGCCCAGGCGAAGACGAGGGCGGCGGCCCCCTCTTTTCCGGAGAGCCTGTAGCCGGTGATGAACAGCCCCATAGCCCCTGCAACAAAGGAGAATAGCGTGAGGGCGTGGGCCGCGGGGAGGAAGTCCCAATCCCCCGAGAAGCCGAACATGAGGACGAAAGGCACGTAGAGCAGGTAGTTGAGGGGGCCGTAGGTGTCTCCCGTTCCCACATCAGCGGGCATGTGTCCGTAGGGTAAGGTGCCGTCCAGGATACGGTCTGCGCCGACGACCCCGGCGTAGCCGACGTCTATGACGCGGGAATCGACATTGAGGCCGAGGACGAGGCCGGCGGCAAGACCGGCCAGCACCATGAGCAGCCACATCGGGAAGTTGCTTGTCCTCTCGACCTTCTCTCCTATCCCGAAACCCATGAGAAGCGTCCTGAGGAAGAGGTAGACGAGCGGCGGGCACCACAACACGACGGCCTCGGGGACTAGCCCTTCCCTGAAGAAGCCGTGCGAGACGAGGAACCCGAGCAGCGCCACTATGTCCAGGTTGCGCACCGACAGTAGCCTGTCCGTGCGCCAGAAAGCAGCCGCGAAAGCGAGCGAGAGCGGCAACCACACCCACCAGTAGTTGGCCTGCTTGCCGTAGGCGCCGCGCACCCCGCGGGCCAGGTTCCACCCGACTTGATCCCCGGTGTACACGTAGCCGAGGACCCAGCTCTTGTCGTCCACCCCTACGGTGGCGACCTCTTTGCCCTCCTCTGTCGGCCTGCCCCCGACGACCCCCTTCTCGTCGACGTAGAAGCGCACGGTCCACTCGCCGTCCTCGTACTCGGCCTCCGCACTGTGGGGGCCGTGGTCAGAGAGCTCCTCTCTGACCTCCCGGTTCGCTGCGGCGAGTTTGATCGCCTCCTCTTCCGAGAGCGTCGGGTATGAGATCTCAGCCGCCCCCGGCGAGACCTGGACCCTGCTTACGCTTCCGGAATCGTCGTCGACCCGGAAGCTGGCTACCTCTTCTCCCGAGGTCTGCTCTGTGAGTACCACCAGCCAGAAGTCCTTGCCCGCTTCGTACTCCGTGGTGGTCTCGACGGTCGGCTTGGAATAGTATTTCTCCAGCGTCGGAACGAAACTGGCCTTCTCGAGCACATCACTCTTGTCCATCTGGGAGCCCCGCGCGAAGCCTGACGTGCATAGCAGAAGTGGCAGAAGAAGCACCACCAGCAATGCTTTAAGGTTCGACACTCCCAAGTTACGGAGAGTCCTCGAGCTCCTGTCCGAAGAGCTCGGCGAGGGGTTCGAGGCCTTCGGGGGCGCCCGTGAAGAGCAGCGAGTCGCCGCCTTGCAGCCTGTACGTGTCGCGGGGCCTGTAGGTCCAGCGCCCGCCCCGGTTCACGGCCAGGGCATACATCCCCGTCTCGGTCTCGATCTCCAGGGAGTCGAGCGTCTCGCCGTCGGCCGGGGACCCAGGGGAGACGGTGAGCTTCAACACGATCTCGTCCGATTCGCCGATCGCCGCGGAGAGGACGGGGTGGACCTCCTCGCCCTTCTCGACCACCCACACCATCTCCATCGCGCAGTCAGCGATGGTCTCCGAGGCGGTGGCGAGGTGGAGGAGGCCCCTGAGGCGCGAGGAGTCCTCCACGTGGGGGGCGGCGAGCAGGACCCAGCGCTCGAGGCGGTAGCGCATCTCGTCCATCTCGTCCTCGATGGCGATAACCTCGCGGGCGAGCCCGGCGTCGCCGTAGAGCAACGCCGAGTAGGCCAGTCCCACGGCCACCTCGGAGAGGTTCTTCATCTCGATCAGGATATCCACCGCCCGGTCGATCTCCGAGAGCTCGCCCGCCGTCGGCTCCGGCTCGGGATCATCTCCGAGCGGACGGGCCCCAGCGAGCTCCCTGACCTCGGCGACGCCCTCCGGCGGGCCCTGCAAGAAGAGCACGTCGCCGGCCCTGAGGACGTCTTCGGGCTCGGGGTCATAGGTCCAGTCGTCCTCGGAGCGGAGCGCGATCGGGCGCATCCCCGTCTCCACGGGCAGATCGACTTGGCCCAGAGAGCGTCCATCGAGGGCGCTGTTCGCGTGCACGCGCACGCGGGAGGGGATCTCTTCGGCCTCCGGGATGTCGTGCAGGAGCTCGGGCGGGATACCGAGACGCTTGACCACGATCTTGGCTATGTCGATGGCGGCGTTGCCGATCTTCTCTATGTCCTGGACGACCTGCAAGATGCCAGCCATCTGTTCAGCATCGGCGGGACTCCTCGCGGCCAGTATGGTCAGCGTGCGCATGTCGAAGACCAGGTCGTTCAGGCGCACCTCCAGGCGGGATACTTCCTCGGAGAGGTCCTCGGAATTGTAGAAGAGCGCCGCGTAGGCGAGATCCACCATGAGCTCCGAGGTGTTCTTGGCCTCGATGAGCATCTCTTTTACGTTCCGTGGTCGCGTCTCTCGCATCTCTTACCCCGCCAATCCGAAAACGATAAGGGCTATTATAAGGCTCAGAAAGCCGAGCAGGTCCACGGCCGCCGTGATAATGGGTATGCCGTAGGTGTCGGGGTCCAACCCGAGCCTGTAGCTGATGGTCGAGCCGTAGTAGGCCGCAAGCACCGCCGTGGTGGTGGCCATCATGCCGGCGAGGGCGCTGACCCCGGTCATTACCAGAAAGCCGGGGCTCGCCCCCCCGGGAAAGAGGACCACGGCTATCAGGTGCGAAGCCGCCCCGATGAACACGTAGACGCCGGCGGCGAAGATGTAGGTCAGGGTAAAGTCCCTGAGGGCAGCGAACTGCGGCACTCCGCGCGGCTCTATTAGGCCGAGGTGAACCTTGGAGGAGAGGCGGCTGGAGAGGATGCCCCCGAGGGCGCCGCCCTCCTGCAAAAAGGCCGGCAGCAGGATGCTCAGGGCCAGAAGCGTCGTGAACTGCTCCTCGCGGTCCTGCAGCGCGACGCCGACCAGGATGGTCACGGTCCCCGTCAGGGCCAGGATGGGGAACGATTCGGCCAGGATGCGCCTGAGGTTCTCGACACCCCCCCTGAAACCGAGATAGGCGGCGGCGACCGCCGCCAATACCAGTACGGTCCCGAGAATCGAAGAGAACACGGAGATGCCGATAAGGTAGGTAGCCAGGACGAGACAGGGTAGGGTGAGGATATCCCCTGCGGCGGTGAGCATCGGGGCCGCGATATTATCCATGTCCCAGCCGCGTGCGACCGAGAGGCGAGCGACCAGGACCGTCAGCACGAGCAGCAGAACGCCGGCGATGATCCCGCCGGCCGTGGAAATGACGATGTAGTCGACGACCGAGAGCTCAGTATCGACGCCGAGAATGCCGCACATTATTCGCGCCAGGAAGGCCAGGAACACCCCGGAGACGAGCGAGAGGACGGCCGCGGCCTGCACGTTCTCGGCAAGCACGCCGCGCCTGAGGTTGAAGCTGAAAAGTCCGGTCTGGATGGAGGTCGAGAGCCTGCTCCCCATGGCCCCGAAGATGGCGCCGCGCATCCCTATGGCCGCTGGGATCAGGACCGCCAGCCCGACGAGCTCGTCGAGGGTGCCCGAGATGCCGGCGAGCACGATCCCGGCGATAAGCTCCCCCGCCGAGGAGAGAAACAACGCGGCGAACCCCTGCCTGAGGGTCTCTTTCTCCTCCGTGAGATAACCATAGACCCTGGGACGCAGGCGCGGCCTGTCGCGCAACCTCTGACGTATACTGCCTTCCCGGCCGCCCTCTCGCCCCCGGACCCGATTTTTCTCTAGTTCGGACACGGGGAATGTATAGACCCTGCCGCCCGCGAAGTAAAGTAGGTGTGGCGTGCAGGGAGAATGTGGAGCACGCATTTCTCCAACTCGATATCGACCTCTTCGCGCGTATAGCCTGGTTGTGCGACGAGAAAGTTGACCGGAAGTTAGGCATTCCACCCGCTGCCCCACCCTGGTGGAGCGTCTGGGGACCAGAGCGAGACCCCCGATCAGGGCCTCGTGGTGCCCGCGATCCTATATGCTGTGTGGGACGCCGCGCAGGAGGGTATTCGTGGACGGTACTGCCAACGACCGGAAAAGAGGGAACCTATGAACGGGATCAAGGCCGTAGTCGTCGACACCGACTCCAGAGACCGCCTGGCACTGGCGCGCGTGGAGGAGCCCGATCCCGCGCCCTCCGAGACGCTGGTGCGTGTGGCGGCGGTCTCGCTCAACCGCGGAGAGGTACGCCGGGCGGAGTCGAGCGAGCCGGGCTTCCGGCCCGGCTGGGACCTGGCGGGCACCGTGGAACGCGCCGCCGCGGATGGCTCGGGCCCAAGGGAGGGCTCGCGGGTTGTAGGCTTCCTCCCCTCCGGCGCCTGGGCCGAGTTGGTCTGTGTGCCGACCGACTCTGTGGCCGTGCTCCCCGAGGGCGTCTCGTTCGAAGAGGCTTCGACGCTACCCGTCGCCGGCCTTACGGCCCTCTACGCGCTGGAGGAGGGCGGCAACCTGCTCGGGAGGTCCGTGCTGGTAACGGGCGCCTCGGGAGGGGCCGGACAGTTCGGGTTGCAGCTCGCCCGCGCGGCCGGGGCACGCGTGGTCGGCCTCGTGCGCCGGGAAGAGCACGCCGGCATGGTGGAGAAAGCCGGAGCCCACGAGGCCGTCGTGGACGAGAGCGGTGCGGCGGCCGGAGAGCTGGGTCCTTACAACCTGGTCCTCGAATCCGTCGGCGGAGAAGTGCTCGGGAACGCGCTCTCCATGCTGGCGCCGGGCGGGACCTGCGTAAGCTTCGGGACATCGGCCTCCCCCGAGGTACAGTTCGACGCCAGGGCGCTCTACCTGACGGGCGCGGCGCGGCTCTACGGCTTCATCCTGTTCCACGAAGTGCTGGCCAGGCCGGCCTCCGGTGGTCTGGACCGGCTGGCGCGAATGGTCGCAGACGGAAGACTCAGACCGCGCATCGAGGTCGAGGCGCCCTGGACGGAGGTCGGTGAGGTCGCCAAACGTCTCATCGACAGAGGTTACACGGGGAAGGCAGTGCTCCGTGTAAGCTAGTAAGCACCTCAGCACGCCGCTTCGCGGCATGTCAGCACTTCAGCACGCTCCCTTCGGTCGCTTATCAGAGCACTTCAGCTTTCGCCTGCGAATGTCCTGGCTGAAATGCTGACAAGCGAAGCCCGAAGGGCTGAGCGTGCTGACATGCTGAAATGCTGTCTAGTCGAAATCGGCGGGCAGGTGCGGGTCGCGGTATTGCTCGAAGATGCGTGAGACTTGGGCTCTGGTAATGCGCGTGGTCGAGAGCTCGGGGATCTGCTGCACCGCGAAGAAGCGCGCCCCCTCGGAATCCACGTCGGACGATGGGGTCTGGTCCAGGATCTCGCACAGGAACACGAGTTTGTAGACGTGGTAGGCGATCGGCGGATGGCCGTGCCTGTCGCGGTCGAAGGCCGCGAGCAGCCTGACCGGACGCACTCGGAATCCGGACTCCTCCAGGGTCTCGCGGGCCGCGGCTTCTGAGGGGGATTCGCCCACGTCCGCCCAGCCTCCGGGCAAGGACCAGCCCGCGTCGCCAGGTTCTTTGACGAGCAGGATCCGCCCCTCTTCGAACACCGCCGCCCGAACGTCTACCTTCGGGGTAGCCGGGCCCGTTTCTAGCGCTAGCAGATCTTCGGCCTCCTCCAGGGTACCCGTGGAATGGGCCGCGAAGATCTCGGCCGCCAGATCCCTTAGTCGCTCGTATCGCTCGAGGTCGTAGTCGTCTCGCGTGTAGGTCAGGCCGTCCTGAGCTATGGCTTGCAGGCGCTTGCTCCACCGGAGCCACTGCGGGTCGCGGGACCTGTCGCCGTCTTGGGACGTTATCGTGCTGTCCCACCCTCTACGGTGATGGGATTCAGGCCGGCCTCTATCTCCTCCCTGCGCTCTTCGAGAAATGGCGGGAGCGACAGCCTCTCGCCGAGGTGCGCGGGGTCCTCGTCGGTGGCGAAACCGGGGCCGTCGGTGGCGATCTCGAAGAGCACCCCGCCAGGCTCCCGAAAGTAGATCGAACGGAAGTAGTAGCGGTCTATCTGCGGCGTTACTCCGAGGCCGGAGCGCCGGATCTTCTCCCTCCAGGCCGCGTGCTCCTCATCATTCGGCGTCCTGAAGGCGATGTGGTGCACGCCGCCGCGTCCCAGGTGCGTCCACGGCGCATCTGGCCTCTCGAGCACCCGTACGGTGGCCCCCGGACCCCCATCTCCGACCTCGAAGGTCACACGCCGGCCCCCGCTCTGCGCGATCTCGTCCACCAACCTGAAACCCAGAACTTCGGCGAGGACCCACGCTGTGGGATCCAGCTCCCGCACCGTCAGGTCGACGGCCCCGAGACCCCTGATACCCATCTCCGGCGGTACAGGGCTCTCCTCCCACGGAACACCACCCTGCACTCCTTCGCCCTCGTCAGCAGAGAGGCGAAGCCTCTGCCCTTCCGGGTCGGTGAAGTCCAGGTGGGCGCGGCCTCCGTCTTCCTCGATGCCGTTATTATCCACGTCGAGGTCCCGGAAACGACCGGCCCACCACTCGAGTGCGGCGCGGTCGGTGACGCGCAGCTCGGTGGTCGAGACCTCGCCCGCGCCGGGATGATTGGGGGCCACGCGCAGATGGGGCCAGTCGAAGAAGGTGATCTCGGTCCCAGGGCTTCCCACCTCGTCCCCGTAGAAAAGGTGGTAGGCGGAGACGTCGTCCTGGTTCACGGTCTTCTTCACGAGCCGCAACCCGAGCACGTCCGTATAGAACGTCACGTTCTCCGCGGCGTTCGTCGTGACCGCCGTCATGTGGTGCAGGCCACCGAGTTCCATCTCTGTCCTCCTATCTGTCATCTGACATTCTCCGGTATGAGGGCTCGCACTCCATCGCTTATGCGCCTCCTCGTAAGCCCCCGCACCCTGTGCTGGTAGTAAAAGAGGTCGACGTCGAGCGGGGCGAGTAGCGCCGTTGCAAGGTACTCGAGATCCAACCCGGCATCTACGTCTCCTTCGCTCGCTGCGGCCCGCAACAGCCCGAGGACGGTCGAGCGGCGCCAGTCGTGGGCGGGGTGCGAGAAGCGCGCCAGACGGTCGGCCCCGCACAGCGGTTCGTTGCCGCCGTAGAGCAAGTCCAGGTTCTCCGCGGTGAAGCTTACGAGCCGGTCCAGGAACTCGTGGAGCTTCTCCAGGGCCGAGGTTCCTGGTTCCCGTAAGATTTCCAGGGTCTGCTCCTGCACGTGTTTCGTCGGCTCGTCGAGGAGCGCCTGGCACAGAAAGCCCTTGTGCGGAAAGCGCCGGTAGAGCGTACCCTTCCCGACTCCGGAAACTCTGGCTACCTCTTCCATCGTGACGCACGTGACGCCGCGTTCGTCGAAGAGCCTGCGCGCCGTACGGAGGATCACCCGTCTGTTGCGCGCCGCGTCGCTACGTTCCGCCTCCCTGTCGGACGGACGCCCCAGGTGATCCAGGCTCCACCCCACTCGCCCTGTCCGCTCCAGAAAGATCACACTCCCAAGAATTACCTTGACACCCGCAGTCTACCGCGCTACCCTCGCACTTTAAAGCGGACTCGCGTCCGTTTTTGGTAAAGCGGGTGTGGTAGGGCGATTCGAGCGAAGGAGTAAGTATGGAGAGTGGGGGCAACGAGGGGCGATTGATCCTGGTCAGTGGAGCCACGGGTCAGCAAGGTGGGGCGGTGGCGCGCGGCCTCCTGGAGCGGGGTTTTACGGTGCGCGCGCTGAGCCGGGATCCGGAGAAGCCCGCGGGGAGAGAGTTGGCCGCCCTTGGGGCCGAGGTCGTGAGCGGGGACCTCGAGGACCGCGGGTCCATCGAGCGGGTGCTCGATGGTGTGCACGGGGTGTTCTCGGTCCAGCAATTCTTCGAGGCTGGGTATGAGGGCGAGGTTCGGCAGGGCGTGCAGCTCGCGGACGCGGCGAAGGCCGCTGGCGTCGAGCAACTCGTCTACAGCTCGGTCGGCAGCGCGCACAGGGAGACGGGTATCCCGCACTTCGACAGCAAGTGGGAGGTGGAGGAGCACCTTCGTTCGAGCGGCGTGTCTTACACTGTATTGCGCCCGGTCTACTTTATGCAAAACTGGGAGATGATGCGGGAGCCCATCCTCGGCGGTACGCTCCCGCAGCCGCTCGACCCGGACAAGCCTTTCCAGATGATCGACGCCGACGACATCGGCGTCTTCGCCGCCATGGCCTTCGAGAACCCGGGCGAGTGGATCGGGCGCGAGGTTGACCTCGCGGGGGACGAGTTGACTATGCCCGAGATAGCCGATACGTTCTCGCGGGTAACAGGACGCCAGGTCGATTACTTCCAGACGCCCTGGGACCAGTTCGGGGAGCAGATGGGCGAGGAGTTCACCGTGATGTACAGGTGGTTCAACGACGAGGGTTACGAGGCCGACATCGCCGGCCTAAGGAAAGAGTATCCGGGGCTCGTCTCCTTCGAGCAATACCTCCGCGGCCACGGCTGGGAGAACGCCGCGGTCGCCTGAGACCGCGCGTAGCTGTACGATGGGAGCGTGCAGAGCGGTATCCACACCTTCCTTCAGACCACGCGCGTTCATTTCGGCGCGGATGCCCTGGAGAAGCTGGAACAGGAGGCCCGGCCCTACGACCGGGCCTTCGTCATCACCGGGCGCAGCCTGAACGAGGAGACCGGCCTCATCCGCCGCGTGGAGGCTTTGCTCGGCAGCAGGCACGCGGGGACCTTCGCCGGTATCGGGCAGCATACCCCGGGCGGAGCGGTGGAGAGCGCCGCCGTCGAGGCCGAGATGGCGGCAACGGACCTGCTCGTCAGCGTCGGAGGCGGAAGCGTCATAGACGGCACCAAAGCCGTGGCACGGGAGCTCGGTTATCCTGGGCAGGTGGCGGTGCCGACCACCCTCTCCGGTGCGGAGTGGGCCAACAGGGCGGGGGTGACGGACGAGAGCGCGGGGAGGAAGAGGGGCTTCGTCGACCCGAACACCGTTCCGCACGTCGTGGTGCTAGATCCCGAAGCCACGGTCTTCACGCCCGAGAAGCTCTGGCTCTCCACCGGAGTTAGGGCCCTGGATCACGCGGTCGAAGGATTTCTCTACGGGGGCGATCACCCCATCACCGACGTGACCGGTCTCGAAGGGGCGCACCGCCTGCTGGAGTATCTGCCGCTCTCGAGGCGCGAGCCGGAAGACCTGGAGGTGCGCCTGGAACTGCAACTGGCCTCCTGGCTCGCGTACTTCGGTCCGGCGAACACGCCTATGGGCCTCTCGCACGAGCTGGGACGCAGGATCGGGGCCAGTTACGAAGTGCCGCACGGCGTAACCTCCTGTATCACCCTCGCCCCGAGCCTGCGGCTCGCGAAGAAGCGCGTGCAGGACGTGCGATGGAGCAAGCTCTCGGAAGCGCTCGGCGGGGAGCCGTCCGAACGAGTGTCATCGCTGGTCGAGGAGCTCGGATTGCCCGGCCGCCTGCGCGAGGTCGGAGTGCCCGAGGAGGACCTCGAAGCCATCGCCGGGGAGTACGGCGATGGGGCCGGAGAAGCTCTGGCGATCCTGACGGCCGCGTACTAGGATGCGCGGGCCATGATCCCTCCGAAGCTCCGGCGCGGTGATGAGGTTCGAATCGTCTCACCGGCCGTCAGCCTCGGGTTCATACCGGAAGAGCAGAAGCAGATCGCCAGGGAGCGGCTAGAAGCGCTCGGCCTTCGTCGACCCCCGGGTCAAAGCCATGCTCACCACCCTCGGCGCCTACAACTCCAGACGGGACTCTTCCAGGTCGAGGTCGCGCTCGATGCGGTGCATGACCTCGTCCCCAATGCTGCCCTCGTCGCGCATCCTGACGAGCCTTTCGCGCTGGGCCCCGAGCAGCTCGATCATGAGGCGCTGGTAGGCGGCCGAACGTTCTTCGACACCGTCGGGATCGCCGTCGAAGCGGGAGGCGAAGCGATTGCGGCGGTAGGTGTACATGCCGCGAATACGCTCTGTCGTGTCCTCGCGCACCCAGTCTTCGCCTTGTAGCTCATCCAGGCGCTCGATGGCGGCCTCGGCCACCTGGATACGGCCGTGGGTCTCCTCCTTTTCGCCGATGCGGTCGTCCTCGAGGCCGAGGGCCCGGATCAGGGCCGGCAAAGAGAGGCCCTGGACCACGAGCGTCGCCAGGATCACGCAGAACGTAAGGAAGATGATCAGGTCGCGCCCGGGAAACGAAATACCTGCCTCCGTCTGCAGCGGCAGCGCGAGGGCGGCGGCCAGCGAGATCACACCCCGCATCCCGGTCCAGGCTACGATCGCGACGTTCTGCCACGGCGGGGAGGGGTCACGCTCCCTGACACGACGGCTAACCCACCTCGGTACATACGTCGCAGGGAAGACCCATACCATGCGGACGAGGATCACCGTCAGGCTAACGAGGAGCGCGTAGGAAGTGAGCTCGCTTACCGTGTAGTCGTCGAGCCCTTCGACCACGCTCCCGAGCTGCAGCCCGATCAGGATAAAGATAAGACCGTTCAACAAGAACGTTATTAGCTCCCACGTCGCGAAGCCCTGGAGGCGCGTCCCCGAGGAGGTTATGTAAGGCCCTTTGCGCCCCAGATACAACCCCGTCGTCACCACCGCGAGAACCCCGGAGAAGTGGAGGTCACCAGGTACGCCGACCAGATCGCGCAGCACTTCCCAGAGCCTGTGGGGCAGTTCTTCCGCAGCCAGGTACGCGACGAAGGGCGTGAGCAGCGAGACTATGTTCTGTACGGAGGGGTCTTCCGAGAGGTGGCGGCGCGCCCAAACGACGAGCCAGCCGACCGCGAAGCCGGCGGCGAGCCCTCCGGCGGCGCCGACGACGAACTGCAGGCCCGCCTCCCAGACCGAGAAGGCGCCGGTGAGAACGGCGGCGACAGCGAGGCGGTAGGCGACGATGCCCGTAGCGTCGTTTACGAGGCTCTCGCCCTCCAGCACCGTGACAATACGGCGGGGGACGCCGAGGCGCTGGGCGACCGTCGTGGCGGCGATGGCGTCGGTGGGGGAGACGATTGCCCCGAGCACGAAACCCGCAGCCCACGGCAGCCCGGCGACGGCTTGGACGACCGCGCCGACCACGAAGGTCGTCATCAGCACCGGTCCTACGGCGAGCAGCGTGATCGGCCTCGCGTTGGCCCGAAAGTCGCGCCAACTGGTAAAGAGCGCCGAGACGTACAACAGGGGCGGCAAGAACAAGAAGAACACGAGCTCGGGGTCGAGCACCACCCTCGGTAGCGCCGGCACGAACCCGAGCGCCGATCCGCCGAGGACCAGCAGGATCGGGTACGGTATCTTCAGTCGCGTGGCGAGGGTGGCCAGTGCCGCCACCGCGACGAGAAGACCGAGGATTATCTCAAGCTGGGACAATTCTCACATCCACAGTGTCGGGCTCAGACAAAACGTTCCGTCATAAGCTGCGTGACCTCCGCGTACTGGCCGAGCTCGCCAAGGAGACGCTGTACCTGCTCGCTCTCCATGTCCCTTCCGAGTCGTTTCAGGTCGTTGATCCCCACCGCAACGACGTACTCGTAGGGTGGCTCGCCATCCGCTTCGGGAAGGCCCCCCACCCTGTAGCCGTGCCACTCGTCCACCGAGTCGAGGTCCAGTATGGCGGGGACGTAGCGTTCCTGGAGCCAGCGCTCGTATTCCTCTGAGGATACATCTTCTTTCAGGTTGACCAGCACGATCATCGTTGGCACCGTTGCTCCTTTCAGCCGCTCTGCCTCAGTTCTTCCAGGTCTATGTCGCGCTCGACGCGGCGCATGACCTCGGCGTTGATCTCGCCGGCGTCGCGAAGGGAGACGACGGTCTCGCGCTCGGCGTCGAAGAGCGCCCGCCGCCAGCGGGTCCAGGCGGCCGAGCTCTCCTGATATTCTTCGGTCACCCGGCCCGCTTCGAGGCCCGACTCGTAGCGCCGGATGCGGCCCTCGTAGATCTCGCGCAACTGCTCGCGGCTGCGGGACGGTATATTCTCGTCGTTACAGATTCCTTCGAGCTTGTCCAGCGCCGCGCGGGTCGCCTTCAGGCGCGCCTCCAACTCCTCCATGCGAGCCTCGTCACCCTCTTCCCTCACGCCCAAAGATCGGATCAGCAACGGCAGGGTCAAGCCCTGGAAGACCAGCGTGGCGAAGATCACGCAGTAGGCCAGGAACAGGATGAGGTCCCTCTGGGGGAAATCGGCCCCGGCCTGGGTCTGCAACGGTATGGCCAGGGCCGCGGCGAGGGAGACGGCGCCGCGCATCCCGCTCCAGCCCATCACCAGCCGCTCTCGCCAGGGGCCCTCAGGTACCTCGTCCTGAGCAGGGTGTCGAGGGCCGGCGTGGAGCTCGGGGCGAACAGAAACCAGAGTAGACGCAGGCCGATCACCGCCCCGCAGACGAGCGCGGCATAGAGCAGGAGCTGAGCGTAGGAATACTCGCGTATGCTGGACAGGATCACGGGGAACTGCAATCCGACCAGGATGAATAGCAGCGAGTCCATGAGGAAGGTGAGAACCTCCCAGAAGGAGGCGCTCTGCACGCGCGCCCTTGCCGTGAATTGCTTGGGCGCCTGCCAGCCCACGTAGAGGCCCAGGGTGACGACGGCGAGAATGCCAGAGGCGCCGATCTTCTCGGCCAGGATGTAAGCGGCGTAGGCGGGTATCAAAGTGGATACCACCAGGATGGAGGGGTCTGTCAGGCGTCCGTAGAGCGGCGTAACCAACAGGGACACGACGGCGCCGACGATGATCCCGCCCCCGCTCACCAGCAGGAACTCGAGGCCAGCCCCTGTCACGGAGAACGTCCCTGTAACGACCGCCGCGACGGCTATGTTGTAGGCCACGAGCGCAGTGCCGTCGTTGATGATGCTCTCGCCGCCCACGATGGTGTGCACCCGGTCGGGGACACCGAGCCTGAGGAAGGTCGCCTCGGCGGCCACGGGGTCGGTGGGAGCGACGACCGCCCCGAGTACGAACGCCGCGGCCCAGGGCAACCCGAAGGTGGTGTGCGCGAGCACAGCGACGGTGCCGGTCGTCAAGAGCACGAGGCAGATGGCGAGCAGCCCTATGGGCCTGGCGTGGGCGCGCAGGTCGCGCGGCGAGGACGAGAAGGCCGCCGAGAGCAACAGCGGCGGGATAAAGACGAGGAAGATGATCTCGGGCGGTAGCACCACGTCGGGGAAGGCCGGCACCAGCCCCACGCCCACGCCGCCGAGAACCAGGAAGATGGGGTAAGGAACGCCCACCATGCGGGCCAGTTGCGCGAGCAAAGCCACGACGCCTAGAAGCCCGATCAGGAACTCCAGCCGAAACTCTAGCCCGTGCATGATGCTCCGCTGAGGCGCCGTAGCGTCACCAGGGTAAGATCGTCTTCCTGCTCCCACGCCTCGCCGGTGAAACGTCCCAACGCTTCGATCACGCGCGCGGTGAGATGCTCTGCGTCGGACGCATGCCCGGCTACGAGGTCCCTGAGGCGGGGCGAGCCCAACATCTCACGTTCGGGGTTGTGGGCTTCGATCAGGCCATCGCTGTAGAAAAGAACGCCATCGCCGGGCAAAAGCAGGGTCTCTTTCTCTTCGTAGGCCATGCCCGGCATCAGACCGAGGGGCATGCCCGTAGCCCGGAGGGCCGTCGCCTCGGTCCCGTGCTGTCGGAACGGGGCATTGTGTCCCGCGTTCGCGTAGGTGAGACGGCCGCTCTCGGGATCCAGGATGCCGCAAAAGCAGGTCACGAACATGTTGGTTGGAATGTAGGCAAAGAGGACCTCGTTGACCTGCGCCAGCAGCCCTCCCGGCGTCGCGCTCCCCTGGGAGATGGCGCGAAGTACGCTCTGGGTGTTGGCCATAACCAGGGCCGCCGCGATGCCTTTACCCGAGACATCACCGATGATGACGCCGACGCGACTTTCCGGTAAGGGGAGGAAGTCGTAGAAGTCTCCCCCGACCTCCCTGGCCGGTCTGTAGTAAGGCGCGATCTCCCAATCGTCGAGCAGGGGCAGCTCCTTCGGGAGCAGCGCCTGCTGGATGCGCCGCGCCACCCGCAGCTCCTGATCTACCCGCTCGCGCTCGCGCACTTCGTGGTCGAGGCGCTGCTGCGTGAGCTCGTACGCATACGTGCCCTCGCTCCACTCCTCGGCGATCCTGCCGTCAACCACCCGGTTGATAATGATGCCCGTGAACTCCAGCTTAACGCCGGTCGGGGGAATACCCGTGACGATCTCCTGGTCGTGGCGTCCGCTTATGGAGAGGCGGCTCATCACCTTGTCGCCTTCTGCTATCTGGTCTTCGATGCTTATCTGGGCGTCGGAGGAGGCGGCCTGGTCCTCGGCCACATCCTGCAGGTAATCCTCGCGTGTAGAGCCCTGGCCAGGGAGAACGCTGTGGTCGACGAAGTCGGGGGCCATCATCTCCTTCAGCGCGGCGATGTCCTTCGCCCACTGCGCCCGGACGAAGCGGCGGACCAAGGCTTTGTTGTCTTCGGTAGACATGGAGTTTCCTATCCGTACCCGGCCCACTCTGCCCGCCAGTCATTCAGCATGCTACATAGCGGCACAGAAGGCAACAGCATCGAATTCTCGCTCGCCGGCGATGTCGGGCGACGAAAAAATCACTCATTTAGGGGATATCGTCTCGTTTCGCGCCGTTGTACGATACCAGAAGGACGTAAGACGGCCGTGTCGCGGAGGAGGGTGGTCTATGCAGCCAGAAGACAATAAAGCCCTGGTAAGCCGATACCTCCTGCAAGGCCTCGGCGAGCTCGACCCCGCCGTCGTCGATGAGGTCTTCGCCCCCGACCACGTCCTCAGCAGCCCCGAGCTCGGGACGGAACCAGAGAGGGGCACCCAGGCGCTCAAGGACGTAATCGAGGGGTTCCGCAGAGACACGGGCCATCTCACGTGCACCGTGGAGAACCAGATCGCGGAGGGAGACTGGGTCGCCACCAGCTACACCCTGAGCGAGGCAGAAGAGCACAGGGGCATCATGCTCAGCCGCGTCGTCGACGGCAGGATCCAGGAGAGCCACGTCGTGGCGCAGACGGTCTCACAACCCCAGGCGCAGGCACTCATGGCGACGGATAGCCTAACCACGCGCAGGAGGGCCTTCAACTGATACCGAACGAGCGAACCGCCCCTGCTCACACCAGCACCTCGTCGACGTAGCACCACCGCCAGTCCTCCCCCGGCTCGAAGGACCGGATCACGGGATGCTCGGTCGCGTGGAAGTGTTCCGTGGCGTGGCGGTTGGGGCTCGTGTCACTGCCTCTACGCAACACGGCCTCGCCCGGTCGCCAGCTCGCCTCCAGGGTTCCGTCCGGGCCGGCGACCACCCGGAGTCCAAGGTCCTCGTAGATCGCCCTGTACCGCGCCGACCTTTCGTTCTCTACCACGCGCTCCCTCCTCTCGACTTCCTCCTCGGGGAGGTGCCTAATTCTATCGGATGTGAGCGTGTAGATACCGAGCGGATTATCGGCGGTGCGTTCAGCGGGGACGGTCTCATGAACCCTAACTTCCCGCCGCCTGTCCAAGAGATAGGGGAGGTCCCACGCCAGGCTCTCGGCGAGCTCAGGCAACTCTTCGAGTTCCTCTAGCCGCCCCTGGCTTTTGCCAAGCGCCCTTATCTCCTCGCGACAGGCGTCGCGCAACTTGTCCAGCTCGGCCAGCTCGTCACGGAGGTCCTCGCGGGTGATGGTCCCGTCCGCAGCGAGGTCTATGAGCGCCGAGCGCCTGCGCTGGGTGTCCGCGAGCCGCCCCTCCCGGACAAGATACCGCAGCACGAGAGGAACACTGCGCTCACGAATCTACAGCAGCTTGCAAAGAGGTTGAGCCTCTTTGCAAGCTCTCAGCATTTGAGTACTTCAGCATTTCAGCAAAAACTGGTAGCTGAGATGCTGAATTGCTGACCTGCGCGGTTTGCAAAAGGGTTGACCCTTTTGCAAACCGCTCTAGCCGGGAGCCTGCGCCTGCGGAACGCCAGATCCAGGATGCTGCACATGAGCTTCCGAGAATCTATCCCGGCTCGGGCCGTGCAGCACTCAGCTTCCTGGATGCGGCCTCGGGGTTGTATCAGGGGTATGGCTTCTTTTGCTCGGCTAGCATAGCCACGTAGTTGGCGATGCGCTTCGCTCGCGTCCCGGGCCTCTTGGCATCCTGAATCTGGTAGAGGATGGCGTACCTGTTCCTTGCGTCGAGCTCGGAGAAGTACTTACGAGCCCGCTCATTCCTCTCCAGCTCCCTTTGCAGGTCTTCGGGCACAGTGGCGGTGCTCGGCGAGTCGTAGGCAGCATCCCACCGCCCGTCGGCCTTGGCCCGCTCTACTTCCCGCATGCCCGCAGCCTTCATCTCGCCCCGCTCTATGAGCTCCGCAACCTTCTTGCAGTTGACCTTCGACCACTTGCTTCTGGATCTGCGTGGAGTGAACCGTTGCAGGTAGTAGTCCTCGTCGAACTTGCGCACCTGCCCGTCGATCCAGCCATAACAAAGGGCGACCTCAACAGCTTGATCGTAGGTGACGCTCTCGATTCCCGAGCCCTTTTTGGCGATCTTGAGCCACAGACCCTCGGACGTCGCGTGCTGCCCTTCGAGGAAGGCCCCCCACGCGTTGCGGGAGGCGAACGGGACGATCGGCAGATCCGGTTTGGTGTTGATGGCTTCTCCTTTCGAAGATCGATGCCGCTGTTGGGCGAAACTGTGGAACTTCCTGTGAGGGTGGCCTATCCCCTTGTCCGATGTTAGCGATGCGCGACCCTGGCGAGAGTTTACGGGGCTTTCGTTAGGCTCCCAAGTAGCACCTGCCTCGGCAGAGGGGATGCTCATGGGTGTTGGACCGGCCCTACACAGCATCCTAGTAATGGACATCTGAGAAAAAACTCTTTCCACGCACTCGGGTGAATAAGCCCTCCTGAGAGATGCACCAGGGTTCGTTGTGTGCCATGCTTCGAGGTGCTAGTAGCAAGGGACACATGTAAAGGGGAGGAGGACTGGATGAAAAGAGCAATTTTTCTGGCTACGGCCGCTCTTCTGGCGATGTTGATCCTGGTACCGATGGCAACGGCTCAGGGGCTGGCTGACCCAGGGCCAGGGGGAGGGGCTGTTTCCTTTATGGAGACGACGATGGTTAATGGCAGCCCCGTTCCGATTCCGTCAAGTGGTGGTCCTGCCATCTGGCTGCCTGCGGCCGCGCTGCTTGTCGGGTCGGGCATCCTGACCTACGCGATCCTTCGGCGCAGGTGAACCTCACGAACTTCTTGGAACTGCGTAAAGCCCAAGTTCGCAGAAGTCCTGATCCATGGACTCGGGCGAACGGGGCCGTGGCGATCCACTTCCCTTACATCGATGCACAACCGCAAGACGCTCGACGCTCTCGCGTTTCGCGCCCCGGCATTCGATGGCGGCGCCGAACTCTTCGGACTGTCTAAGGCGTGGCTTGCGTCCGAAGCTCGTCTGTACGGGATTCCCCGAATGCGAGGTTGAGCGCGGGACGATCCCACCTGCGCCTACGCGCTGCGGTCACGGTTTCGCGAACACGTTGTAGCCGAGTCTCTCCAGAACGAAAGCGCGTTTTCTCACCATCTCGGGACGGGGATAAGCGAGGGTGGCCACCAAGCGCGCGTCGGGCTGGGACTTGTACGTTTGCAGCACGTGCGCCGCACTCTCCCTTAGCGCCTCCTGCTCCCTGCCGACCTCGACCCCGTTCCGGTAGGAAACGCCGGCGCTGAAAAGCACGGCCCCGACAAGGACCACGAGCAACACGGTTCGGATAACGCCGGCCCTTATCGCGAATGCCATCTTCGTCAGCATCGCGTAGATGCCCGCCACCGCGAGCAATGAGAAGGTCGTGTACTTGGAGAGGGCCGCCTGCCAAACCCCGTACAGCCCCGAGCGCCCGAGCGTGATGGCGGCCAGGATGAACAGGGAGTAGAAAAGGAGGGATACCCAGAACGGGTGCTCGCGTATCACCCCCTTCCCGTACGTAGCGAGGAGCATCCCCAAGCCGAGGCAAACGATCACGATCCCGCCCGCCAAGGCGCGCTCTTGTTGCCAAAACAGCGCGCCGCCCAACAGGGTCAGGAAGTACTGCGTCGCCGTCCCGAAGTGGCCCAGGGCGCCGAGCAGGGGCGGGTGGCCCCGCGGCGTGTGGTAATCGACGAAGTAGGCGACCCATTCCGCGACCCCGCCGATCCCCCAGACGCCGACGAGCACCTTCTTCCCCGGCCTTGCGACCGACCCGAGGGACAGTTGCAGGAGTCCCGCGGGCCACACCAATAGCCCTTGCGCGACCGAGAACGAAGCCACGGTGGCGCTTCCCAAAGCCGCGGGGAGGGCGAACCACTTGAGGCCGTCGCGGCTCGAAGAGCGAAGCAAGTAGAGCGCGAGCACGCCGAACGTTTGGGCGAAGGCGAAGCTGATCTGGAACCCCCACAGCATGTTTTGGTACTGCCTGAAGCCGAAGACGAGCAGCGAGATGGGGACGAAAAAGGCGAGCGGTAAGCCGATCTCCCTGCGATATGCCAGCAAGAGCACGGCCGCCGTGATCAGGAAGCAACTCACCACCGCGTACATCTCGGCCACGTTGTTGTACTTCGTCAGGATGCCAAGCAGCAGCTCGGCCCCTCTGGGGAAAAGCATCCTGTGCTCGACGTGTTGCGCGTAGAGGTCCGCGAAGGTCAGCCGGCCACGAAACCACTTCAGGAAGACGGGAACCACGTCCCAGGCGTCCGCGAAGACGACGTTGACCCCGAACGAGCGCACGTAGAGGTAGGCCAGCGCGGCGGGAACCAGGATAAAGAGCCAGGAAACGCCCGCGGCCACGCGGCCGAAGGCACCGGTGCTTCCCGAGCCTACCGACAAGTCTCTACCCCTGCCACGCTGGTCTCGTAGTTTACGCTCGCCAGGGACGATGTCTAGACCCGACCGGAAGACCGGCAAGCCGGGCGCCCGAGGCCGTCGAGGGCTCTAGTAGCATCCATTAAACGGTGTTTCATTTGGTATCCAAAATCCCATGCACGTAGCGCAGAGGTTCGAGCTTTTCCTCGACAAATACCGCCGCCCGGACGGGCGCAGGTGGAGTGGACAGGAGATCGATAAGGCGACGGGCGGCGTCGAGACCCGCTCCTACGTCACCAACCCGCGCAAATGCCGCATGGAGAACCCGGATACGAGAAGATGCGAATGATGGCCAACGCCATGGGCTTCCCGCCCGAGGCGTGGTTCGAGGAGACGCTCGCAGACGGAGCGCGAGCGGGAAATACATCCCAAATGTCCGCGACCCGAACCTCCCGACTTTGGCTCCGATCCTTCGAAGCGAGGGAATGAGAGTAACACCGGGAACGACTATATGGGTGGATGAAAACTAGCGTTCAGCACCCGCTCAAGCTACTCGCTGGAGATTAGCATCCTGCTTAAGATCGTGTGCATGGGAGAGGAAGTGGGTCGGTTCCCCATCCCGATTACAGTGGTTGATCCCATATCCGGTGGCACCGTATAGATATTCGCCCCGCTAGATGCCGCGTGTCCGGGGCGGCTCTGTTCACTCCCCTTGTGCAGTGCCCACGCAACGAGTCGCAGATCCATTGCCCCTTCGGGGTTCATGCGTACCACGAAGGGCAGTCCGGTTGTCGTAATCGGCGTTGGCCGCGCGCTTTCTCGCAGTAACATTGCGATGATAGTACTATCGTCGCAGGGGAAGGGAAGCTCGTGGCAAAACTCGGCGGCCCCGATTTCATCAGCTTGCAGGTGCGCAACCTCTCCGCCTCGCGCACCTTCTACACGGAGGTGTTGGGGTTCACGACCGATGCGCGCTTCGATACACCCGATTTCGTACTCTTCGATACCAACTCCATCCCCTTCGGTCTTAGCGAAGCGAGAGTGAATATTGACGAGGCACCGCATCCGGGATGGGGCGTGACGCTCTGGATCGACTGCGATCGAGTCGATGAGCTGCATGCCAAGTTGGAGGCGGAGGGGGCCACGATAATAACCCCACCCTACGATAGCCCGTTCGGGCGCGCGTTGGTCTTCGCGGATCCCGACGGGTACCGTATCACGGCCAACGAGAACCCCTGGGATCGTTTTCCTTTGGGTGGTAGGCATCCAACAGGCGAGTAGAGGGAATCCCCGAAATTCGCCCCGTGCGTCTGCACGTGGCCGGTAGCACCCTGCGCCACCGAGTCCATCTCGGGTAGGGCTTTTATTCCAGACCACCCGCAGGTCGATAGACTATAGCGTGCCCTTTCGGGTGGCTAGAGGGCGATGTACATCTCCACACTATTACCC
>JBKPNW010000096.1:0-4972 GCA_046732815.1 Actinomycetota bacterium | reverse complement strand
TCGTCTCCTGCCAGGTCGTCGTCGTCACGAAGGGCCTGGCCTCACCGATGTCGCTGACGAGTATCTTCTGGACGACGTCTACGTTATCGGGCGGCGGGTTCTCGAAGGTCGGTACCGCTGACTCGCGGGCGGGGTAGCCTCGTCCTGCCTTTACCAGCTTCTCCAGCGAGCTTGTGCTGGTCAGGATCTTGAGCGCCTCCCACGCCGCGTCAGCGTTCTCGGTGGTGTTGGAGATGCCGAAGCCGGAGCCGGCAGCCGGGGTTACGCTACCCGCCGGTCCGGCGGGCAACGGCGCCACGTCCCACTCGAAGTCAGAGTTTTCTTTTATGTTGATGAACTGCCAGGGACCGTCAATGTGCATCCCGATCTTGCCGCTGAAGAACTCCTCGATCGCGAAGCTCGTGTTCGCGAGGTCGGTGACAGGCGCAGCTATACCGTCGGTGATCATGCCTATGACGAACTCAATGGCCGCGATGGACTCGGCGGTGTCGAGGGTGCACTTGGTCTGGGCGGCGTTCATGTAGTCGCCACCGCCGGACCATATCCAGGGAACTATAGAGTCGAAGACGGGCTGGGTGACGAACCCGTACTCCTTGGCGCCATGGTCGGTGAGCTGCTCGGTCTTCCCCCTGAAATCATCCCAGCTCATCGGCTCATCCGGCGACGGTGGCTCCACGCCAGCCTTGTTGAAGAGATCCTTGTTGTAGTAGAGGATGATCGGGCCTATGTCGTAACCGAGTGCGTAGATCTCACCCTCCGACGATAACCCCTTCCTGATGGGCCCGAAGAAGTCCTCGACATCGAAGCCAGAATCATCTTCGATGAAGGGCTGTAGAGATTGCAGGGCGCCACGCACCGCGAATTCTGGCATCCTGAGGCTCTGCATGGCGACAATGTCAGCCTCGTTCTCGCTGGCGATCTGCGTGGAGAGCTTGTCCCAGTAGTCAGCGAAGGTGACGGTCTCCAACTTGACGGTGATGTCCGAGTTCTTCTTGTGCACGTCCTCGGCGAGACCTTTCCAGACCTTGGTCTCCTCCGGAGTGTCAGACCACATCGACCATCGCAACTTCCCCGAGGTGCCGCCCCCACCATCGCAGGCCCCGGCACTCAGAAGACCGAGCCCAGCCAGCCCGGCACCGCTCATCCTCAAGAAGTCCCTGCGGTTCATCGCCCTCCCCGCGAGGACCGCGGATAAGCGCTCCGTTCGTCCACCACGCGCCCGACGACCGGAAACCATCACTACTCTCCCTTCTGCCCGCTTCACGCGGCCACTCTTGCTACCCCTGCCACCCTGTAACCGACCTTACATGAATGGATTTTGCGAGTCAAGAAAAGTAGGACCCACTCTCTCATGAAGCGCGGTTTTCAGACCGCTGTGACGTCGCAGTGTTTCAAACATCGTTCCTTTCCCCACAGCTCCGTCGATTCTTCACCTTTGACACAGCCGGCAGATGCGGCCAACAATGGTGTCTGTATCTTCGGGACGAGAGGGGAGTCGGGTGAAGACGATACTGTGTTACGGGGACTCGAACACCTGGGGCTCGAACCCAGAGACGGGGGAACGGTTCCCCGAGGATGTGCGCTGGCCGGGGAGCTGGGCGAAGAGTACCATGTGATCGAGGAGGGCCTGCCCGGCAGGACGACGGTAAGGGACGATCCCATCGAGGGAGACTACAAGAACGGCAGGACCTACCTGAAGGCGTGCCTTGAGTCGCACAAGCCCATATACCTCATAACGCTCATGCTGGGGACCAACGACTTGAAGGCGCGCTTCGGCAGCTGGGCCTCGGACATCGCGCAGGGCGCGGCGAGCCTGGCTGACATTATGCTCAGGAGCGGGTGCGGACCCGATGGCGGCGATCCGACCGTGGTTTTGATCTCCCCTCCCGCGGTCGCGAAGCTCACGGACATGGCGCAGATGTTCGATGGAGCCGAAGAGAAATCCAGGCAGTTCCCGGAGCACTACGAGCGCTTCGCCGAGCAGCAAGGGTGCAAGATCTTCGACGCCTCCGAAGTTATCGTCTCAAGCGGCGTTGACGGCATCCACCTCGACCCCGGAGAGCACCGCAAGCTCGGAGAGGCTGTTGCCGAACGTATAAGGCAGCTACTCGAATGAGCTTGAGGGTCTTGCTGATCGGAGGGCCTATGTACGATCCCCTGTACGAGCGCCTCGCTGAGTTCGAGGAACGCGAGCGCGTAAAGATAGAGACGATAATCGCCCCGACGCACCCTGACCTCAATGAGCAGATAGAGGAGGAGTTCTCATCAGGAGCCGCCTCGTACGACCTGATCTCGACTCACACCAAATACGCCCCGAGCCAGAGACAATGGCTCACTCCCCTCGACGAAGACCTGGACGATTGGGAGCCCTTCATCCTCCGTACGCTGGAGCTGGCGCGTATAGAGGGTCAGCTCTACGGCGTCCCGCGCAACCTCGACGTGAAGCTGCTCATGTACCGCACAGACCTGATGGAAGACCAGCCTTCTTCCTGGGAGGACCTGCGGGAGATCGCCTCGCGGCTCCGGTCCACGGGACCGTCAGGAGAGTTCTACGGCTTCGCTTTCCCCGGCAAAGAATCGGGGCTCTTCGGCCACTTCTTCGAGCTGCACGCGATGGCAGGAGGACGGATGTTCGAGGACGAGGGTCCACCCGCGCCGCACTTCGATGACGATGCTGGCCTCTGGGCGCTCGGGTTGCTCAAGGACCTCTACGAGAGGGCAGCGCCCCCCGAGACACCTGAGTGGCACTACGACGAGGTCGCCGCCTGCTTCCGGGAAGGCAGGGCCGCCATGAGCACCGACTGGCCAGGAGGCTTCTACACCTACCTCGACCCGGAGCAGAGCGATGTCGTGGATCGCTTCGACGTAGCGCTCTATCCCGAAGGACCGGCCGGTCGCTACATATACTCCAGCTCGCATACCTTCGCCATCCCGAGCACCGCCAGCGACCGCCCCGCTGCTATCGATCTGCTGCGCTTTCTGACCTCGCGCGAGTCGCAAGCCTACGAGGCCAGGCTGGGAACCCTTCCAGCGCGAAGCGACTCGTTAGGAGATGCGCGCTCCGAGGCTGAAGAAGGCTCCCTTGCCGCGCGACGGTGGCGGCTGCTGGAGAGGGCGCAGGAGGCAGCGCTCGTCCCACCCAAGCATCCGAATTATCCGGCGGTGGAGGATGCCATCTGGGAGGGCATAAGGGAGGCGCTGCTGGGCAACAAGAGCGTAGAGAAAGCGTTGGAAGACACCGAGGCAGCGGCGCGGCTTGCTGCGGATGGCGTTTAGGGCGCCGGTACAGGAGGAACGGTGGAAAGCAGAGTCGTTAACCCCTCATCGCGGAGGAACCTCGGTAGCACGGGACTCTCCGTCTCGCCCGTATGCGTCGGATGCGCGCCGCTTGGCGACATGCCCGAGACCTTCGACTACAGGGTTGGCGAGGTGCAGGCCCGCGAGACGCTGCGGGCCGTCTTCGAGAGCCCCATCAACTTCCTCGATACGGCGGCCTCATACGGCGACGGGGAGAGCGAGCGCCGCATTGGCGAGGTATTGAAGGAGATGGGCGGCCTGCCCGAGGAGGTCGTGCTCGCTACCAAGGCCGACCGCAACCTCACGACAGGAGACTTCTCGGGTGAGCAGATGCGCCGCTCCGTCGAGCGTTCCTTGCGGCTACTCGGCCTGGACAAACTCCAGCTCGTGTACCTGCACGACCCCGAGCACGAGAGCTTCGAGCATATGATGGCGCCGGGAGGTCCTGTGGAGGTGCTCAGGAGTATGGAGGAAGAAGGAGTGATCCAACACCTCGGCGTCGCGGGAGGCCCCATAGACCTCATGATCCGATTCGTCGAGACGGACCTCTTCGAGGCCGTCATCACCCACAATCGCTATACGCTAGTGGAGCGGAGTGCGGACCCGCTCTTCGACGTGGCCGCGGATCACGGGGTAGCCGCCCTCAACGCAGCTCCCTACGGCAGCGGCATCCTGGCCAAAGGACCTGACGCCTACGCCCGCTACGAGTACAGGGAGGCTCCGAAGGAGATGGTCGAACAGGTTCGCGCGATGCAGGAGGCCTGCCGCGAGTTCGACGTACCCCTTGCGGCGGCGGCCCTCCAGTTCTCGATGCGGGACCCTCGCATAGTCTCTACCATCGTCGGCATGACCCGTCCGGAGAGGGTGGAGCAGACGCTCGAGCTGGCACAACTCTCCATCCCGGAGCCACTCTGGGCGGAGCTAAACTCACACGCTCCGCCGTGCCAGTGACACTAGCAGTGTTTAGCTCTCTAATCTTGTGTGTTTTACCTGCAAATCGGAAGAAAATGGAGAGCCGACGAGCGGACTCGAACCGCTGACCTGCTCATTACGAGTGATCCATCAGGTGTTGCACGGGTGTGCAGGAGGTTGCAAATCCCGCATATTTAGGGCACTTTCTTTTCCCTGCCTTGCTGCGTGTTGCATCGTATTGCGCTCCCGGTGGTATCAGAGTGGTATCAATCCCGGCAATAGCTGCTTCGCGATCGCGCTTGCTAGCATCTACGATATGATCAGCTATTTGACTTAGCTATTGGGGTGAGGAAGGAGCAAAATGAAGATCGCTGTGGTCGGCAGAGGCAACGTTGGTGGCGGGCTCGCAGACCTCTGGGAGCAAGCGAACCACGAGGTCAAGAGGGTCGGGCGAGAGGGCGGCGACGTCTCCGAGGCCGAGGCCGTGGTTGTAGCGGTACCCGGCGGTGCGATTGCCGAGGCTCTAAACAACATGCAGGGCATCGAGGGCAAGACGGTGATCGACGCGACGAACCTCGTAGGGGTGGATCCCCCGGAGGGCTTCTCCTCGAACGCGGAATTCGTGAAGTCCAAGACGAACGGTCCGACGGCGAAGTCTTTCAACACCAACTTCGCAGCGCTCTATGATCGGATTGGCCAAGCGCGCTCGACACCGAGCAACGTGTGGTGCGGCGACGAGGAGGCGCGACAGATAGTCGAGCAG
>JBKPNW010000095.1:0-10663 GCA_046732815.1 Actinomycetota bacterium | reverse complement strand
GTGTGGTGGCCGCCCGCCGCCCGGCCAACCCGGTAGGCTGGCTCTTCCTCGGAGGCGCACTTGTATCCGCAGTGAGGGCACTGGCGGGGGGATATGCCGTTTACGGGATAACAACGAGCCCTGGTGGGGTGCCCCTGGCGTATGCCATGGCATGGCTCTCGAGCGCGACCTTCGTCGTAGGACCCTTGATAGCCTTCGTCCTGATACCCCTGTACTTCCCCAATGGCAGGCCCGTGTCGCGACGCTGGGGCCTCGTTGCGAGGTTCTCCGTCGCTAGCCTGCTCTTGTTTGCCGTCTTTTTCGCCATCGCTCCGGGCGAGGCGGTCGACGGGTCGGGTATCCAGAATCCGCTCGGGATCCAAGCGTTACAACCGTTTGTGGAGGCCTTCGATCCTTACTTCTTCGTGTGGTACATGTCACTGATCCTCGCCGCGGCGGCAAGCCTGGTGGTCCGCTTCCTTCGTTCGGTGGGCGAGGAACGTCAGCAGCTCAAGTGGTTCACCTACGCCGCCGCGTTCGTACCCGTCTGGTTCCTCGTCAACACCCCGATCGAGGCCGCAGTCCCCAACCTCTTCGCGGTGCTAGACTCGCTCTTCATCGCCGCCGTCCCGGTAGCCGCCGGGATCGCTATCCTGCGCTACCGGCTCTACGACATAGACATAATCATCAACCGTACGCTCGTCTACGGCGTCTTGACGCTCTCTCTCGTCCTGATCTACTTCGGCGGTATCGTGCTCGCGCAGGCGACGCTCCGCGCACTGACCGGCCAGGAGTCCTCGCTGGCCGTGGTCGCATCGACACTCGTGATCGCGGCACTGTTCAACCCTCTACGTCGGCGCATACAGGAGTTCATAGACCGCCGCTTCTACAGGAGGAGGTACGATGCCAGAAAGACCCTCGAGGCTTTCTCCTCTAAACTGCGCGAGGAGACGGATCTCGACCGGCTGGGCGGTGAGCTGGTCTCGGTGGTGAAGGAGACGATGCAGCCCGCGCACACCTCGTTGTGGTTGAGGCCGTCGCCGGGCGGGCGGGAACGACATGAAAGCGAGGCGAATAGTGTTTGAAGTAGTCGTGATCGGTGGCGGACCGGCCGGGGTTACGGCGGCCCTGCGGGTCCGCGAGCTTGGCGCTACCGTCGCACTCATCGAGCGCGAGCACATGGGCGGCGTCAGTACGAACGATGGCTGCGTGCCCACCCGCGTGCTCGCCAAGGCCGCGCGCCTGGTTCGCGACGCGGAGCAGTTCGCCGACTACGGGCTCGAGGGCGAGAAGCCGAGGGTGGATTTCGCCCGGCTGTTGGACCGTACGGAGCACATCATTGACACGGTCCACCAGAAGAAGCGGCTGCGGGACCACCTCGAAGCCGCCGATGTAACGGTGTTCGACCGGGCCGGCGACGCCCGCTTTCTCGACAGCAATACCCTCGCCCTCAGCGACGGGAGTAGCGTGGAAGGCGAGAAGTTCATACTCAGCGTGGGCGGCCACGCGCGTAGGATCCCTTTTCCCGGCGTCGAGCACGCCCTGACCCACAGCGACGTCTGGTCGATGAAAGTACTGCCCCGGTCGGTCGCCGTGATAGGCGGCGCGGCGACGGGGTGCCAACTGGCTTCGGTGTTCGCGGCGTTCGGCTCGCGGGTGCAATTGCTGGAGGTTGCGCCGCGCATCCTGGCCGCCGAGGATGAGGCGGTATCGGCGGGGGTTGCCGAGGCGTTCCGGCGTCGGGGGATCGAGATCTTCTCCGGTATCGGAGGGGTCGAAAGGCTCGAGAATGTGGAAGGGCGCCTCCGGCTCTCCTTTGCCAAGGACGATGAAACACACACGCTCGAAGCGGAGACCGTCATGCTCGCGGTCGGCTGGCCCGGCAACGTGGAGGACTTGAATCTGGAGGCCGTGGGCGTGGAGACCAGACGCCCCGGCTACGTGCAGGTGGACGACGCCCTGAGGACCAGCGCTCCGCACATCTTCGCCGCCGGAGACATAACGGGGCGCATGATGCTTGTGCAGAGCGCCACCAACGAGGGGAACCTCGCCGCTGAACAGACCGTGCTCGGCGGAGAACATGGTTACCGGCACAACATCGTGCCGCACGGCGGCTTCACCGATCCGGAGTACGCCAGCGTGGGCCTCACCGAGGGTCGGGCCCGTGACGAAGGACGCGATTACGCCGTGGCGGTGATGCCTTACGCGGAACTGGATCGCGGCGTCGTCGACGGTCACACGGAGGGCTTTTGCAAGCTCCTCGTGGACCGCCCTTCGCGGCGCATCCTCGGCGCCCATATCGTGGGGGAGCAGGCCGTCGAGGTGGTCCAGATCGTGGCGACGGCGATGCGGGCCGAAATGCCCATCGAACAGCTGGCGGATGTAGAGTTCGCCTACCCCACCTTCACGGCCATAGTAGGCATCGCGGCCCGCCGTATCCTCCGCGAACTGGGCCTGGTGGCCGTCTCGCCGCGTTGGGGCATCCCCGAACACACGCTCGGGGCCGAATGGGAACACAACGACTGAATGCGAGTATTGGAAGGCTTTGGCCTTCCAATACTCACGCTTGTCAGCATTTCAGCACGCTCCAGCGTCCGGCTGTCGCTTGTCAGCAAGTCAGCAAGGGCTCGCCCACGCGAAAGCTGACCAGCTGAAGTGCTGACAAGCCGCCGCAGCGGCGTGCTGAAATGCTGAAGTGCTGATCCCTACCACTCCACGAGTTTCCAGATCTCCGGCTGCAATTCGCCTCTCTCGCCTACTTCGGCGAAGAGTTCGACGGCCCGCTTGAGGTGTGCCATGGACTCTTGCTCGCGGCCCGCGGCGTGGAGCAGATCGGCCAGGTTGTTGTGTAGTGCGGCCTCCCTGTGCCTGTCTCCCGAGGCCACGCACAACTCCAGGGCGGTCTCGGCGAGCCTCAGGGCTTCGTCCGACTCCCCGCCGTGTTCGTGGGCGAGGGCCAGGTTGTTGAGGGCGGCGACCTTCACGTCCGAGTCTCCGAGCGCCTCCGCGAGATCCAGGCTCTCCTCGAGGTGCCGGAGCGCCGCGCCCTGGTCGCCGGATCTACCGGCCAGGATGCCCAGCATGTTATGGGCCTGGGCCAGAGACCTGGTATCTCCCGTATCTTCGGCCAGCTCCAGCGCCCTGCGGGCGAACCCGGCCGCCTCATCACGCTCGTCCTGGCCGTGGGAGAGTAGACTCCAGTCGGCGTAGAGGCGGGCGAGACCACCCGCCGCCTCTACGCCGACTGGTTCTCCGAGCGTCTGTAGGGCGGATTCGTAATGGCTCCTGGCGAGATCCCGCTCCCCCCTGCGGGCGTGAACGTTACCGATCTTGTGCTCGAGCACGGACAGCTCGCCCGGGTCCGCTGAGGACGCGGCGGCTTCGTAGCTCGAGAGCGCCGCGCCGTACTCTCCGGCACGGGTTCTGAGATCTCCTATGGCCTCGTGCAGCGCGGCGGCTTCGGGATGTCCTAGCGCGAGCGCCTCCTCGTAGTGGGCGAGGGCGTCGCTGTTGGCGTGCAGGCTCCGCGCGTAGTCTCCTGCCCGCCGATGATAGAGTGCGGCCTCCCTATCCTGGCCCGCGAGCCTGTGGTGGCGGGCTATCTGGTCAGCGAGGGAGTCTGCTTCGCGCCCGCGGGCCTGCGCCGAGAGCGCGGCGGCGGCGCGGCGGTGCAACAGGCGCTTGCGGGCCAGGCTGGTCTCCTCGTAGACCAGGGTTCTGAGCTTGTCGTGGTCGAAGTCGTAGGCGGGCGCTCCTCCGAGGGCGCTACCGACCTCCCGGATCAGGCCCCGCGACATCAGCTCTTCGAGGGCCGTCAAGGTCTCTTCCTCGCCCCTGCCGCTGGCCACCCTGACGGTGTCGAAGTCGAACGAACGACCGACGACGGCGGCGGCGGCGAGCACCTGCCCCGCCGTCTCACCGACCGTGAGCAGACGGGTCCTGAGGAGGTCCTGCACCCCTCCCGGTAGTGTCCAGGCTTCGTCCCCCACGTCAAGCTCGCCCTTCTCGACGGCCGTCAGATACTCTGTCAGAAAGAGCGGCAGGCCCTCGGTCTCGTCGCTGAGTCGCGAACCGAGCACTCCGGCGCCGGGTACGGCATGCCCGACCAGCTCCTCGACGGAGGCGGGGCCGAGCCTCTGCAGGGTCAGGGTCGTGGCCCGCCCCGACCGTCTGGCCTCCGCCAGCAGTTCTCGCAAGCGGTGCCCTTCGTTGACCTCCTCGGCGCGCCAGGTGAGAAGCACGAGGAGGGGCTTGTCGCCCAGGCGCCGCACCAGGTAGGTCAGGAGGCTCAGGGAGGCTTCGTCGGCCCAGTGCAAATCGTCGAGAAAGAGGACCCCGGGAGGAGGGCCATCGAGCACCGCGAGCAAGACCCTGACGACTTCCCCGAAGAAGCGACTCCTTGCGCCCGGCGTGTCGAGCGGGGGGGCCGGTGGCGAGTCCGGGGAGAGGTCGGCCAGATCGGGTAACAGGCGGGCCGCTTCTTGCACCGCTACGTCCGGTAAGCCCTTCAGGCGGTCCGTCTCTCCCCGGGCGAGGGCGGCGGAGAGGCCTTCGACGAAAGGCCCGTAGGCCAGGTTCTTCTCGCCCGCGTAGCAGCGGGCGACGACGGCCGTGGCGCCCGCTGCGCGGACGTTGGCCACGAACTCCTCGGCGAGCCTGGTCTTCCCGATACCGGCCTCCCCCTCTACGACGACGACGCGGCCCCCTTCCGTCACGGATCTGTACGATGCGAGCAGCGCCTCCCACTCCTTCTCCCGGCCTACCAGGGGGTTGTCGGGCGAGCGTGGTACGTCGCGTGAGGTTTCGGGGAGGAGGGTCTCCGTCTCTTGCCGGGCGGGCGACCGATGTTCGGAGAGGGTTGGCCGTGGTGGTAGGTCGTTCTCCTGGATGGCCCTGTAGAGCAGGGTCGTCTCCTCGAGCGGGGCCACGCCAAGCTCCTGGCCGAGCACCCTGACGCACTCTCTGTACTGGCGCAGGGCGGCGGCGCGTTGGTCGGACCACGCGTAGAGCTCTATGAGCAGCCTGTGGGCCGGCTCGTGCAGGGTGTCCATGGCCAGCCACCGTCTGGCGTGGGCGATCGCCGCCCCCCACTCGCCCAAAGCTCCGCGACCGCGCGCGAGTCTCTCCAACACCCCTGCCAGCTCCCTGCGCAAACCCTCGGACTGGAAGAATTGCCAGTCGTCGAAGGCGACGCTGTCGCGCAGGCCGAAACCGGCCATGAAATCGTCGCGGTACAGCGCTGCAGCCTCGGTCAGCGGGGGTAAACACTCGGGGCAAACCTCCGTTTCGAGATGCCCGTGTCCTTTGCACTCTGCGAGGAGGTCGTGAAAGCGGGTTACGTCTACCCAGATGGCGTCGGCGGCGAGGGCCACGCTCTCCCTGTCGGCGCGCAACCAACCCTCCGCGCGTGCCTTCCCGAGCGAAGAGAGGGTCCTGCGTAGGGCGGCGCGGGCGCGACTCTGGCTGTATTCAGGCCAGAGCAATCCGGCGAGCGCGTCCCTGGTATGCCTTAGTTCCGTTACGGCCAGGTAGGCGACGAGGGCTATCGCTTTGCGCGTGTCAACCTCGACCGGCTCGCCGTCATGCTCGATGCGCGGCGTGCCAAGCAATGATATCGTCGTTCGTAACACGACCTCGTCTCCCCACGACTCTGCGACGACGATATTATGCCGCCGCAACGGTGGTATCGCAACGGTTTTCGTGTAGCGGGGAGATTCGTAACGCTATTAGCACTTCAGCTGGTCAGCACTTCAGCAATTCAGCTTTTTGTTCTCGTTGAAGAGCCCTTCGCGACCAGATGGTACTCTCGCCACATGGAGCGGCGAGAAGGGCGCCAGGCTATCGTGCCCGGCGCCCTTCCTTTACAGGTGGGTTTAGTCCTAGAGCGGTTCGCGGGGGTACCGACCTACTGCGAGCGCCCCTCCTGCCATGAGCGATCAGCCACAAGAAGCTGACAAGCTGAAATGCTGACTAGCTTTTCAGTAGCTTGCGTGCGGCGTCGGCTATGTGGTTCGCGCTTATGCCTGCCGCGTCCAAGAGCTCTTCGGACTTGCCCGAGCCCGGCATGTTCTCCACGGCGAGGTGCTCGAAGTGGATGGGGTCGGCTTCTTCGGAGAGCGCGGAGAGGACGGCCTCGCCGAGGCCGCCTTCCGGCCAGTGGTCTTCGACTGCGACGACCTTGCCCCCCGTCGCCCTTGCGGCGGAGCGCAGCGTCTCGCCGTCTATGGGCTTGATGGAGTAGGCGTCGATGACACGGACGGGGATGCCGCTCTCCTCCAACTCGTCTGCCGCCTTGATGGCTTCACGGACCGTGATGCCCGATGCGACCACGGTGACCGCATCCTCGTCCGAGGAGCGTATCGTCTTGCTGCCGCCGATGGGGAACTGTTCCGAGGGGTCGTAGATCACGGGTGTCTTCGGGCGCAGCGTGCGCAAGAACACGATACCGTCTGTATCGGCCATCTCGGCGACGAGTTTGGCGGTCTGGTTGGCGTCGCAGGGTTGGAGCACGGTCGAGCCGTGCACGGCCCGCATCATCGCCAGGTCTTCGAGGGCCATCTGTGAGGGCCCGTCCTCTCCGATGGAGACGCCGGCGTGCGAGCCCGAGAGGCGGATGTTGGCCCTGGAGATCGCGGCCATCCTGATGAAGTCGTAGGCGCGGGTGAGGAAGGCGGCGAAGCTCGAGGCGAACGGGACCCTGTGGCGCACGCTCATCCCCACGGCCGCCGAGACCATCTGCTGCTCGGCGATGAACATCTCGAAGTAGCGATCGGGGTATTCTTCGGCGAACTCCTCGGATTTGGTGGAGTTGCTGACCTCGCCGTCGAGGGCGACCACGTCTTCCCTGGCGCCACCCAGCGCCTTCAAGGCCGCGCCGTAGGCCCCGCGGGTCGCCTCCTCGTCCCCGACCTCCCAGGTCGGCAGGTCCAGCCTACCCGTCAGGCCCGCTGTGAAGTTGTCGCCCGGGCCGGGGTCGGGTTTGCGCAACTCGACCAGCAGGTCGTCGGGGCTGCCGAGCTCGTCCAGGGCCGCCTGCACCTGGTCCTCCGAGACGGGCTTGCCGTGCATGCCGTCCACGTCCTCGAGGAAAGAGACCCCGCGGCCCTTCTTCGTCTTCGCGACGATCAGGGTCGGCGCCCCGGTCTGTCCCAGCGCTTCGGCGTAGGCCTGGTCGATCTGCTCGGGGTCGTGGCCGTCGATCTGGATCGCGTTCCAGCCGAAGGCTTCCGCGCGGGCGACGTAGTGGTCGCCGTGCCAGCCGTCCATGGTCTCGCGGGTCTGGCCGAGGCGGTTCATGTCCAGTATGGCCGTGAGGTTGTCGAGCTTGTAGTAAGAGGCGTGCTGGAAGGCCTCCCACATCGAACCCTCCGCCATCTCGGAGTCACCGCAGAGCACCCAGACCCGGTAAGGAAGCTTGTCCAGGTACTTACCGGCCAGCGCCACCCCGACGCCTATAGGGAGCCCCTGGCCCAGGGAGCCCGTCGCCACGTCGACCCAGGGGATCTGGGGCGTGGGGTGGCCCTGGAGGCGGCTGTGGAACGTACGGAAAGTCATGAGCTCATCGTCGGAGATCGCGCCCGCCGCCTTGTACACCGAGTAGAGCAGCGGCGAAGCGTGGCCCTTGGAGAAGATCAGATGGTCGTTGTTGGGGTTCTCGGGGTCGTCGAAGTCGTACCTCAAGTACTTGCTCATCAGCACGGCGAGGAGGTCGGCGGCCGACATCGAAGAGGTCGGATGCCCCGAGCTGGCGCCAGAGCTCGAGCGGATGCTATCGACCCTCAGCTGTTGGGCGAGCGCGTGCCACTGCTCGGCCCCCGCCGTCTCCTGGTTGATCTGCTGCGTCACCACTAACCTCCTGGGCAGAATCGCACGTAAGACAGATACTACCTCTCCTACCCCGCACCGGCGATTCGAAAACGGGCCTCGTACGCCTGACTTTCGATCCACACGCGGAGGCTCACGGGCTTTGTTAGAATCCCTGGGGCGAGAGGAAAACGACCCGCACCGTCCGTTCTGTGCGTCGGGTTTGATAGGGCGAAAGGGAGATGCCATGGATCTGGCGGTTCGCAAGATGACGCTGGAACGCTTCGGGGTAGAGAACATCGGGGCCGTGCACGAGAACCTACCGCCGGCCCGGCTGGTCGAGGCCACCGTGAGGAGGCGGGAGGGTATGATCTCGGGTTCGGGAGCCCTGGTCGTCAGGACGGGCAAGCGGACCGGTCGCTCCCCGAAGGACCGCTTTATCATCGAGAACGATGTAACCAGGGAGGCCGTGGACTGGGGCACGGGCAACAAGGCTTTCCCTAGCGACGCCTTCGGTGAGCTCCTCGAAAAGGCTGCCGCCTACGTCGAGAACCTGGAGGAGATCTACGTGGTCGACGCCTACGCCGGCGCAGACCCCCGCTACCGCCTGAACGTGCATGTGGTGACCGAGCATGCCTGGCAGGCCCTGTTCGCCAGGCAGCTCTTCAGACGTCCCACCAAGGAAGAGCTCGACTCCTTCGAGCCCGACTGGACCGTGATATCCGTCCCCGGACTCCTTACGGACCCCGAGGAGGACGCCACGGAGTCGGAGACCTTCGTCGGCATCGACTTCGAGCGCAAGGTCGTGTTGGTCTGCGGCACCGCCTACGCGGGGGAGATCAAGAAGAGCATCTTCACGGTACTCAACTTCGTGCTGCCGACCGAACGCGGCGTCTTCCCGATGCACTGCTCGGCCAACGTGGGGAAAGAGGGCGACGTCGCGCTCTTCTTCGGGCTCTCGGGCACGGGCAAGACGACCCTCTCTGCCGACCCCGAGCGGGATCTGATCGGCGACGACGAGCATGGCTGGTCGGACTCCGGGGTCTTCAACTTCGAGGGCGGCTGCTACGCGAAGACCATAGACCTGAGCGCCGAGAAGGAACCCCAGATCTGGGACGCCATCCGCTTTGGGGCCGTGCTCGAGAACGTGGTGATGGACCGGCGCACGCGCGAAGTAGACTACTCCGACCGCATGCTGACGGAGAACACCCGCGTCGCCTACCCGCTGGAGTACATAGCTGGCGCGATCCCCGAAGGCAGGGGCATCCATCCTTCTGCGGTGCTTTTCCTCACCGCCGACGCCTTCGGCGTATTGCCCCCCATAAGCGCCCTCACGCCCTCGCAGGCCGCCTACTACTTCCTCTCGGGCTACACCGCCAAGCTCGCCGGGACCGAGGCCGAGATGGAGTCCGAGGTCGAGGCGACGTTCTCCACGTGCTTCGGGGCCCCGTTCCTTCCCCTGCCGGCGACGACCTACGCCGAGATGCTCTCCGAGAGGCTGAAGACCCACGGCACCCGCTGCTACCTGATCAACACCGGATGGTCCGGCGGTCCCTACGGTGTCGGGAGCCGCATAGACATAGCCGCCACCCGCGAGATGGTACGCGCCGTGATCGGGGGCCAGCTCGATGACGCCGAGACGAGGGGGGACCCCTTCTTCGGCCTCAACGTGCCCGTCGAGGTGCCCGGAGTAGACAGCAACCTCCTCGACCCCCGCGGGACCTGGGAGCGCGGCGAAGACTACGACGAGCAGGCCACGAAGCTCGCGGATCTCTTCCGGGAGAACTTCCAGAGGTTCGAGTCGCAGGTCTCCGAAGAGGTGCGGAACGCAGGGCCGCATTCGTAGCGGGCATCAGCGGCAAGACGGAGGGCCCGGTATCGGTGGTGCGCGGAGATATTCGAAGCGCGCGTCGCTCTAGCGTTACCCGCAGGCTCCTCCGCCGTGCCGCGCCGGCCTCGCATGGAGAGGATCCTGGTCCGGGCGTAACGGGAAAACACTTTGTGCTGTCGATATAGTAAGGAGGGTCTGGTGACGCGCGACGCGCGATCTCCTGCGATGTGCAGGCTACTGTCTCTCGAAAGGATGAACTGTGGACAGAGAAAGCGGGCGAGATCTCTTCGCGGACCTCAAGAGCAGCGATGAGGAGTACAGCGTCTACGACGCCCACTACGAGAGGATCGGCAGGGTGGACGACGTCTTCCTCGACGAGCGGGACGCGGTCTCTTACATCGGCGTACAGATGGGTTTCTTCGGGACGAACTCCACGATCGTGCCCGTCGAGATCGTCAGGGTCAACGACAGGCGGCGCCTGGTCGAGGTCGCCGCGGAGGCTGAGACTATCAAACACGCCCCGCACTTCGGCCACGAAGAGATCGTATCGCCCGAGCTCGAGGACAGGGTTAGGACCTACTTCGGTCTCGAACCTCTTCTGCCGCCCACGAGGCCTTATCCTCCCGAAGACGCGGGCCGCTTCGCCCCCGACGAGCGGGTGGACACCGAACCGGGGGAGAGGATAGAGGCCCAGAATCGTCTCGACGGCGAAGGGGAGCCGGCCGGGGCACCGCTGGCCGAAGACCGCTGGGACAGGGAGACGAGAGAGGGTGGTGTGACGATCCACCGCAGGAGGATTTAGGGGCACAGAGGCCGTACTTCGGTCAGTCACACCTCTGTCGCTCGTCGGGTCGAGCCGGCCGCTGCCGAGCGGGTAGAATACTCGGGGAGAGCGGTCGAAGGAGGAACGCGTGTCAGAAGGTGGAGCCGAGGCGGCGCGGAGGTTGACGGAGGCGTTCGGTGAGCCCTACCGGGAGGTGGTTCGCAGCGCCGTCGACGCCCAACAGAGGAACGTCCAGCTCGCCCAGGGCTGGGTCGAGAGCGTGACCG
>JBKPNW010000094.1:0-4168 GCA_046732815.1 Actinomycetota bacterium | reverse complement strand
GGAACATCTCGTAACCGTGCTCCCTGACCACGTCCTCGACTCCGCGCGCGATCTCGGGGAAAAAGGGGTTGGTGATATCGGGGACGACGAGACCGACCGTCAGCGTCTTGTTCGTGGCCAGGCCGCGCGCGATGCCGCTCGGGCTGTACCCAAGGCGTTCGATCACCTGCATGACCGATTCACGAGTCGAGGGGCGGATCTCGCTCTTGTCGTTGAGAACCCTGGAGACCGTCTGCCGCGAGACGCCAGCCTCCCTGGCCACGTCGGCGATGGTGATCTTGTTCACCCTCTCCCTTACCCTATTGTTACCGCTCACGTGTACGGTATCATAACTTTCGGCACTTGTCATTCCGTCGAGTGAAGGGAGAAAGATGTGGAAGGTCATGGCGGGCCCAAGATAGCCCTCGTGGGAGGGGGGAGCTATCAGTGGGGACCCAAGATCATCCTCGATGTCGCCTTGAAACCGGAGCTGCGCGGGGGCACTCTGGTACTGCACGACATCAACGGGGCGGCTCTCGACGACTTGTTCGACTGGGGAGAGAAGGCCCTGAATCAGGCCGATGCAGATCTGCTACTGGAGAAGACGCTGCGCGTCGAAGATGCTCTCGAAGCGGCTGACTTCGTCGTATTGAGCATCTCTACCGGGGGCCTGGATGCGACTGCGCTTGACCTGGAGATCCCTGCCCAATATGGTGTCGTTCAGACCGTTGGCGACACCGTGGGTCCCGGCGGCCACTTCCGCGCGCTCCGGAACATACCCGTGGTCGTGGAAATCGCACGTACGATGGAGAGGATCTGTCCCGATGCCGTACTGCTCAACCTCACCAACCCACTGACCGCGCTCACCAGGGCTGTCACGAAGGCGACCTCTATCAGAGCCGTAGGGCTCTGCCACGAGCTATTCAGCACCCTCGGCATGCTCTCGAAGATGTTCGATACACCAGAAGGAGCGATCAACGTCAGGGTGGCAGGGGTCAATCACTTCATCTGGGTCACGGACGTTTCCGTACGCGGGCGCGATGTCACCGAAGAAGCGTTCCGCAGGATCTCCGGCGGCGAGGCGCGCGAGATCGCGCTCGCAGACTCCGCCGGAGACACAGACCCTTTCGTGAATACATGGGGCTTCCGTACAGAGCTCTGTGGGTTGTACGGATATCTGCCCGCGGCGGGCGACCGTCACCTCTGCGAGTTCGTTCCGGGGTATCTCAGCGACGAGAAGGAACGGGAGCGGCTCGACCTCAGGGTGACTACAGTAGACGTCAGGAGGGAGCGGCTCGCCGCAGACAGAGAGAGAGTGAAGCGTATGGTCAGGGGCGACGAGGCCATCCCGACCGGGCGCTCTCGGGAGGAGATCTCCGACATCATAGCCGCCATATGGACCGGCGAAGACTCTGTAAACATCGTCAACCTGCCGAACGCCGGCCAGGTCAGGGACCTTCCGCTCGGGGCAGTCGTCGAGACCTACGGCTCTATCAACGGCGCAGGGGCCTCAGGCATCGTCTTCGGAGAGCTTCCCCCACCGGTAGCCGCCCTCGTACATCCGCACGTCTTCAATCAGGAAGCGACAGTGCAGGCCGGTCTGCAAGGGGACAGGGATCTCGCTTTCCGCACGTTCGTCAACGACCCTCTCGTCGCCAGCCGAGCCGACGCCAGAGCATTGTTCGATGAGATGCTCGAAGCCCACTCAGCATACCTGCCCCAGTTCGACAGCTCTACGTAAGGCCGGAAGCAGTCCCTTCTCACCTCAGAGAGGTGACTGACGGGGCTCGAACCCGCACCCTTCGGAGCCACAATCCGCCGACATGGGTTGCCTGGGGTTGCCATGCGTTGTGAATCCGCCTTAGATAAGCGGATTTCTTTGCTGGTAGTTGCCCACCGTTTCAGCGTGTTGCGCGCTGGGTGGTGTCAGCAGTGGTGTCAATATAGGCATCGCGTACCGGCACCTCACCTGCAATACGATGGTCCGTCGGGTTGGAGTTTGGTTATGCTGCCAGCGTGAGTCAGGGCACGGCCGCGAAGGTGCCGCCGGACACGGCATGCGACAGTGCCCGATAGAAATTTTGGCCGGGCCTGTCGAAAACGAACAGCACCGAAGTTCCGTCTAGCTACCTCAGGAATGCCATCGGGGTGTCGATCTGCGGCACCGGCTTCAGCAGCGGCCTCTAGTTGGCGCGTGAAAGCGCTCTCCTGCTCTTCCCGAAGCGCAGGTACAGAGAGGGCAGGACGAACAGGGTCAGCAATGTCGACGTGATCAGACCTCCCAGGATCACGATCGCCATCGGGTGCTGGATCTCGTTTCCGGGGATTCGGCCCGCCACCGCCAGCGGAACGAGCGCCAGGGCCGTCGCCAGGGCGGTCATCAGGATCGGCGCCAGCCGCTCCTTCGCCCCCCTCAGCACGAGTGCTGGTCCGAACGTCTCGCCCTCCTCGCGCTCCAGATGCTGGAAGTGGCTGACCATCAGGATCCCGTTTCTAGCCGCGATGCCGAACACGGTCAGGAACCCGACCAGCGAGCCCAGCGAGAGGATGCCGTCGCCCAACCACACCGCGAGCACCCCGCCCACCAGCGCCATCGGCAAGGTGAGGAAGAGCACGAGCGCCAGGCGCAGACTCGCGAAGGAGGCTTGCAAGAGGGCGAAGATCGCGAGCGCAGCGGCGAGACCGTAGATGAGCAGATTCTTCTGGGCTGCGGCCAGCTCGTTTGACTCTCCCAGCACCTCGTAGCTGTACCCATGTGGGTACTTGACTCCCGCGATGTGAGCCTTGACCTGCTTCACGACGGAGCCGAGATCCTGTCCCTCCGCCACGTTGGCTCCGACGTCGATCCGGTTCGTCTGGTCCTCGCGCTCCACAACGTTCGGGGTCGGCGCGGTGCGAACGTCCGCAACCTGCTCCAGAGAAATCTGCTTGCCTCCAGGTGTATAAATGGGAAGCTCGCGTATCTTGCTCACGCTGTCGCGGGTCTCGGGCGTGCTCCACACGTGCACGTCGTAGGCCTTGCCGCCCCTGAAGATGTCGCCGACTTCCTCGCTCGCGACCAATGTGGCCGCCTGCCGGCGCACATCGCCCGCCGTTACGCCGTACCGTTCAGCTTCAGGGAGGTTCACCTTGACCGCTACGTGCGGCACGCTCTCCTGGAAGGAGGGGTGCGCCTCGATAACACCATCTATGTCCTTGATCTTGCCGGTGACCTCGTCCGCCTTGCTGCGAAGCACTTTGAGGTCGGGACCGGAGATACGCACGACGATGGACTCGGTCGCACCCGTCAGTGACTCCTTGACGGCTTCCCTTAGATACGTCTGCACGTCGCGATAGAGGCCGGGGTAGCTGTCCACGGTATTCCGGATGGCGGCCACGGTCTTGTCGTAGTCGACCTTGGGGCTGACGCTGATCCAGTTCTCGCCGAAGTCCACGCCATGCACCTCCTCCCCCAACACGGCCTGCCCTATGTGAGTTCCGCAGTTGCGGACTCCGGGGATCTGGCGCAGATCCTTACAGGCCCGAACCGACATCCGCACCTCTTCCGCTCTCGACGTACCGGGCTTGGTCATCCAATGCATGAGAAAGTCCCTCTCCTTGAAGTTCGGAAACAAGGACTGTCCGAGCGTTGGCACCACCACGACGCCGGCCAGCATGACGATCGCGGCGGTAGCGATCGCGGGCCGCGGTGTGTGGATGACGCGCGCCAGGCCAGCACCGTAGCCGCGCTTGAGCACCCGCAGGAGGGGGGATTCCTGGTGCCTCTGCCCTCTCGACAAGAGGAGCAGGCACAGCGCCGGTGTGACGGTCAAGGCGACGAGCATCGACACGAGCACCGCCAGACCGTAGGAGAGCACGAGCGGCTGGAAGAACGCCCCGGAGAGCCCCCCCAGGAAGAAGACCGGCACTATCGCGACGACGTTGATCAGCGTCGCGTAGGCGATCGCGGTCCGCACTTCCACCGAGGCATCGAGCACGATGGAGAACGTCGAGCGGTCGCTTCCCTCCGTACGAGCCTGCCTGAGACGACGGACGATATTCTCCACGTCGATGATCGCGTCGTCCACCACGACGCCTACGGAGACGATGAGCCCCGCGAGGATCATCGTGTTGATGGTGGTGTCGCGCATCATGAGCACGATCACCGCCCCGATCACAGACAGCGGGATCGCGATCAGGCTGATGAACG
>JBKPNW010000093.1:0-8387 GCA_046732815.1 Actinomycetota bacterium | reverse complement strand
CCTGCTCGCAGCGGATCACTAGGTATCTGACATTCGTGAGCCAGGCAAAGAACCATCCAATCTACCTACTTTTCTACGACCTTCTGTGCGGTGCTCCGTATTGCGCTCCAGGTGGTGTCAGAGTGGTGTTAGATGGCTGTGGATGACATGGAGTCCGTTGCTTTGCGCCCGATGCGGAGCAGGGATAAGGTCTGGCTTCCCGCAATTGGGAAAGTTCACCCACGGCTGCGTCCACCAACCACCGAGCTCAGGAAAAGTAATTCTCAGGGGACGAGCTGATTTACGAGGGGTTTAGCCCAGGACGATCCCATGAACCGAGCTGTGCGTGGGCGTCTAAACGCCGAATGCCTCTGCTGCGGCGCGGACGACCTCCTCAGTCGGAACGTCGCGCACATGCTGTGCTAGCCCCCACCGGTGGCCGAAGGGATCGGTGATCTGCCCGTGGCGGTCTCCCCAGAACGTATCCCCGAGCGGGTGCAACACTTCGGCGCCCGCTCCCACGGCGCGTTCCCAGAGGGCGTCAACGTCCTCGATATAGAGGTTCAAAACGGTCGACGTGCCGCCCAAGCTCCGTGGCGAGAGGATGCCCATCTCGGGGAACTCATCTGCAACCATCACCGCCGAGTCGCCGAACCAGAGCTCGACACTCATTAGCTTCCCACCAGGCACAGGAATGCGGTTACGCTCCTCGGCACCCAAAGCATCCGCGTACCATTCGGCGGCTCGTGCCGCGTCCCGCACGACGATGTGTGGCGTGATGGTGTGCATCCCTTCGGGGATCGCCTTCACTCTCGATTCGGTCACTGCTGTTCTCCTCCATGGGTCATTCGAGCCGACCAGGTCTTATCATCGCAGAACCGTATGACGGATCGTCCAATAGCTTTGGGAGATAGGTTACCTACCAGCGCTCGCAGCGAAAACGGACATTCGGACAGTCTATGACTTGTACGAAGGGACAGGATCTCCGTCGGCACTCGTGGAGTACTACGAGCGACCGAGCGGAGATAAGAACGTGGTAGATGTGTTCTTGGAGGTTGGCCAATATTTGCCAGCGAAGAAGGGAAGCGAGGCGGTTCAGCACGCCCCTATGAGAGAGCCGACGAGCGGACTCGAACCGCTGACCTCATCTCATTACGAGTGATCGGTCATGCGTTGCAGGGATGTACAGGGGGTTGCAAAACCCGCATTTCTAAGCTGCTTTCTCTGCTCCGCATTGCTGCGCGTTGCACCATATTGCGTTCCCGGTGGTATCAGAGTGGTATCAGGAGGTGATAGATTACGCCTCACCGGTGCCTCTCCGAGTACCTGCCGAATGCCTAACCCGGTCATGTAGAACTGACCCGAACATCATGAGAGATCGCCGCTTGGAAGCTCATCTACCCCTGGGTCCGTTCGCGTTTCAGTTTTTCGGTTGGGCGGTTTTCGGCGATCCCTTCCTCTCGATCCACCCGTGCATCGTTTGTCACCATGTCCACCTGGCGGACGATCTTGCCGTCGTTAATCTCCAGCGTCGTTTCGACCACTATCCGGCTGCCGTCCGGGTAATCGCACGTCTCTCGGAACGTCACCCTATCCTCGCCGACAACCTCTCGCTCGACGCGATGAGCTGTCTCCTGGCTGAAGACCGCTCGCAGATGCTTGGCTATCTCCGCCTTTCCGTAAAGCTCGAAGGGGGAGCTTTGACGGGCTTGGACGTTGACGATGCTTAGCTGGGCGTCCTCGGCGTAGAAGTCGAGCATGAGATCAGGGTCGCATCGCTCGACGGCGTGGCACAGAGCCTTGAAGTCCAGCCCGTCGGCTGCTTTCCGCTGTGTCATGCTGAGCACATCCTCTCTCGCTCCAGAAAGGTTTCCATCATCATGGTTGCCGCGTTAATAATGGGCCCCGTCGTGAACATAGCCCGAAATCCTTTCTACCCACTCGGGTCAATAAGCGAGGCCCCGCAAACACGGGACGGCGTCTCAAGTTGGGATGCCGTCCCGCTTTAGCTACGGTTAGGTTGGACCGGCTCCTTGCGTGCCTACCTCGGGGCAGCCGGGGCCGAGGGGTGCGCCGGGGCGACTCTAGGAACCTCCGCACCAGATTGTGCTTCGTCCATGCCACGCTTGTACCTGCGGCCAAACCACATGGCACCTATCACGGTACCGATGAGGATCAGTAGCCCGAAGTCACCCACCAAGTAGACATTAACCAACACCGGGGCGGCAGTTATCAGGGTGACCGCTCCCACGACGTTCCACACGGCGTTGTGCACCGCGTGGGCTATGGAGGCGGGCCAGATGCTGCCCGTGTAGATCCTCATGTACCCGAAAAAGAAGCTTGCCGCCACGAAGGTCCCGTAGAAAAGCGGGAAGAAGAGCAACAGGTTGCCCGTGGGGAAGTCGATCGCTGGGGCGAGGAAGATCAGGGGCATGTGCCAAGTTGCGAAGACTAGGCCCACCAAAAACAAGGCTGGTGCCCTACCCAAAGACATGAGGTGAGGCTGCAAGTAGCCTCTCATCCCGATCTCTTCCGCAAGGGAGAACCACACCACTGAGGCGCCAAAAACGAAGAAGAAGCTGAGGATGGGGTCGATGATGCCATCCTCTGGCACGCTGAAGGAGGCAAGGGGTGTTCCCCACACGACGGCAGAGGCTGCGACGGTTATGAGCAAGGTTACACCGAAGGCTATCCACCAAATGTTGAGACCTAGACGGTGGAGGCCGAGAGACTTCCAACCTTCCCTGGAGTAGCCATCACGGGTGACTACTAGCAGCATGATCAGGGTCGCCACGGTAGGAGTGCACGACCATATGGAGAATACGACGGGGTCCGAAGAGATGCCGAGGAACCTGATGAGCAAGGCTGCCCCTACGGCAAGGCACAGCACAAGGACCGTGAAGATGGCCGCCTTGCTCGTATCGGTTAACTTCGTGAACATGACCCAACCCTCTCTCCCGCCGCTACTCCGGCGGGGTGTATCCTAGCCCTCGCTTTCTGGGCGACTGGTAGAACCCTATAGCGCCGAGAGTGGCCACACACTGTTAGAACTACCGGTTTTGGGTACCGGGTTTTCGAACCATGCCCGCTAGCGCCACCCGGTAGGGTACCTAGGCGATGATCTCGAATGTCCACGGAAGGGTCGGAGGCATCCGCGTTTGGTAGATCTCCGATCAGCGAGTACGACCTCGGAAGGGCCGGGTATCAAACGACGAAAAGCCAACCGCCTATGAGAATACCGCCCTCAGAGGAGGCCGTGTTCGGCGGCAAAGCGGGTAGCTTCTGCGCGCGAGTGGGATCCCAGCTTGCGATAGATCGAGGTCAGGTGCCAGTTGACGGTGCGGGAGCTGAGGAAGAGCTTCCCTGCGACCTCGGCGTTGGTCAGCCCGGTGGCGACCAGACGCAGCACCTCGGCCTCCCTGGAGGTAAGTCCAGCAGGGTATATTTCCGGTTCGGCCTGCTCAGAGGCTTGTTCCTGCTCCAGCGCGTACTCGACTGCCTGCTCTGGGCCCATCGCCCGTCCCTCGGCCCACGCAGCGGTCCATGCTGCATCGTCCAGTTGCGAACACGCGGCGGCCACCTGGCTCCGATGTAGAGCACGGTCGGGTACATAGGTGTGCACCCCAACTTCGATCTTCTCGAGCAGCGCCTCCGCAGCGCCCCACTGGCGCGCGGCGCGTACGATCCTGCCCTCCGCGGCGGCGACGGCCGCCAATCCCTCGATGTAGCGGGCGACGTCGGTCTCGTTCCCCACCTCCGCCGAGAGCTCAAGCCCTTCTTCGAAGAGATCCCGCGCTCGCTCGTGGTCGGACTCGGCCTGCGCCAGGGTCGCCAGGGTATAGAGCGCCGTGGAGATGGCCTGCCTCTCGCCCACCTCTCGGGAGAGCGCAAGTCCTTGCTTCGCCAGGCTCGTCGCGCGTCCGTGGTTGCCCTGGTCACGCCACGCCACCGCCAGGAAGCCAAGCTCGATGGCCGCGCCCCATTTCTCGCCTTCCTCGAGGAAGAGATCCACAGCTTCTTCGGTAAGGGTTATCGCCCGCTGGGGTTGCCCCTGGCCGAGTGCCGCAAAGCCAGCATTGCTCAGCGCGTACGCGATTCCTAGCTTGTCGTCGAGTTCCCTGGACAGCCCGAGGCTTTCTTCCACCAGTAATTCTGCCGAACCGTGGTCGCCTTGATAATTCGCCATCATGCCTTCGACGTACAGAGCCTTCGCCCGGGCGGATGCCGGCATGGTCGCACTACCCTTCACCGACAACGCCTGTTTCATCGACCGCCGCCCTTCGGCGAAGTGCGCACGTATCCCCCAGTACAGCCAGAGCGCCCAACCGAGCCTCGCGGCCTCCTCTGGATCACCTCGTCCGAGAAACCACCCCATCGCCACTCGCAGATCGTCGTGCTCGGCCTTCAACCGATCCAGCGACGCTACTTGCCGCGACCCCTTTAACTCCGGCTCGATCTTTTCCGCCAACATCACGTAGTATCCCGCGTGCCGTTCCCGGACTTGCCCTGCCTCGCCCGACTCCACTAGCTTCTCCCCCCCGTACTGCCGAATCGTCTCCAGCAGACGGTAGTGCGCCTCACCCCCACTTTCCCGTGCCACCACGAGCGACTTGTCCACCAGGTGTGAGAGCAACTCCAGCACTTCGTCCCGGGCGAGTCCCTCTCCAGCGCACACCGACTCCAGGGCTTCCAACGAGAAACCGCTGGCGAACACCGAAAGCCGCCGGAACAGTGTACGCTCCTCGTCAGGGAGCAGCTCGTAGCTCCAATCCATCGTCGCGCGCAGGGTGCGCTGGTGGGGGATAGCCGTCCTGCTTCCGGCAGTGAGCAGCCCGAAAGCATCGTCCAGTCGATCCGCGATCTCCTCCACCGGCAACACCTTCGCCCTCGCCGCCGCAAGCTCTATAGCCAGAGGTATGCCGTCCAACCGATAGCAAACCTGTGCCACGGCTGGCGCGTTTTGCTTCGTGAGCGTGAAGGTCGGCTCGACGGCCGCCGCCCGCTCTACGAAGAGGTGAGTCGATTCGTACCGAGGAAAGCTATCGATATCCGGCAGGCGCCTGAGGTCGGGAAGGGAGAGTGAGGGAACTGGCCAGGCGATCTCCCCGGTGATGCCCAGAGCCTCACGGCTGGTGCTCAGGATACGCAGCCCCGGGCATGCACGCAGCAGCATCTCGACCAGTTCGGCGCACGTCTCGATCAGGTGCTCGCAGTTGTCCAACAGCAGTAGAAGCTTTCTGGTTTTGAGGTAGTCAGAGAGCGTCACGGTCAGCGAGCGGCCCGGCTGCTCCCGAACGCCCAGCGCGGAGGCTACAGCCTGGGGCGCGAGGGAAGGATCGGCCAGCGGTGCCAGATCCACCAACCACGCGCCGTCCTCGAAGTCTTCCACAACCTCCCCTGCCACCGCCAAAGCCAACCTGGTCTTGCCGCAACCACCCGAGCCGGTTAGCGTCAGCAAGCGGGCATCCTCCAGCAGATGCTTTACCTCGGCAAGCTCCTTCTCCCGCCCGACGAAGCTGGAGAGCTCCAGAGGCAGGTTGTGGAGTGGACGCTCCGGGGCGCGCGGCGCAGATTCTGCCGGAGCGGAATCCACGGCGCGAAGCCTTCGAAGGTTGTGTGGCTGCTCAGGAGTGATGCCGCTCTCCCCGACGTCAGGCGGTGCCATCACCTCCTCCTTCTCCTCTCCCTGCCTCCCAGTGTAGAGGTCGTGTCAAACTACGTGCCGCCAGCAGACTTCGGCGTCCCGATACAACAAGCCACAGGTACGTTGCACGCAGAGTGCAATCCGCAAGAAATTGACACTGTCCCGTCGAGTTGTCCTTGGACCATAGCAGCCCCGGGGGTAGCCCCGACTATTTCGAGTAGGTCTAACCTGTTCCTGCTTCCCCACTAACTAGGAGGCTACGAAAGTCAGTGGTACCAAGACGCAAGTGGTCCCAAACTGCTAGGTTCTCCACTTCCCTTATTTTTCCTGCAAATCGGCACAAAAAGAGAGCCGACGAGCGGACTCGAACCGCTGACCTGCTCATTACGAGTGATCGGTCATGTGTTGCAGGGGTGTGCAGAGGATTGCAAATGCCGCATATTTAGGCGGCTTTCACTGCTGCGGGTTGCTGTGTGTTGCACCGTATTGCGCTCCCGGTGGTATCAGATTGGTATCAATATCATCCTTGTATCCGCGGAACGCTGACCTCCACGCCTAGTTCCTATCGGCCTATACCGGCCAGATCTAAACTCATGTGATTTACTCGCGAACGTTTGTGCTACCTCGCACATCTCGCACGCTGGAATCGGTTAGGTGTTGATGGACCAACCTCACTGCCATGGAGCCCTCCCCCACCGCGGAGGCGACCCGCTTGATCGAGCCGCTTCGCACGTCACCCGCAGCGAAGACTCCTGGCATGCTAGTCTCCAGTAAAAACGGCTCCCGCGAACGTTCTTGCCAGTCTTCCTCATGGAGCGCAGAATCGTTCAGCTCCCTGCCGGTCAGGACGAAGCCGCGCTCGTCCAGTTCGACGGCACCTTGGAGCCAGCCGGTGTTGGCCTCCGCGCCGATGAACACAAAGAGCGCCCGCGCCCCGAGGGTCCGGCGCTCCCCCGAGCGGTTGTCCTCGACCATTATTTCCTCCAGGCGTTCTTCTCCCGTGAGCTCTCGTATCTCGGTGTTGGCAAGTAGCTCGACGTTCTCGGTATCCCTGATGCGCTCGACTAGGTAGCTGGACATGCTCTTTTCCAGGTCTCCTCCCCTTATGAGCAGGTATACCCTCCTTGTGCGTCCCGCCAGGAACAGCGCAGCCTGGCCCGCCGAGTTGCCCCCGCCGACGATCGCGACCTCCTCGCCCTCGCACCTCTGTGCCTCGGCCTCCGTGGCAGCGTAGTGGACGCTCACGCCCTCGAACGCGTCGAGGCGGGGCACCTCCAGCCTGCGGTAGCGCGCCCCCGTTGCGACTATCACGCTGCGTGCCGCGACCTCACCGCCCTCGGAGAGCTCAATGTGGTAGTGGCCATCCTCCCTCCTTAGGCCGACAGCCTCCTGGGGCACGGCGGTACGGGCGCCGAACTTGTCGGCCTGCACCAAGGCGCGGCTGGCGAGTTCGAAGCCGGAGAGGCCAGCAGGGAAGCCCAGGAAGTTCTCTATCCTCGAGCTCGTTCCCGCCTGTCCCCCCAAGGCCACCGACTCCAGGGCGAGGGTAGAGAGGCCCTCAGAAGCCCCGTAGACCGCCGCACCAAGGCCCGCAGGACCTGTACCCACCACTACGAGGTCATAGGTCCGTTCCAAGGGGGCATCTACCTCAAGCCCTATGGTCCGAGCGAGCTCGGCGTTGGTCGGATTCTTGAGCACGTCCTCGCTCTGCCAGATGGCGACTGGCGCCTCCGAGGGCTTCGCACCGAATCTCTCGAGCAAGGCCTCGGCCTCGGGGTCGTCCTCGAGCTCGACCCAACCGAGGGGCAGTCTGTTGCGCGCCGCGAACTCCCTCAGGCGCGTCGCATCGCTCGAGTGACGCGAGCCCACTATCCTCAGGCCCACGCCGACCCTCATCGCGTATGATCGTCTAGCCAAGAAGGCTTTCAGCAGGATGTCGCAGAGAGCGGCCTCCTCGGTAACGACCTCCTTCAGTTGCTCGGGAGCAATCGCCAATACCTCCCCGCCCTTGTGCACCACGGCCGAAACGTAAATTGCTTGCCCGGTGAGCATGGTCATCTCGCCCACGAAGCGGCCCGCCTCAAGAACCCCTAGCGACCGAGCCTCGCCGGCGAAGTCGTCGACTATCTCTACCTCGCCTTCGAGGACGACTATGAACTCGTAGGAGGTGTCGCCCGCCTCAAACAGAACCTCCCCGACTTCCGTCTTCCTAGTCTGCCCGTAGCGGTTGAGGAATGCGATGTGATCCTCCGTCAGGATCGGGTTGGCCGTTGTGCGAATCTCTTCCACTTTCCTCCTGAGATCGGGGCCACCGGTTACCGTACTATCTTCAGCATCACCGACGCTTCTGCCCGTGTCAATTCCGAGTGGCTTCCAGGGTGACGTGCTACTCATTAGGGGGAGTTGTTTGGGTTGACTAGCAGTGTGCACGCAACGAGATGAATGATAGCCAGATAGATTAGTAGCGACTTAATTCCCTTGCGTGGTCATCCACGTTTATCCTGCAAAACCGAGGAAAAGTAAAGAGCCGACGAGCGGACTCGAACCGCTGACCTGCTCATTACGAGTTTGCTGTTATAGGGTCCACCCAGTACCGTAACGTCCGAAAAATGGCCTAAACGAGCCATTCTCGTCATCTCGAAACAAACGATGAGTCCGCCTAGTACTGTCTTGTGTCGCCCGGGTTGGCATCAGCGTTGGCATCAAGACTTGGGTCTTCGTGCCTCGCGCACGGAATCGCTCGGTGATTCGCAACCTTGCCGAA
>JBKPNW010000092.1:0-4373 GCA_046732815.1 Actinomycetota bacterium | reverse complement strand
CCGAGAACGCCTTAGGGTGCGCATGAAGCGAGATCCTCAGCCCAGCGCGGGCGTGGTGGATTCTCAGTCGGTAAAGAGCACCGCGGTGGGCGGAGAAGAGAGGGGCTTCGACGGAGGCAAGAAGGTAAAGGGGCGTAAGCGTCACATCCTGGTGGACACCGAAGGCTTCGTGCTCAAGGTGAAGGTCCATAGCGCCAAGGTTATGGATTATGAGGGGATCAAGACGCTGCTGAGGCGGGCGAATGCGCGGTTTCCCCGCCTTTCTCACCTGTGGTTGGACGCGGGCTACCGAGGAGAAGATAAGGGCGCGGATTGGGTTAAGAAGACCCTGGGCTGGAGCGTGGATGTGGTGGAGCGCCCGAAAAAGCCCGCCCCGGAAAAGGTGCTTATGGCGTGGGCCAGGGAATGGGCCAAAGAGGGCGTGACCGTAGATTGGCGCAAACTGTTGCCCCCCGAAGGCTTCGTGGTGTTGCCGAGGAGATGGGTGGTGGAGCGGACACTGGCATGGATCGACCAGCAAAGGAGGATGGGCAAAGATTACGAGAGGCTGTGTGCGAGTGGCGAGGCGTTGGTGTACGCTGCCATGATTCGCCTCATGACGAGGCGTCTCGCCCGTGTTTGAGGACTTTTCATACAGTCTCGGAAGGGTAATTCTCGGAAGTTCGCAGGCACGGAGTTCTAAGAAGTTCGCGCGCGGGCGCACTCCAATGTCCTTGGTCCTTACGTCGGCTAGCCACGGACGCCGCGCCCCCGCGTACGTATCGCGCCTCCGATCCATTACAATGCCCTCACGCGATCGAAAAGGGCAAACCCGTCGCGAGGCGGGGGCGCAAAGCTTGCGGACCTCTTGGGGAGGTGGCCGGGTTGCCGAAACGTCGGGAACGGCGAGACCAAGGATGCGATCAGCACGAAGAGTGGGAGCCTGGCGGGGCATTGACCGCCGCCCTCGAGGGGATGTCGCTGCTACCCGGGGCCGAACGAGACGAGGACCTGGCGAGGCTCGAACCCCACGTGGGGGACGCGCTTGGGGCGCTGGAGCGCTTGGAGCGGAGAAGGGGTCTTTCGGAAAGGGAGAAGGCGAGGATGGGGGCGCTCAGGATGCTGCTCGCCTCGATCGAAGGGGACCGGTAGCGGGCGAAGGGCGACGCCACCTACGGCACTTCGCCTCCGCCGGGAGCACGCAAGGCCCGCTCGATGGCCCCAACGAGGGCCTCCATGGACCAAGGCCAGGGCAGCACCGAGTCCGTCCGCTGCGCTTTCGGCTCTGTCGAGAGGCGAAGGACCGGCACGGCCGCGGTCCACGGGCCGCCCCCCACGGCGTCAAGAAGCTCGTCTTCGCGCTGGTCGTCGCGCGGAGGCATGCGCAGCAAGAGGTCTATCCCCTCAAGCGAAGCGCCAGGGTCATCCAGGACGGCGTCCACTTCCAGAGCGCGTGTCCCGTAGCCGACACTCTCCAGCAACAGCCCCAAGATCCGGGAGGTAAGCGGATCGTCGCCCAGGATCCCTACTACCGTCGTCTGATCGCCGTGCAGCAGCGCCCTTCCCTTCCTCGCAGAGGACGGGGAAAGCATACGCAAAGGAGCGGGATGTTGCACCGGGCATACGGCGCATAGGGCGTGCCGTATGCCCCCGTCCTCCGATTCCTAATCGTTGCTGCTCCGTCGTCCGTCGTCTTCCCGGCCTCGTAAAAGGCTTCTCGAAATTCGCATGCACGGCGTTCTCCGAAGTTCCTCTGCGGAAGCCTACATAGCCCCGGTCGATTACCTATGCTCGTACCGGGCTGCAATCTGCTACTGTGCGGTATTATCGAGACTTCCTCTCAGAAGTTCGTAGCATGTTCGTCTTCGTCGGCTGCGAAGAGTTGCGCGAGGCTTTACCACGCATGTATGCTGCGTATACGGCACAATCCAGCTGCTAATAGAGGCTGAGAAGCTCACTCCCATACTTGGGTGCCTTGGATGAGCGGAGCCAGTGGCGCAACCGGCTACTACCGCAAACGGTGCTAGCCGGTTTTGTTTTGCAGATTGATGGGGGTGCATATCGTAGCAGGTAAAGAGTATGAGCAACTGCGTTTCCAGGCCAAGCTGCTCGAGGCCGTCGGACAATCCGTCGTCGCCATCGACCTCGAGGGAAAGGTTGTCTACTGGAACAGGGCCGCAGAAGATCTCTACGGCTGGTCCTCGGAGGAGGCGCGGGGGCGTAGGCTCAGGGACCTGATGCTCTCCGAGGAGTCGCTGGATCTGGCGGGAGGGGTCGCTTCCGAGCTGCGGGCGGGAAGGACCTGGTCGGGCGAGACGCTGCTCAGACGCAAGGATGGCTCCTACGTGCCCGTGCTGGGCACCGCCACGCCCCTTTTTGACGACCGAGGAAACCTCACGGGCATGATCGGCGTCTCCACCGACATATCCGAGCGCAAGGCCCTCGAAGCCGAACTCGAACGTCGAGCCTCCCACGATCCACTCACCGAGCTGCCCAACCGCCACGCCTTTGTCGACCGGCTCGGGCAGGCCCTGCGGCGCACGAGGCGCAGAAAAGACAGCCCCGATGTGGGAGTGCTTTTCATGGACCTTGACCGCTTCAAGACTGTAAACGACTCCCTGGGGCACGCGGCGGGCGACAGCCTTCTCGTCGCAGTCGCCCGGCGTATCAAAGATCAGTTGCGTTCCGAAGACGTCCTTGCGCGCTTTGGGGGGGACGAGTTCGCCGTGCTGCTTGGGAATGGGGTAGAACGCTCTGAGGCGATCTGGGTAGCCCAGAGGATCGCCGAGGCTCTTCGGGAGCCTTTCACCGTGAGCGCCCATCAGGTGAGCGTCAGCACCAGCATAGGCATCGCTTGGGGCAGTGCTCACCCCGCCGACCCCGAGAGGATGCTACGCGACGCGGATACTGCCATGTACCGGGCCAAGGAGCAGGGCCCGGGCCGCTACGAGGTGTTCGACCCGGCCATGCAGGCCCGCGCGCAGGAGCGCCTCGAGCTAGAGGCCGAGCTCAGGCGAGCCGTGAAGCGAGGGGAGTTCGTACTCCACTACCAGCCTATAGTCTCCTTACGAGACGGGAGCATGGTGGGCTTCGAAGCCCTGCTGCGCTGGCAACACCCAAAGAAGGGCCTACAGCGACCCTCCTCCTTTTTGCCCCTCGCCGAGGAGACGGATCTGGTTTTGCCCATCGACAGGTGGGTGCTGGAAGAGGCTTGCCGGCAAGCGAAGCTGTGGGAAGCAGATTACCCTTCGGCCTCTCTCATGGCGATGGTCAACCTCTCATGGGGGCAACTTAAGGTCCGTGGGCTGGCACACACCATCGAAGAGACACTGGCGCGAGTCACACCGACAGTCCACACCCTGGCGCTGGACATCACCGAAGGGGTCCTGATAAACGCCTCGGAGGACAACATCCGAACGCTGGATGCCCTGAAAACGATGGGGATCCGCTTAGAATTGGACAACTTCGGCACCGGCTACTCCTCGCTTTCGTACCTAAAGCGCTTTCCCGTGGACGGCGTCAAGATAGACAAGTCGTTCGTAGAAGGGCTCGGAGAGGACACGATGGACGAGGCACTGGTGCGGACGATCATCGATATGTGCCGCACTTTGGGCCTCGAGGTCCTGGCCGAGGGTATCGAAACCCCCGAGCAAGCGGCCTTGCTGAGGGACATGGGGTGCGACTGGGGGCAAGGGTACTACTTCGCGCGGCCGCTACCTAGCGCAGAGTTCGCGGAGCAACTGCACACAGCTTTCCCACCGTAAGAGCCCCCACAGATCGCATGGCTATCCAGAGCTAGCTGGGGGTGGAGCCGACTTCATGTCCTTATTCACCCAACGTCATAGAAGGTGAATTCTGCGAAGTTTGCAGGCACGGAGTTCTAAGACGAGTGATGTGCAATGAATCTAGACCAACAGGTCCGCCAGGTGACGCAGGGGCCGACTGAGAGAGAGGTTCATGCGTTGAGCGCAGGTGTAGGCCGCGATCTTGGCGGCCAGACGTACCAGCAGCCCGCCCAACGTCTTCGCTCGGTGGCGCTCCACAGAGAAGAAGTCCTTGAGAGCTGGCAGATCACCCCCTCGATGATCTGGCGCTTGCCTAGCGAAGCTAGCCCACCGTCGATCGGTCTTGGGCCATGCCCGCCGAGAGTCCTCCTACGGGGTGGCGGCCACCAGAGCCCCGTATTCCTCCAGCCAGCGCCGCTCCCACTCTACCCCCGTGAACCCTTGGGTAGGCCAGGTAGGCCTCGTGAAGATCTTCGGCTATGAGCGCTTCCCCTATGGGCCTCTCGTCGGAGGAGGCAGGGGCCATACCGAAAGCGGTGATCACACCGTCCGGGTCCACCACCAGGGCCACCTTGAACCCGTAAATCCACTCGGTTTTGGAGGCGCTCC
>JBKPNW010000091.1:0-3099 GCA_046732815.1 Actinomycetota bacterium | reverse complement strand
GCTTTTCGCCGTTGCGGCGATGATAACGCGCATGGACCAAGCGAGGGGAGCAGAACGTCAGCAGCTCAAATGGTTCGTGTATACCGTTGCCCTACTGGTCGTCGGTTTCCTGGCAGCCCTCCTAGGATTCGGGCAGCATTCAGTTGCCTGGAATATAGGCATAGCCGCTTTCAATTTCCTGCCAATCGCCGCTGGCATAGCAATACTCAGATATCGCCTCTACGATATAGACGTCGTCATTAACCGCACCTTGGTCTACGGTGTGCTGACGGCAGCGCTGGCGCTGGTGTACGTCGGTAGCATAGTCCTGTTCCAAGGACTATTCCGCGCCCTTTCCGGTGGGACTTCGCAGCTCGCCGTCGTGGCTTCCACCCTGGCAATAGCCGCGTTGTTCGTGCCCCTGCGCCGGAGAGTACAGGCGTTCGTAGATCGCCGCTTCTATCGTAGGAAGTACGACGCTGCGAAGACTCTAGAGGCCTTCTCCGTCAAGTTAAGGGATGAGACGGATCTGGAGGCACTCACTTATGATCTAGTAGAGGTGGTTAAAGAGACGATGCAGCCGGCGCACGTCTCATTGTGGTTGCGCCCGCCAGACAGGAAAGTATAAGGTTTACCCGAACTTCGTCGTAACGATAGCCTAGCAAAGCGGGACAGAAGGGCTGGGAGAAGGAGGAAAGCGCGCATGGCATCACCGAACCTTTTCCGATGGGGAGGACTCGCGGCCCTGCTGGCTGGGGCGTTGTTCATTGTGGAAGCCGCGGCAGCTCCGTTCCTCGAAAATTTTCATTGGGCATTCCACGCGATAGACTCCCCTGCCCATGCACTCTTGGCGGTAGGACTGGTAGGCCTTTATCTCTGGCAGAGGAGGCAAATACGCTTTGGGTGGTTAGGGACGGTAGGTGTTATTCTGATCGTTACCACCTCCGTGCTGATCACCCTCGGTGGCCTCGCCATCGCCTTCATTGATGGTGTGCTTGGGACTGAGGCGGAGGCGTTGAATGACATTGTTCATCCACTCGAGCTAGTGGTGATGATGGGCGCAGTGCTTTTCGGTATGGCTACCATGCGTGTGAATGTCTTGCCAAGCGGCGGGGCGCTGCTGATCATAATCGGTGCACTAGTGTACTTCGGGATTAAAATCATCGGCGTGGGGCCAGATTGGCTTATCTCGGTAGCAGTAGCGATAGTAGGTGCTGGGTGGGTGTGGCTGGGGCAAGCTCTCTGGTCGGAAAGTGGTGAGTCGGTACAGCAGCCTAAGCGTGTGAGGTGATCGAGGCGCTAAGCAACGAGCTACCCTCGTTGGTTAGTGACGCGATGCAAGCGGCTCGCTTCTCCTTGTGGCTGTGACCCGACCTACGACCGAGGGGGACCGTAAGGCACGAGTAGGGCCGCTAGCCCAGGGACTCGTCCCTACCGTCGGCGGTGTTGGGGCCCATGGAAGACATCCTGCGAGAGTAGCGGTCGAGGAGAGGCTGGATTCTAGTCTGTCTCACGGGGTGCTGGAGGTCCTTCATGTGAGTGCCACAACCGAGCACGATCGTGACCCAGCTATGCCTCCATTGATACCACTCTGATACCACCGGGAACGCAATACGGTGCAACGCTTGGCAACCCGAAGCAGAGAAAGCCGCCTAGATATCCGGGAATTGCAACCCTATGCAAACCCCCGCAACGCATGACCGATCACTCGTAATGAGCAGGGGTAAGCGGTTCGAGTCCGCTCGTCGGCTCTTAGTGTTCGGTGTAGATAAGCCGAATACTCTAGATATCGGGTGCTGTTTGGCGCGGGTGAGTGCCTCTCTACATCACCAGTACATCACCGAGGACAGGTGGGGGAGATGCGGACGAAGAGGGAAGGATTACTTTCGCTGCAAAAGGAATTCGAGGATCTTTCACCCTTCGATAATCCGCGCCTGAATAGGTAGTGTCCGCGTGAGTGTGTAAAACGCAGAGGCTGTTGACGAAGACGGCCACCGTGTGGTTCCTTCAGAAGAGACCAATCTACCGAAGGAGAATACACAGTGGCCGATGAACTGAGGATAGGGCTCTCCGAGTTGTTGCGCAAGGCGATGATCGACCGGGACGCGGATTTCCTCAAGGAGGGCGTTCGGGTACTTTCCCAGGCACTCATGGAGATGGAGGTTCAGGAGAGCACGTAGGAGCCGCGCGTCATGAGCGCAGTGCTGGACGCAAAGGACAGCGCAACGGCTACCGCGAGCGTTCCTGGGACACGAGGGTGGGGACGGTGGAGCTGAAGGTGCCCAGGGTTCGCGACTCGAGCTAGTTCCCCTCGCTTCTGGAGCCCAGAAGGAAGGCCGAGAGGGCCATGGCGGCGGTCGTTCAGGAAGCCTACGTGCATGGTGTCTCCACCCGCAAGGTGGATGAGCTGGTGAAGGCTTTGGGGAAATGGAGGGCATCTCCAAGAGCCGGGTCTCAGAGCTGTGCGAAGAGCTCGACGAAGAGGTCGAGCGTTTCCGTAACCGACCGCTCGAAGGCACCTACCCCTACGTGTGGGTCGACGCCACCTACCTCAAAGCCCGCCGGGACGGCAGGGTGAGCTCAACGGCGGTGGTCATAGCCGTCGGGGTGAAGGCACAGACCGGCGAGAGGGAGGTTTTGGGCTTCGATGTGGGTCCCAGCGAGGACGGGGCCTTCTGGACGTCGTTTTTGCGCTCTCTGGTGGCAAGAGGGCTCTGTGGGGTCAGGCTCGTAACCAGCGACGCTCACCGAGGCTTGAAGAGCGCCGTTGAGGCCGTGTTGGTAGGGGCCTCCTGGCAGAGGTGTCGGGTGCACTTCATGAGGAACGCACTTTCTCTGGTTCCCAAGGCGGCCCAGCAGATGGTTGGGGCGACCATCCGCACCGTCTTCGCCCAGCCCGACTCGGAAAGCGCCCACCAGCAGTGGCTAAGGGTCTCGGAAGGCTTCCGACATCGGTTCCCGAGGCTATCTGAGCTGATGGAGGAGGCCGAGGAAGACGTACTGGCCTACGCCGCCTTCCCCCAAGAACATTGGCAGAAGATCTGGTCGAACAACCCCCTGGAGCGAGTCAACAAGGAGGTCAAAAGGAGAACGAACGTGGTAGGTATCTTCCCAACCGAG
>JBKPNW010000090.1:0-7069 GCA_046732815.1 Actinomycetota bacterium | reverse complement strand
AACCTGTACGATTCGGCGGACCCGGACCTCATCTCTGAGCTCGACTCACGCCTCGACGCACTGGGTGACTGCGCCGGAGAAGGTTGCCGCGCCGCCGAGAACGCGTCGCCCTAAATAACCCCTTCCCGACCCAGGTAGTCTTCTAGGGCCTCGCGCCAGTGGCGCAGTTCCGGGCTTCCAAGGGCCGAGAGGACCCCGTTTGAGGGTCGCGCCGCGGGGAGAGGGTACTCCGAGCCAGGGACGGGGACGACCTCGATCTCGATGCCGGTAAGTTCGAAGATGACCTTCGCGAACTCGTACCAGGAGCAGGAGCCCGTGTTGGCAAGGTGGTAGAGGCCGTAATGTCCGGCTTCGATCACGCCCGCGATCCCCTGCGCGAGATCGACGGCGTAGGTCGGCGAGATGAACTCGTCGTCTTTGACCTTCAGCGCGTCCCTCTCCACCCCCAGGCGCAGCATGGTCCGCACGAAGTTGTGCCCCCTCCCGTAGACGCCCGCGGAACGGACCACATACCAGCGGTTCGTGAGCTGCCTGACGTACTCTTCTCCGGCCAGTTTGCTGCGCCCGTAGACGCTGATCGGGTTCGGCGTATCGAAGGGTTCGTAGGGTCGCTCTGATGCGCCGTCGAAGACGTAGTTCGTGCTGACGTGCAGGAGATCACAGCCCCGCTCCTCACAGAGCTGGGCCAGGTTCCTCGGGCCGAGTGCGTTGACCCTGTAGGCGAGGTCGGTCTGTGTCTCGCAGCCGTCGACGTTGGTGTAGGCGGCGGCGTTCAAGACGAGATCCGGCGAGTGTTCCTCCAGTGCAGACCTCACGGCCCCGAAGTCGGCTACGTCGAGCTCGTCCTTTGAGAACGCGACGACCTCGTGGCCGTGCCGGGGGAGGAGTTCGGAGAGCTCGAGGCCGAGCTGGCCGCCGGAGCCGCTCAGGAGTAGCTTCGTCACGTGGTCCTCCCTAGACCCTCGCCAGCAGTTCGCCGTAGAGGGTTTCGAGCTCGTCCACGTTCTCCTGGACGGTCTTGACCGGTTCGATCCCGGCGCGTAGCCTTTCGAGGAGCCCTCGTTCCTCGATGAGACGCCTGAGCTTGCGCGCCAGGTCGTGCGGGTCCTCCAGCCCGAAGAGCAGACCGTCCTTCTCGTGTCTCACGAACTCGGACATCCCGCCGAGGTCGGTCGCCACCACAGGGACACCGGCGGCGAAGGCCTCGAAGATCACACCAGGACCGTTCTCGTACCAGCGGGAGGGTACGACGAGGACGTCCATCCCGGAGAGGACGTTGCCAACCTCTTCGCGCGCGAACGGACCGGCGAAGTCTATCCTGTCGTCTCCCCCGGCCAGGGAGCGCAACTCCTCTACAAAGGGTTTGAACCTCTCCAGGTTCCCGTAGATACCCAGGGTGGCGGCGAGTTCGGGCGGTAGCCTCCTAAAAGCCCGGATCAGGATGTCGCAGCCCTTGTGCGGCGCGAGGGTGCCCACAAAGCCGACCCGGAGCGGCGGTGAAAACGGCCTGTCCTCCCTGCGTATGCCCGAAGTATCTATGCCGTAGTGGGAGACCCCGATCTTGCCCTCTCCTATGCCGTTGGCGAGCAACAACTCCCTCATGAGGTGGGTGTAGACGATAATGTGGTCGATCAGCTCCATCTGCTCCCTGATGCGCTCGGGACGCTCTTTGAGGGCCTTCACCTGGCGCAGCGGGTGGGAGAGCCTCGAGAGCCCGGTTTCGGAGAGGGCGCCGGCGACCTTTATGGCGGCCGGGGGTGTCAGGTCGACGGCCTGCTTCATCCTGGTGCCGGGGTATCTGCTGGCTATGCAACGGGTGCAGTGGGAGATCTCGGGTCCCCTGCACATAACCCCGTCGTGGCGCCTGAGGTCGACGACGGGGCAGAACGTCCAGAAGTCCGTCGCCGTATACACGAGCGGCACGCTGAATTCCTTGATAGCGGGGATCACACTCGCCGAGAGCCCCTGGAAGTGCTCGGCGTGAACGATGTCGGGGCCTATCTTCTGCATGTACTCACGGGTCCTGCTCGCCATGACCTCGTTCTCGTAATCCAGCCTGTAGGGACGGGAGACACCCTCTTTGGGGCGGCCGACCCTGCGCACCGGTATGCCCCCGAACTCGTAGTCTTCGACCTCTCCTGGCTCGATATCGTTGCCGGGGATGCTCCGTTTGGGGGCGAGCACGTAAGGCTCGTGGCCCCTCGCCATGAACTCCTGCGCCAGCGTGAGCGTGACGGTCTCGACGCCGGCGTAGTGCTCGGGGAAGAACTGGTGCGCGGCGAAGAGGAGTCTCAAACCCTACCAGTCATACGACTTCTCGTAGCCGAACTGCACGAGACGCCCTCCGGCCAGCTCTTTGTAGAGGGCCCTGTCGCGCTCCGTGAAGACCTTCCTCCAGTCGCCTGCCACGCCCTTCCTGAAAAAGGATGCCGGATCTTCCTCGCCCTGCCTGCGGCTCGACGCCCGCTCGAAGCTGCTCGAACGCAGGCAGCGCTCTATGATGCGATCCTCGCTACTGGCCCCGAGGAACTCGAGGATCTTCCCGAAGACGGTGGGGGTGTCGAGAAGGAGGTCTTCGTACCGAATCTCCAGGTACCTGTCGCCGAAGAGTGCTCCCCCGTCGCGGTGGCCCTTTCCCGTCCTGTACTCCCAACGGCGGGCCAGCTGGGCCAGCCGTTCTTCAGTAAAGATCGAGCGCCCTTCGGAGAGGAACCGCCCCCTGTCTTCGGCGTAAGCGTCGCGGATGCGGAGCTCTTCCTGCGTGAGCTCGAAGACGCCCCCCTCCCTGTCTCTGGCCAGCCGCCACCAGTGGTGCATCGCCGAGACCGCCACGTCCCTGCCGTCCCTGACGATGTGGATTATCTTGGCGTCGGGATAGATCTCGTATATCTCGTCCAGGTTTTCGGTGTGCTGGGGACTCTTGTCCCCGACTATCCTTCGTCCCGTGCGGGCGACCTCTTTGGAGAGGAAGTAGTCGACCGAGAGCCTGCACAGGTTCCTCAGATCCTCGTCGTAGCCGTCCGTCCACAGGTTCCACGGCAACGCGTGCCAGGTCTTCAATTCCTTCGAGACCGCGAGGGCACGGGTGAGGCTCGAGACGGGACCGGTGTAGACGGGTATCTCCTCGTGGTCGTAGTCGCGTCCGAAGAAGCTGCCCTCCTGGCCGCAGGCGATCTCGGGGTGGTCGCTCAGGCTGTGCCTGAGCCAGGAGGTCCCGGAGCGCATCTCTCCCGCCACAAAGAACACCGTGTCGTAATCCCCCGGCGCGACGGTCTGCCCCCTGCGGGAGACCGAACGGGCGGCTGCGACCGAGGCCCGCGTGGCCCTCATGGCCGTCTCGTTGGAGAGCACCGACCCGACCAGCCGGTCGAAACGTTCGTTCTTCAGCCGGTAGTCACGCAGACGCTCGACGACGCGTTCGAAGTTCATGGCGGAGATTATAGCGGTCAGCATTTCAGCACGCCGCCTGCGGCGGCTTGTCAGCACTTCGGCTTTCTTACACTCCTTTGGCCAGGAAGCGATGGAGTCTGGTGTGGAGTTTCGGGCTGAGGCGGGAGAGGGAGGGGACCTTGACCCCGAGGTAAGCGCCGAGTTGGGAGGCGAGGGCGTAGGTCGCCGCGTCGAGCAGCAGTCTTGGTCTCTTTCTTGGCGCTGGTTCCTCGCGTCTCAGGAGGTTGTAGACATGGCGGGTTGCGAAGGGTATGGAGAGGAGCAGGCGCGGCAGGTTCGGCACCGTGCGTGCGCCGAAGAGCTCGTCGAGGACGAGCTGGTCTACGTAGTAGCGTCTGAGGTCGTAGAGGGGGCCGCGCTCGTGGGAGTGAACGACAACCGAGCGCGGTTCGTAGACGATCCTGTACCCGGCCTCCACCACCCTCTTGCCCCAGCGCAGGTCCTCGGCGAAGTTCGCCTCGCCGAAAGGGTACTCCTCCCAGACCGAGCGGCGCAGGCAGGAGCTCACGTTGTCGAACGCGGCGAAGCGACGCCGCTGTACCGGCGGCAGGGAGAGGTAGTGCGCCTCGTCCTCGATCTCCTGCTCCCGCCTTTCGAGGCTGGCGACGGCGAGGTTGCCGACGAGCGCGCGGGTCAGGGCGCCAGCGGCCGACCTGGGGACGTGGCGACCGTAGGCGGCGGCGACGCGCGGGTCTCTCTCCAGGTTCTCTACCATCGTGGCCAGCCACTTCTCGTCGAGCGGCACGGCGTCCTGGACGGTAAGGGCTACGTACTCTCCGGATGAGAGCGAGATCCCGAGGTCGCGGGTCGCGCCGTGGTCGAAATCGGCTTGCGGAACGTGGTGCAAGGCCGCCCCGTACTTTGCGGCGAGTTCCGCTGTGCCGTCGGTCGAGCCGGAGTCGACGACAATGACCTCGAGCTCGAAGTCCCTCTCCTGCGCCGCGAGCTTTCTCAACAGTTCCGCGAAACCGGGACCGGCGTTGAAGGTGGGTATGACGACCGAGACCTGGTGGGCCAACGTTACGGCGCTTCGCCGGAGTAATACTCTTGGAGTAGGGGGGCCGTTATCCTCTCGACCTGCTCGATCTGCCTGGGGGTGAGGTCCTCTTGCCAGTCTCCCGGGGTGGCTTTGCGGTAGAACTTGCCACCGCCCTTCTTCTTCTCGGGGATATTCTCCCAGGAGTGCTTCTCGACCGACCGCGCAAGCTCACCCTCATCGACGGGTATACCTAGCGTCGCGTAGATACGCCGCATGGTAGAGAGGGTGTCCGCCCTGAGGTCCTCGTAGCGAACCATCACTTTTGGTCCTTTGTGTGCGTCGTAGGCCTTCTTGGCATTGCCGGCGTGTTGCATGTAGACGTTGGCCCAGCGCCTCGTAAACGCGTCGGGGTTGTTGTCCGGCTGCGCGTCGCGTTTCCATCCGCGTTTGTCCTTGCGCTCGTAGAGCCAGTTTCCCTTACGGGCTCCGTCCAGCGTGGACGAAACAACGTCTCTGGGGTCCCGGATCAGGAGTATCATGCGGCTCTCGGGCAAGGCTTCCATAAGCAGAGGAGCTCCCACCGAGCCGTTCGGCTCCTTGACTACGAGGTAATGGTCGGGGCCGAGGCGGGGTCTCGCGTATTTCGCGCCGTCGAGCACGAAGTTCCTTATGGAGTGGATCCAACCCCTGCGCGTCGCGTCGGCCATAACGAAGTCGGGGCGGACGAGGTTCGCCTTCTCTGCCCTGCGGTGAAAGTTGCCGAAGAGCTGGCCTACCATGGGCTCCTCCCAGACCAGATGCCGGCCCGGTTCTCCCATCATGCTCCTGAGCCACGTGCTCCCGCTGCGTCCCGAGCCGAAGATCCAGACTATGTTCTCGGGCCTTACTCCTGTGCCGGCGGCTCCGGAGAAGCTCCTCCGCAGTCCCGCGGCCCGCAGGGGAACCTCCCTGTACTTGCCGGCCAGCCACCGGCGGCCCCTGCGCAGCGCGCGGCGCGAGTCCTCGAAAGCCTTCCTGATCCAGGACCCCAACCCTACCAGCCGCCGTCGTTCTCGTAGCCGAGCCGGATCAAGAGCCCCCCCGCCTCCTCTTTGTAGACCTGCTTGTCGCGCTCGTTGAACAGGTTCTTCCAGTCACCGGCTATACCCTTGCGGTAGAACGAAGTAGGGTCCTCCTGGCCACGCTCGCGGCCCCGAGAGAGCTTCTCGAAGCTAGCCGAACTCACGCAACGCTCCACCACGGACTCCTGTGTATCGACCCCGAGGAACCCGAGCAACCTCTCCACCTCCACCTGCGGACGCTCCAGCAGGTCTTCGTAGCGCACCTCCGTGTAGCGCTCCCCGAACAGGGCCGGTCCGTCTTCGACCGCCCTGCCCACCCTGAGGTCCCAGTTCTGGGCTGCTCTCCGCAGCGTCTTCTCGGCGAACATCCCCTCTCCTCTCTCGGCGAGTTCTTGCGGGCTCCTGCGGTAGGCCTCGCTCCTGGCCAGCTCCTCGGGCGAGAGCCTGTGGGTGCGGCCCCGCTTGGCGCGGTTGCCCTGCTGGTGTATGAAGGAGACCGCCTGGTCCCTGCCGTCCCTTATGATGTGGATCACCCTGGCCTCGGGGTAGATCTCGTATATCTCTTCGACGAACCTCGGACCGAGCAGGGGTGTCTTGTCTCCCACGATCCTCTTGCCGCTCCTGGCGAGCTCGGTGGTCAGGAAATAGTCCGTGGCCAGCCTGACGAGATCCCTTGTGTGCTCTTCGGGATCTCCATCCCTGCTCCACACGGAGCGTTCGAGCCAGAGCCTCAGGTACTCGGAGCCGAGCAAGGCGTTGTAGAGCGAGCTGGGCTGCTGTCTGGTCTGTGACTCGGCCAGTACTTCCCGCCTGTACTCCTCGCCGAAGAACCTGCCCTCGCCCTTGCAGAGTATCTCGGGATGGGCGTCGAGGGTCTTCATCAACCACGTGGTGCCAGACTTCGCGAGCCCGACGACGAAGAAAACAGGCAATCCCTGGTAGGGCGTCCCGGCGGGTGCCTCCGATCTCAGTCTGGTCCTGAGCCGATCGAAGGCAGGTCCCAGTCGCGCCGGACCGGAACGCAGAGTACGGAGCACGCCGCGTCCGTTCCCGCGGCTCATCCTTCCTGCTCCGCGGGGCCTGGGGGGTAGAACTCCTCGAGAAGCGGCGCCGTTATGCGCTCGACGGTCCTTACCTGGTGGGGCGTAAGGTCCTCGCGCCACCCCTGGGGCGTGGCCTTGCGGTAGAACTTGCCCTGCCCCTTCTCCTCTGCGGGGATGTTCTCCCAGGAATGTTTCTCGACGGTCTGGACGAGCCGCGTCTCGTCTACGGGAACGCCCAGCTCCCCGTACATACGCTTCATCGTCCCGAGGGTGTCGGTCCTCAGATCCTCGTAGCGGACCACCACCTTGCGGCCCTCGTGATCATCGTAGGCCCGCCTGGCGCTCCCGACGTGCTGCAGGTAGGCGTCGGCGTGGCGCCTCACGAAGGCGTTCGGGTTCGTCTCGGCGAGCGACTCCGCGCGGCGGCCCCCTTCGCCCCTGCGTTTGGTCTGCCAGCCGCCCTTTCTGGTAGCGTCGAGCCAGGAAGCTACGACGTCCCTCGGGTCACGGATCAGGAGCACCATCCCGCTCTCCGG
>JBKPNW010000089.1:0-4649 GCA_046732815.1 Actinomycetota bacterium | reverse complement strand
CGCTGATCTTGGACCAGTCCTTAAAGGTATGGCCAGTATGCTTGCCACCCAAAGTCTTCAGCTCGAGGCCAAGCTGGTAGCCGTACTCGCCGTCCTCAATGTCTGCCGAGAGAATCTCGAACCGGAAGAACTCACCCTCTGGGAGAAGGATCTTGGGCTGATAACCCAGTTTCGTCATTAGCTGCTGTCCTTTCGCTTGTAGCCGTTGGTTCTTTGCTGCTATCGTTGGGCTGTTGGTTCTAGGCGGCCTCCCCTCGGTCGTCTCAGTTATCTTCGCTCTAAATAGGATTATAATGGCACTTATCCGATTATTCCAGCCCAAATCCTAGAGATTTTCGCTTCCAATCCGATATTGATTCTGGTAGAATCCCATCGACATAGGCCACTGTGTAGGTCGACTAGGGAGGTTGAGTGGACGCAGTGAAGGAAATTCGGCGCCGGAAAGGCTGGAGCCAGAAAGACCTAGCCGAAGCGTCTGGAGTGGGCCAGGACACCATTTCGGGCATAGAGTCTGGACGGCACGAACCTCGGCCGTCAACCTTAAGGAAGCTGGCCGACGCCCTAGACGTCGAGGTTGCGGACTTCTTCAGGGAGCCAGCGGCCCCTTTAGTTGAAGTCCCGAAGGAGGTGGGGCGCCTATCGGCAATTGATGTCGCCTTGGATGCGGCAAGAAGGCAGATTGCCCTAGAGAAGCAAGCTATGTTCAGTGGCCAGAGTGAGTGGGACCTCGACCAACGCCACGCAAACAACGCGATGCAGCGCCTTCGGGAGGAGTATGGCCTTGACGCCAATGATGCCGAAAGGCTGGTCGATCTCGCGCTGAAGCAAACGCGCCTCGAAGAAGAAAACGCAGCACTCCGGGACCGGCTACAAGAACGCGAGCAGGTCCGTTCTTAAGACGTTGTACAGACAGGCCGCCAGGATCAGTGGCGGCGGGAAGACGCGAAAGGAGTTATATGTCCGCGTCTAGCTCAGTATACCAAGCTCCTGGAGAGCTGAGAACGGCCGACCAATTCGTCTGTTGGTGCGAAGAGGACCGCGACGGCGATATTACGAAGGTCCCTTACTCGGTCCATGGCGGTCGGGCCAGCAGCACCAATCCGAAGACATGGGCGTCTTTCGAGGCTGCCATTGCTTACGCCGAAGAGCACGGCATGTCGGGCGTCGGCTTCGTCTTCACCGAGGACGATCCTTACGCTGGCATAGACCTGGACAAGTGCCGCGATTCGGAGACTGGAGAGATCGACCAGTGGGCCAGGAAGATAGTCGACGCACTCGACAGCTATACCGAGGTCTCGCCGTCCGGGACCGGCTTACACATCTTTGTCAAGGCCACACTGCCGGGGCGGAATAACCGCAAGGGTCCGGTTGAGATGTACGAGTCTCGGCGCTATTTCACTCTGACCGGCAAGCACCTGGGCGGGACGCCGACGGAGATCCATGAGCGCCAAGACGTACTTGATCGCCTGTACCGGCACGTCTTCAAGGATGAGATGCCCGCTGACAAGACAAATGGCTATCGGGGGCGGACGGCTTCACTAGATGTGGACGACGAGGACCTCCTCGCGCTCGCCATGCAGGCGAAAAATGGCGAGAAGTTCTCCCGCTTGTGGAGAGGAGATACAAACGATTATGCCAGCGACGAGTCGAGGGCAGACCTAGCACTTTGTTCCCTGCTCGCTTTCTGGACAGATGGCGACACCAAGAGGATGGACCATTTATTCAGGCAGTCCGGCCTCATGCGAGAGAAATGGAACCGCCACGACTACCGAGAGCGGACGTTCAACAAAGTCCTCGAGGGTAGGACGGAGTTCTACCAGCCCGGCGAGAAGGACTCCGCAAACGGCAACGGCTCGGAACCTGGTAAAGCTGCAGGCAAGCCCTCCCCGCCTACACATGACGAGCTGCGCGACCGGTGGATAGAAGGTAACCCACACCACGCACACGGTCTCGGTGAGTGGCGTCGGTACGAGGATGGTATCTGGCCCACAGTCTCGGAGACCTCAGTGAAGGCGGAGATTGCCAACGTCATAGAGAGCGCCAAACCTGAAGGCATCAAGCCCACGGCTAGCATACTGGCTAGCGTTACAGAGCTGACCAGGATTAGGGTGTTCGTGCCCGACGAGAGATGGGATGCCGACTCGGACATCCTGGTCTGCAAAAACGGCTCCCTGCGCATCTCGACCGGGGAGCTGGCTAACCATCAACCTAGGCACTATGCCACGAGCTCTGTACCTTACGAGTACGACCCCGATGCGCGTCCCGTCATATGGGATTACTTCATACGGAACACCGTACCGACGGCGGCCACCTTCTTGCAGGAGTTCGCAGGCTACGCTCTCACTACCGAGATGGCTCACGAGCTCGCCGTCTGGCTGTTCGGGCCGCCCGGTAGCGGTAAGAGCACGTTTTTAGCCGGTCTTCAGACCATGCTCGGACACCGCGCCGGGATCCTCGGTCTAGCGGATCTCGAGCGCAGCCGGTTCACCTTGGCGGACTTGCCCGGCAAGACGCTCGTGGTGGCGAGCGAGCAGCCGTCCTCTTACCTCGCCTCTACCAACACGCTGAACGCGATCATCTCGGGGGAGCCGATCCAGGTCGAGCGCAAGTACCGCGATCCGTTCACGGTGATACCGCGGGCTAAGGTGTGTTGGGCTATGAACGAGCTACCAAGAGTGGCAGACGCCAACTCGGGCCTCTTCCGGCGCGTCAAGGTCGTCGCCTTCCCAGCGCTGGCCGAAGACGAGCGCGACCCGAAGATCAAGCACGCCATCGAGCAGGAAGGTGCCGGGATCCTCAACTGGGCCCTCGAGGGCTTGCGGCGCCTCAAGATGCGGGGTCACTTCGAGGTTCCCACTGGCGTCGAGGACGCTACCAAGCAGTTCAGGGAGAACAACGACGTGCCTGCCCTCTTTGTCGAGGACCGGTGCATCCAGGGAGCCGAGTGCAAGGTTCAGGCCAGCCAACTCTACGCCGAGTACAAAGAGTGGTGTTTTGAGAATGGGCACCGGCCCATGTCTTCCACTCGGCTTGCGGACGATTGGGCGCGCCTCGGTTTTGAGAAGACGGCCTCCAATGGCCGCCGCTTCTACAGGGGCCTCACACTTCGGCTTGCAGGGGAGCGTTAATGTCCAGCAAGTGCCTACCTAAGTATCTACTTTTCGTATCGCAACCCTCTACCTGTGGATGTAGAGGGTTGCGGCCAGGAAGTAGAGGGTTGGTAGACACTTGGGTAGAGGGTTGCATTTCTCTTATTTGCTTTATTCCAGCGAGAGGCAGGGGATTTTGTAGAGGGTGTAGATACTTATTCTCAAACTATTACAAAGGAAAAGAAAATATCGGGGGCAAGAAGAGAGAAAAGCGTGTAGAGATAACAATAGGGCCAAGTATCTACACCCTCTACTTCTTCGGCCGCTCCGACTTGCCGCAGTGGAGGGCGGCGTGAGCGACACGACGGGCAACCTGGTCGGACTCGCGGCGGCGCTCCTAGCCGCAGTGGTCTCCTTCTGCATCTACTTGATGGGGGTTCTCAGCAGAGACCGCGCGATCTCCCGCGTGGCGGCGCTGGTGTTCTGTATCTGTGCTGCGGTGGCCGTCTGGACGTTCGCGAGGGTCCTCTTGTGAGGCCGGCGGCATGACCCATCTTATGTACAGACGTAGGAGGTACGCTATGAGCATACATAAGAAAGAAGCGTGATGGATGTAGCCCAGGGAGAGGTGATGGAAGCCGAGCTAAACAGGCTCATAGAGAAGCGGGCCGTGCTCGAGGACCCGGAGGCCAAAGAGGAGCTATGGGTGCGCTCCGTCGAGCGCTACAACGCCCGCAGACAGGAGGAGATGAGGGCGGCGTGGTGCGAACACCATCAGGGGCAAGCTGCCCGTCTGAGGAGCACCCTCGAGGCCCTGATAGCCCGACACCAGGAGCAAGCCGAGAGATACAGGAACCAACCGAAAGGAGCAGCTTAATGAGCAGGGAGAGATACGGCAACGGCTACCTGGGCAGGGCGGGCGCGCGCCGACGCAAGAGGGCCCGTGGCCGAGGTCAAGCGGGGTCGCCAAGGACGGCCGGCCGTGCGAGAGGGAGCGTGGCCCACGATTTGACCGTCGGAACGTGGAAGTAGCATGGCGGACAACATTTACGTGAGGCACGCGAACCACTGGCGAAAGGCACGGCGCCGCCTTCCCGAACCCCCCGACCCTCCCGAACCACCCAGGAGCGAGAGGGGACCGAGGACCCTGGACTCCCTCTTGGCCGCCAAGCGGAGGAAAGCACCTTGGAAGTGAAAAACCTGCCGAGGGTGGGACCCCGATGAGTAGGGGCAATGTCTCAAGCCGGCTTGAGAGGCTTGAGGCCTCCGCCCGCAGCGGTCCATCAGGCCGCTGTCCGGAGTGCGCTCTGGGGCCGCAGGATAAGGGCTACATAGTGCTCTGCGGGAACGACCCGGCGGCACATCTGCCGGAGGTCTGTCCGAAGTGCCAAAGAGCCACAAAGATTCACATCCACTTCGTCTATGAAGGCGAGGAGGGGGAGGGGGCCATTGCAGATGCCTAGATGCTCGCATACTTACACGGATTCCTCACAATGCAGACGCATAGTAAGCGCAGAGCAAGAGTATTGCTACAGCCATGACCCTGCTCGTGCCTCGGAG
>JBKPNW010000088.1:0-5410 GCA_046732815.1 Actinomycetota bacterium | reverse complement strand
CGACTTCGGTGACGTAGATCTTCTGCTCCCCGGGCCTGCCGAAGGCTACGTTGGTCGGTAGTCTTCCCGCTGTCTTTATGCGCCTTACTACTTCGCCTTCCGGCGAGAGCACGGTAACGTCGCCCTGGCCGTGGACCGTCACGTAGAGGTTCCCGTCAATCCCGAAGGCCATGCCATCCGGGCCGACGGGGAACTCGCCATGCTCCTTGTATGCCACGTTGCCGAAGTCTTCTCTGCCTCCGACGATCTCCCCGTCTTCCCACCTGTAGCGGTAGACCATACCCGTGAGGGTCTCGTTGACGTAGAGGTTGTCATCTGGCCCGAACGCTATTCCGTTGGTGAAGCGGAAGCCAGAGTCCAGCTTCTCGATCTCCGAAGCGTCGGGGTCTATCCGGTAGACCCGGCCGTCTGTACGCGCATCCATGAAGTCCTCACGGATCTCACCTTCCGGCGCCCAGTCCTCGACGAGGAGTCCCGAGTCGGTCATGTACAGGGCGCCGTCGGGACCGAAACACAGGTCGTTGGGGAATAGGAAGCGCTCCCCGTCGCACTCGCTCACGACCCTCTCCGCCCGACCGTCCATGCTCAGACGCACCAGAGACGGTTCCTGCGACTCGGCCACCCAGAGGGTTCCGTCCCTATCTACGGCCAGCCCGTTCGGGCGCCCGGTGCGGGCGATCACGCGCTCGATGTGCCCTTCTTCGTCCAGCAGGGTCACGCAACCCCTGTCGGAGGCCATCTCGACGACGAGCCAGCGCCCGTCAGCGAGCACCACCGGTCCTTCGGGCACGCCCAGGTTGTCCGCGAAGATCATGCGACTGTACCTCCCACCAGAATCCTCCCTCCAATATACAGCAGCACTTCCTGCCCGCGCGAGGTCTTTGGGCACCTCGTGACCAACAGGCTACGGTTGCCGCGGGTGAGCGCGCCGGGGTATAGTGGGCCGGTCGTGCGCGGTGTCGGACCCGGGTGATTCCGGCGGCGTTGGGGAGGTAGTTGCGTGCGATCCGCGCGGAGGCCGGGAGAGGAGAAGCATGGCCGGAAACGTAAGCCCGGAGGCGGGGCCTCGTGGTAGGTACATACCCAGGGGTCACGCGCTCTCGTGGTGGATGCTCGTCGTCACGACCGGCGCCATCCTCATAACCTCTATAGACCGCGCAATCCTACCCACGGTCTTGCCCGGCATCCTCAAGGAATTCAAACTGAGCGAGACGGCCGGCGGGGTCCTCGTCGGCCTGAGCTTCGCCGGCACGATGACGGGCGGCCTCGTCCTCGGGGTGTTCGGCGACTCCCTGGGCAAGGGCGCCAGGCGGGCCTACACATGGGCCGTGGCGGTGGCCATAGTGGTAGTCTCTTCCGTCGCGACGGCCGTCTCGCAGACGCTTCTGCAGCTGCAGGTCTTGAGGTTCATCATGGGCGTCGGAACCGGCGGTATGGAACCCGTCAACGTGGCGATGGTCGGCGAGTGGTGGCAGAAGGAGGATCGGGGCTTCGCCGTCGGTACGCACCACACCGGCTTTCCCATCGGCCAGTTTATAGGTCCCGTCCTGATCGGGGCGGTCCTCGCGGCGGCCACCTGGCGGGAGGTGTTCCTGTTCTTGCCGCTGCTCGCTATTCCCATCGTAATACTGCAGATAGTGCTCGCCCGGCGGGAGAACCTGAGGAGGGTGAACGCCTGGATCCAAGAGCACCACATGACTCCCTCGGTGACGGAGAGCGAGCTCGACGCCGAGCGGGAGGAGAGGCCACTGGCGACTGCGTGGGAGGCCATGAAGCTCGCCCTCTCGTCGCGCAACGTGAGATTCTCGGTCGTCGCGAACTTCCTGTTCTTGTGGGCCGAGACCGGGGTAGTCTCGTTTCTGACGCTGCAGCTCACCAGGGAGGCGGGCCTCTCGCTCGCCGCCGCCTCCGTGGTCGCGGGGGCCTCGGGCATAACGGGGTGGATGGGCCAGATCTTCTGGGGCACAGTCTCCGATCACAGGGGCCGCAAGTGGTCTCTTAGCATCCTCGCCGTCGGCTGGGCCGTAACCGTTATAGCAATGATCTTTATCAGCAGCGGCGCGCTGGGTTGGATCATCCTTATCGGCTGGGGAGTCTTCCGCAACTCGCCTTTCCCCGTGATGTACGCGTCCATCATCGACGCGGTGCCCGAAGGGGCGTCCTCAGGCCTCGGGCTGATGATCGGAATAGGCCTCGGTTCGGCGGGCTTCCTCGCGGCCCCGGTGGCAGGCTACATAATTCAGCACTACGGGTTCACCTGGCACTACATCTTCCTGGCCGCCATCTGCCTCCTGACGCTCGTGCCCATCGCGCTCATCCGCGAGACCGCCGCAGGCCAGGAGGCTACTCCGCAGGAGGTGTAGGAGGTTGGACCGGGGATCTGCCTCACCTTTCGACGGCTACGAGTGGATCGACCTCTCCCACACGCTGGAAGAGAGCATCCCCGCCTACCCTACGCACGCCCGCTTCGGCAGGGCCCTCTACGAATCCTACGAATACGGCGATCCCGCCCTCCACTTCGGCCTCACCATAAGCGAACATACAGGGACCCACATGGATGCGCCCCTCCACTTCATACCGGAGGGGACGGCCACCGATGAGATACCCCTCCACCGGCTCGCAGGACGCGCCGCGACGATCGAGGCCACGGACCTCGGAGCGGGCGACCTGTTGGGCGTCGGGCATATCGAAGCGTGGGAGGAGGAGCACGGTCCCATCGAGGCTAATGACAGGGTCTTGATCCGCTACGGATGGGACCGCAGGTGGATGACCGGCCCCGAGGGACGACGCTTCCTCGAAGACTGGCCCGGCCTCTCCGGCGAGGCCGCCGAGTATCTCGTCGGGAAGGGTGTCTCGCTCGTCGGGTGCGACACGCTCGCGGTAGACGCCACAATCTCTACGGAAAACCCGGCCCACTACGCGCTGTTGGGCAGCGAGGTCTACATCGTGGAGAACCTTAAGAACCTGGACCGGCTGCCGTCCTTCTGCTTCTTTCTTGCGCTGCCGCTAAAGATAAAGGGCGGCTCGGGCTCGCCCGTGAGGGCTGTCGCGCTCGTGCCGCGCTGATCGCAGCGCGGCGGCCTTGGGAGTAAGATTATTGATCCGGGACACTAGCTACGGGAAGGTGAGACCATGAAGGGGATCGTGTGGCACGGGCCTGAGGAGATGTCCGTCGAGGAAGTGTCCGAGCCGGCCGTCGAGCCAGGCACAGTCGTCGTTCGCCCCACGGCGGTGGGGATCTGCGGTTCGGAGATCGAAGGGTACCTTGGCAGGATGGGCAACCGTACTCCACCCCTAGTGATGGGCCACGAGTTCGCAGGCACTGTAACGGAGGTCGGCGAAGGGGCCGACGAAGACCTCCTCGGCCGCCTCGTGGCCGTCAACCCGCTCTCCGCCGACGGTACGTGCCGCCTGTGCCTGGCAGGGCTGACCAATCTGTGTCCGAATCGCACGCTCGTCGGCATCCACTCTCCCGGTGGCTTCGCCGAATACACGCTCGCACCCGCGGAGAACGTCTACCCGCTACCCGATGGCGTCGAGGCGCGCACGGGGGCCCTCGCCGAGCCGCTCGCCAACGGCGTCCACGCGGCGAGGCTCGGGCATGCGGGCGGTTCCGTAGAGCATGCCGTCGTGATCGGGGCCGGCACCATCGGCCTTATGTGCCTGCAGGCCGCGGTGCTTGACGGAACCTCCGAAATACACGTGGTCGAGCCGGTAGAGGCGCGCCGCGAGCAGGCGCTCGCCCTCGGCGCGAGTGCGGTCCACGAGTCGGATGAAGGGGCGCGTGGGGCGCTGGAAGGACCCACGGAGGGCCTGGGGGCCGAGCTAGTCATAGACGCCGTGGGAGCCGAGGTCACCCGGCGGATGGCCCTCGATCTCCTGCGCCCTGGCGGAAGGGTCGTGTACATAGGGTTGCACGACGACGATACGACCCTCGGGTTCCACGACGTCGTGCGGGGTCAGCTCGATCTGCAGGGCTCGTACGCGTACACGGCCGAAGACTTCGAGCAGGCGCTCGCATGGCTCGTCGAAGGCAAGGCCGGCATCGGGGAGCTACCGCCCGTCTTGCCGCTCGAAGAGGGGCCCGGCGCATTCGCCGAGCTGGTGCGCGGTCCCTCGGCGCAGATCAAAGTCTTCCTCGCGGAGTCGGGGGAGTAATGGAAGGAGCGACCCTCGCGGAAAAGACGGCGCTCGTCATCGGGGCGAGTAGCGGTATCGGGCTCGCCACGGCCAACATCTTCGCCGACTCCGGGGCCACGGTCCATGCGGCAGCCCGCCGCCGCGAGATCATAGAAGAGGGCGCGAGGGGACGCCATCTCGAGGCGCACGCGCTCGACATCTCCGACCGCGAGGCCGTCTGGCGGGTCGTCGAAGAGGTAGGAGAATCCGACGGGATAGACATCCTCGTCGTCGCCGCCGGCATGAACTTCCCCGAGCGGAGACTGGAGCAACTCACGGCCGAGGGGTGGGACGCCATGATCTCGGTGAACCTGAGCGGCGCTTTCTACGCGATCCGGGCGGCGCTCCCTTACCTGCGGGCTTCGCAGGGTCTCGTGATCCTGATCAGCAGCGTCTCGGGACGGTGGCCCGACGCCTCTGGTCCCGCCTACCAGGCTTCGAAGGCCGGGATGGTCGAGCTCGCTCACGCCGCCGGTTTCGAAGAACACGTAAACGGCGTGCGCTTCACCTCGATCCTGCCAGGGATAGTGGACACGCCCATCCTGGACAACCGCCCCGATCCGCCCCCGAAGGAAGTCCGCGACGCCGCCCTCAAACCCGAAGATGTCGCCCAGGCGTGCATCTTCCTCGCGACGCTCCCGCCCCACGCCTACGTCCCCGAGCTGACGATGGTCCCGACCGCCATACAGGCCCTCGGCAAGACCTCGACGGCGACACCGCCAGTTGGGCAGAGCGATGAGTAAGACCGGACAAGGAGATCCACCATGATTTCGGACAACGGCCAGCCCGCCCGCCGCTTCCGCTCGCGCGAGTGGTTCGACGACCCGGATCGCAGGGACCAGAGCGCGCTGTATCTGGAGCGTTTCATGAACTACGGGATCACACCGGAGGAGCTGCGCTCCGGCAGGCCGATAGTCGGGATAGCCCAGAGCGGCAGCGACCTCTCGCCGTGCAACAGGCACCATCTGGAGCTCGCCGGCCGCGTGCGCGACGGGATACGCGATGGGGGTGGGATCCCGATGGAGTTCCCCGTGCATCCCATCAACGAGAACTGCCGCAGGCCGACCGCCGCGCTGGACCGCAACCTCTCTTATCTAGGGCTCGTCGAGATCCTCTACGGTTACTTTATCGACGCCGTGGTGCTCACGACGGGCTGCGACAAGACGACGCCGGCGGCGATAATGGCCGCCTCGACCGTGGACATCCCTTCAATCGTGCTCTCGGGCGGTCC
>JBKPNW010000087.1:0-7838 GCA_046732815.1 Actinomycetota bacterium | reverse complement strand
CTTCTACAATTTCTTGCGTCGCCCTCGTGGCGCGAGCGATGTTGCCCTCGCCGCCACACTGCGCGACGAGGCGCCCACCCGGCTTCAGAGCCCCCGCCAATCTCTCGAAGAGGCGGTCGTGGTCCGCTATCCAATGGAACGTCGCGGTGGAGAAGATCAGATCCACGGGCTCCTCGACCTCGAGCGATAACAGATCCTGACGCTCCACCCGAACCCGAGGCTCCCCGGCGAACCGCCTCCTCGCCACTTCGACCATCGCCTGTGAACCATCCACCGCAAAAATGGACCCCTCAGGCAACTTCGCGAGCAACAACTCCGTCACCCGACCAGTCCCACAACCCGCGTCCATGGCGGCCTCGTCCCCACACGCACCCAGGCGCTCGAGGACCTCGAGCCCCCAACGGGTCTGCGGCGCTGAAAGCTCCTCGTACTCACCCGCGTCCCACTCGCGAGCCAGGATCATACCCCCCTTGTTTTATCTCAAAATGTGAGACATAATGACTGACATATGGACAGTATAGAAGTTATCTCGTCGGGTGGCAAGAGCGGGGTCGGTGTGCTCGACAAGGCGGTGGCGATTTTGGCATTCCTCTCGGAGGGTGGCCCGTCGTCGCTGGCTGACGTGGTAGGGGGCACCGGGTTGCCTCGACCGACGGCGCACAGGTTGTTGGCGGCGTTGGAGACGCACCATCTGGTATCGCGGCGGGATGGGAGGTACGTGCTTGGTTTGAGGCTGCTGGGGTGGGGGAACCGGGCCGCTGGGGTGGGACTCGTGGAGCGGGCGCGGTCTGTGCTGGAGGGGTTACGGGACGAGAGTGGGGAGAGCACGCAACTTTACGTGCGTGAGGGCGAGCACAGGGTATGCGTGGTGTCTGTGGAGCGGGTTACGGGGTTGAGGGACACCGTGCCTGTGGGGGCCGTGATGCCGCTCTCGCGGGGGTCTGCGGGGAAGGTCTTGCTGGCCTGGGCGCCGGGAGGCGTCGATAGCAGGCCGGATGCTGCGGAGCTAAGAGGTATCCGGGTCAGGGGCTGGGCCCAGAGCGTGGCCGAGAGGGAGGCCGGGGTGGCGAGCGTCAGCGCGCCGGTCTTCGGTGAGGATGGGAGGCTTAGGGCTGCGGTAAGCGTCAGCGGTCCGATCTCGCGCCTCGGGGAGAGCCCGGGCCAGCGGCTCGCGCAGCTTGTCGTAGGAGCCGCGAGGGAGTTAGAGAGCACCTCAGTAGCCGTCTAGCGGGCTCTGCTGCGTCCGTTAGAATAGGGTCATGGAGACCAATCAGAGAGTGTTCAGTGGGATACAGCCGAGTGGCACGTCCCATCTCGGCACCTATCTCGGGGCTTTGAAGAACTTCGTCGCCCTCCAGGACGACTACGAGACCTTCTATTGTATCGTGGACCTGCACGCACTCACCACGCCGCGAGACCCGAAGGTACTGAGGAGCAGCGTGCGAGAGATCGCGGCCATCTACCTCGCCGCGGGCCTCGATCCTTCGCGGGCTGTGATCTTCCGCCAGAGCAGCGTCGGCGAGCACGCGGAGCTCTGCTGGCTTCTCGATTGCATCGCCAAGGTGGGCGAGCTCTCGCGCATGACACAGTTCAAGGACAAGACGCAGAGGGGTGGGGCCGAGGCCGCGAGCGTCGGGCTCTACGCTTATCCCGTCCTGCAGGCCGCCGACATACTACTCTACAGCGCCCACCTGGTACCGGTCGGCGAGGACCAGCGCCAGCATCTCGAGCTCGCCAGGACGCTCGCGCGGCGATTCAATAACCTCTTCGGCGAGACCTTCGTCGTCCCTGAGGTCATGATCCCCAAGACCGGAGCGAGGATCATGGCCCTCGATGAGCCGACCGTGAAGATGAGCAAGAGCCGTCCGACCCCGGGAGGCTACATCTCTCTCCTCGACGAGCCCGACGAGATACGGCGCAAGATCCGCCGCGCGAAGACCGATTCAGGCACCGAGGTAACCGCCTCCTCCGACAAGCCGGCCATCTCCAACCTTCTCGGCATCTACGCCGGGTTGTCCGACAGGACCGTACCCGAGATCGAGGAACAGTACAGGGGCAAGGGTTACGGGGACTTCAAAATGGACCTCGCCGAGGTAGTCGTGGAAGCCCTCTCCCCCATCAGGGAGCGGGCCCTGGAGCTGCTGGACGACCCGAAAGAGCTGGACGCCGTTCTGGAGTCCGGCGCCGAGAAGGCCAGGGTCATCGCCCGTCCCGTCCTCCGCGACGCCGCATCCAGGATGGGACTTGACTGAAGGAAGATGTCGACCACCGAGGATAGATGCAACGCCTCAGGGCAACGCTCGACCGCATAGATCGCAGGGGATACGGTGCCTACAATGATCTCTCCGGCTCTCACGACTTCGGTTCTTTCACCCTATTTGTAGACCGGGTGCAGCGGGACCCCTTCGCTCCACCTTCCCTGATCCGGATCCGAACCAAAGAGAACCCTTTCGATCCTGCCCTCTTCGCAAACCCGGAACGCAGGGTCGCCTGCGAGGACTTCCTCACCAGGAGCGTGGAGAGGGGGATCCAGCGCGTCGTGCGCGGAAACAGGGGCTCCGGCGGGAGCGGGCGGGTCGAGATACAGCGGGCCTCCCAGGTCGTCCTCCCCCGCACCTCGATGGTCGTCGAGCCCGGGCACATCGAGGCCCGCATGGCCGTGGGCCTCCCCGCACGCGGCAGAAGCGTCGACGCCCGCGCGGCAAAGACGATGCTGCTGGAAGAGTTGCCTGAGGTCGTGAGCAAAGGACTAGTTCCTACCCCCGGTGGTGGCGTGGACGTGGAGAAGGCGAGGCTCCACGTCGAAACCATCGAGGACGCGGACTACTTGCGGGAGCTTCTACCCGAGCTGGGTCTGGTCGCTTTCGTAGCCGACGGGGCGGTGTTGCCGCGGGAAAGCGGCGCCAGCGACAGGCCGCTCCAGCGCGGCGCCGTACCCTTCGAGAGCCCTGAGGAATTCAGGGTGGAGGTGGACCTGCCCAACAGGGGTGTCGTCTCGGGGATGGGGGTTCCCGAGGGCGTCACGCTCGTAGCCGGGGGCGGGTTCCACGGCAAGAGCACGCTGCTCTCAGCGCTCTCGTGGGGCGTCTACGATCACGTGCCGGGTGACGGCAGGGAGCTCGTCGTGACGCGGGAGGACGCCGTCAAGATCAGGGCCGAGGACGGTAGGAGCGTCACCGGGGTGGACATCTCGGCCATGATCGGGGAGCTTCCCGGAGGCCGTAGTACGGAAGACTTCTCGACGCCAAACGCCTCGGGATCTACGTCTCAGGCAACGAACATCGCCGAGGCGTTGGAAGTCGGGACGTCGCTCTTGCTCGTGGACGAGGACACGAGCGCGACGAACTTCATGATCCGAGACGAGAGGATGCGCGAGCTGGTACGTCGCGAGCCCATCTCGCCGTTTATAGACCTGGTGCGACCCCTGCACCGCTCTCTAGGCGTCTCGACGGTCGTGGTCGTCGGGGGAGTCGGGGACTACCTGGACGTCGCCGACCGGGTGATCCTGCTCGAGGACTACGTACCCTCCGATGCAACACCCCGCTCCCGTGAGGTGACCACAATATTCCCGCCCCGCGCCCCGCTTACGGACAGAGAGGTGCGTCCGCCACAGAGTCGCGCCATCGACGCGTCCCGGGTAGATCTGCGGCGGGGCAAGAGGCAGACCGCCCGCGGCAGGGGCCTGCACACCATCGAGCTGGGCCGCGAGCGGGTCAACCTCTCGTATCTGGAGCAGCTCGCCGAGGCCGGCCAGACCGAGGCGATGGCCCGTGTTATCGGGGGGTGGGCCGCCGGCGGCGAGGTGGGCGAGGCGGGTGAGCTCGCAAGGGAGGGGGTAGCCTCCGTCTCGGAAATGGGCCTCGACTCCCTCAGTAACTTCCAGGGGCACCCCGGTGAGATGAGCCTTCCGCGCGCCCAGGAGTTGGCCGCCGCCGTAAACCGCGTTCGCTCGCTGCGGACGGCCCCTCGGACGTAGAAGCCATGCCGTTCCGGCTGGTATCATTCAGTACTGAGTATGGCGGAGATCAGGGACGATTGGATAGAGGAAACTACTGACGTGAATGGCACGGAAACCCCCTCCTGGTTCAGGTCGAAGGCCGTGGCCGTACACCTTTACACCGCGAGCGGCGCCGTGCTCGCGCTCCTGATGCTCGTGGCCGCCTTCCAGGGTGAGGCCGTAAAGGCGCTGTGGCTGATGCTCGCCTCGCTCCTCATCGACTCGACCGACGGTCTACTCGCCCGCCGCTTCCGGGTCAGTGAGGCGCTCCCCTTCTTCGACGGGGCCCTCCTGGACAACATCGTCGACTACATGACGTACGTGTTCGCCCCCGTGGTCCTGCTCTGGAGCGAGGGGTATCTGCCCGAGGGCAACGCGGGGATAGTCCTGGCCGCACTGCCGCTCCTGGCCTCAAGCTACCAGTTCTGCCGCGTGGACGCCAAGACCGAGGACCACTACTTCCTCGGCTTCCCCAGCTACTTCAACGTCGTCGCCTTCTACGCCATCGTCTTCCATCCTGGCCCGCTGATAATCGCCGCCGTGCTCGTCGCCTGCTCGTTCTTGATCTTCATCCCGATCCGCTACGTCTACCCGACGCGCACGGTCGCCTTCCGCAAGCTCTCTCTGACGCTCACGGCCCTGTGGCTCGCGAGCTACGCCGTGATCCTCTGGCAGATGCCCGATCCCGACCCCCGCATCCTGACCTTCTCCATCCTCTACCTCGTCTACTACTTCGGTCTCAGCCTCTACCTCTCCGGCAAGCTGCTCGAAGCCAGGCGCCTCGAAGAGGAGATCGCGGACTAGGGCGGATCGGCGGGACGAAGTTGCATCGGCCCGCGCCGAAGATCTGTCCTGCTGCGGCACAGACACGAGGGACCGTGAACGAAAAGCCGACACCGACAAGCCCCAACACCGTCGAGGTCGCGCTCGGGGACGCACTGGAGTGGGGCATTCAGCGCTGGGTGGCATGGTCGGGGAGGGAAGCGCGGATCTTCGTGGCGCCCTGGCTGGAAGGGCCCATCGGAGGGAGACGTATCGGCGCGGAATTCTATGATGCTTACGCCAGAGAAGCCGGACTAAAGATCGTACGCGGTGATCCCGCTGCCGGGCTACTGCCGGACTTCGGGGCGTTGGCGGGGGAAGGCTTCGATCCGGAGAAGGTGCATCCTATGATCCGGGACTTCTACGAGCGGACCGCCCACTACGATCTGGAGGTGCGGTCGGAGTGGAGCAGGGTCTTGAGACATCCCCCGCGGACCCTCATCTACCTGGTGAGCCGCAACATCCAGCAGTTGAGCCTGCCCGCCTCATCCCCCGACACCGGGATGTCTAGCGAGCTGATCCGCCTGATAGACCCGACGACGGGGGCCACCCCTTACACCGGCTGGCTCCGGCGCTCGGTTACCACCGATGCCGTGATCTACGTCGGCTTCTACACGACCTGCGCTTTGCCGGGGCGTGAGGGCCGGTTCGTCAAGGTCGTCTTCCCGCTGCCGGATGGCTCGGCGACAGTGGTGTTGCGGCCGGAGAATCGTCCGGTCGGCTCCTTCGCGCTCGTCTCCGATGGTGAAGGCTTCGGCGACGCGGGCTACTACCGCGTCCATCGTGGTCCCGACGACACGCTCCGGGCAAAGTACGTGCCGATCAAAGAAGAGATCCACGTCTTCGTAGATCGCACGGGCACGCTCCGCACCGACCATACGCTGGCCTTCTGGGGGGCTCGTTTCCTGACCCTCCACTACGAGATCTCGCGCCGCGGCTAGAGACGTGGCCGTTCCGAATCCGGCTTGTTCACGGGTGATGGGTTCGTTACCATGACCACGGACCGGCGGAAAGGAGTGCGGGCGTGAAGGTCGAAAGCGAAGGTCTCTTTGTCGGTCCTGACGAAGGCAAGGCGCTCCCCAACCCGATCGGCGGTCGCATGGTGGTCAAGGTGCGCGACGGGGACACGGGCGGCTCCTTCTCGGTCCACGACAACGTCATCCCGGCCGGGTCCCCCGGTCCCCTGCCCCACCTCCACCGCGACCACGAAGAGACGTTTTACGTTCTCGAAGGCGAGCTGACGGTTCGGTTGGGAGATCGCAGGATCACGGCCCCCGTGGGCTCGTTCGTCGTGATACCGCGCGGCGTCGTCCACCAGCCCTCGAACCCGAAGGCGGAGCCGACGAGGGTGTTGCTGATCTTCTCACCTTCCGGGATGGAGCATTTCTTCGAGGAGGCGGCCGAGAACCGCATCCCCCTGCAGGCGATACCAACGGACCCTGACGTTCTCGCAAAACGCGACGCCTTCGCAGCGAAGTACGGCTACGAGTTCGCGGTGTAGGGGCCGTTCACGAGCGATCCTGGCGAAACCTGCGCGCTCCGGCCACCAACCCGACCCACCCGTATAAGGATACACCTGGCAGGCACGTGCCAGGATCCGCAGCAGGGAGGGGCTCATGTTCGTTGCCTTGGAACTGGAAAGCGTTCCGAAGCTTATCAGGCTGTTGCAGAACGTTAGAAAGGGGCACCTCCACTACCGAACGAAGTGCCTTCGTGCAGCGCGGAGGGCGTGAGACGGAGGTCGCATCGATGCTCGGAGGGCCGCGGCCTTGGTCTCTCTTCTCGGGCGCCGGGTACCGAAGGTGAGCAAGCGCTTGACGTTCTGGCATGAGGCGATCAGTAGCGCCTCGGCATTCACCTTCTCCAGACGCCTGAGCCTGAACCTCCTCATCCCGTGGAGGTCCTTGGCCTCGGCGAACAGGGGCTCCACCCAAACCCGCCTCTTGCGCAAAGCCTTCTCGTAGGGGAAGGTCCCGCGGTAGGAGCGGACCCGATCGACGTAAGCCTCGTCGAAGTAGCGGAGCACTTGGCGGCCGGTCTTGTTCTCCGTGCACTTGGGCCTCAGTTCGCACGCCTCGCACATGACGGCTTTCGCCTTGTAGACCGTCAGCTTCCTTGCCTTGTTTTTCGCCCGAGGGAGCAAGACCTCCCCGGCCGGGCAGCGGTAGAGGTCTTCTTCGGTGTCGTAGGAGAACTCCTCCTTGCTGAAGAAAGGACGGGCCTTGCCGGCCCCGGTCAGCGGCACGTAGGCGCGGATGCCCGCACGTTCCACGGCGGCGATGTTCTCGGTGGTGCCGGAGGCGGCATCTCCCGTGACCCGCCTCGGGCGGATCTTCCATCGGAAGGCGCTGCGCCAGAGCAGGTCGAGCATCGGGGCGTTCTCGGTCACCTCGAAGGGGGTGACCAGCGCATTCAGGATCACCCTGGCCTTCCCACCGTCCACGACATAGTGAGCGTAGTACCCAAGATGGGAACCCTTGCTCTCCCGGCGCTTCATGGGAGATGAGTCGGGGTCGGTCTTGGAAGCCAGGAAATCCGCCTTGCGCCGGTACCAGACGCCCCTGACCTCCCGCCTCTGGCGCCCGTTCCTGGAGATCCAGTCTTCGTGAGAGGCGTTCTCTATCTTCAGCCCTTCGTCGGCCACGGTCGGTAGCCTTCGATCGGGTTCAGCCGCGGTGACCCGTTCGTCGTCCTCGAAGAGCCCACCCAAGTGCGCCTCCACGGCGAAGCGGGGCGCGATGGAATCCAGCGAGGCGTTGGCGTCCACCTTTGTGGCGTCGAAGAAACGTTCCTCGCCCCTGACCAAGCCCGCGTCGGCGCACTCCTTCACGATCTCCTCGAAGAAGCGACGGAACACCGGAAGGCCGAAGCGCTCGCGGGTGCGAGTGAGGTTGGAGTGGTCGGGCAGAGGCTCGTGGAGGTCGTAGCCCAGGTACCACCTCACGCTCAGGCGGTCGGCCGCGACGCGCATCAGCTCCCTCTCGCTCCTCAAGCCCTCGAAGAAGAGCACGAGCTGCAG
>JBKPNW010000086.1:0-5846 GCA_046732815.1 Actinomycetota bacterium | reverse complement strand
GTCCCGCAGCGTTTCGACGACTACATGGAGCGTGAGGGCGTGGACGTCGCAGTCCTTTTCTGCGAGTACAGCCCGAAATCCACGGGCATACAGCCTGTGGAGGACCTGATCCCACTCCTATCCCATAACCCCGAACGCTTCAGGCTCATGGCGAACCTCAATCCACACTTGCACTTCCCCGTAGTGGACGAGTTGGAGCGCCAGATCGTGCTCGGCGCGGTAGGTCTCAAGGTTCATCCCGTCCATGGATCCTTCGCCCCTAATGACCGAATGCTCTACCCGGCCTACGCCTACTGCGAGAGGGAAGGCTTCCCCGTCGTCTTCCACTGCGGCACGAGCGTCTTCCCTGGTTCGACTAACCGCTACGCCGACCCGGCCCTGATCGAGGACGTCACACGCGACTTCCCTGACCTCACTATAGTCCTCGCCCACGGCGGACGCGGCTGGTGGTACGACGCAGCAGCCTTCATCACGCTCATGCGTCCCAACGTCTGGATCGAGGTCTCCGGACTCCCCCCTCATAAGCTCCCCGATTACTACACGAACTTCGATTTCGAGCGCCTCGCCCGGAAGATGATCTTCGGCACCGATTGGCCCGGCGTGCCAGGCCCAGGTTCCAACGCCCAGGCTATCGCCAATCTCGACCTCGAACGCGAGACTCTGGAGAGGATCTTCTACAAAAACGCCCTCCGCGTTTACGAAAGAATCGGAGCGGGTAACCTCACAATGATTGATATTGACTGACCGGACAGTTATTATGCTGCAGCCAGGTTAGACAGAGGAGGAAGGCATGACGGCAGTAACCGAAGAGATACTCCTGGATCGCATCAAGAGCGGGAGGCTCATCGAGGACTCTTCACAGGCTACGGTGAGGTACGTCGAGGGTTTGAAGCGGACTTTGATCGTCTCCGCCGACACCGAGCTTATAAGCGCGCCGGCATACATGAACGCGACGAAGGACTTCTCGACGCTCCCCAGCGTCAACAATTACATCACCGTCATGGGGATAGTGCAGGACGAGCTCGGGCACGCGCACATCGCCTACCGCATGCTGAGGGATCTAGGGGTGGACACAGAGGAGCTCGTCTACGAGCGCAAGCCGAGGCAGTTCAAATACCCATACGCCTTCGACGTGCCGCTTGAGAGCTTCACTGAACTCATCGTCGCCAATGGGTTTTACGACAGGGCCGGCTTCGTTCTGCTCAGTGACATCCACCGCAACTGTTCATACGGGCCATGGAAGAGGGCGCTCGTCAAGGTGGACCGCGAGGAGAACTTCCACCTCAGGCACGGAGAGAAGTGGATGAAGGCGTTCTCCAGGGAGCCGGAGAAGAAGGAGGAGCTCCAGCGGGCGGTGGACTGGATGTTCCCGCTGACGCTCGAGTGGTTCGGCCTGCCTGACGGGCAAAAGCGGCACAACGAGCAGATCGAGTACGGTTACAAGGGCTCTACCAACGACCAGCTCAGGCAGACATGGATGAGCCACACGGTGCCCCTGTGCGAGTCCCTCGGTCTCCACGTGCCGGCTCATTACGATGAGGAAGAGGACACGTACGTCATAGACTCCCCGTTCCCGGCCCAGTTCGACGCCGAAGAGAAGCGGTGGGAGTTCGAGGAGGGTGAGATCTCCTGGGACGACGTGCTCGCCCGCTGGAGGGAACGCGGTCCCAAGAACGAGGAGTACGTCGAGCATCTTCAGCGTGGATACAAAGAGCTCTACTCCAGGGAGGCCGTCTAGCGATGCAGGAGAAGTTCATCGCTGCGGGCGTCACAGCGGAGGAGGCGCGGGATGCGCTCAGGGAGGTTTTCGACCCGGAATACCCCATCAGCCTCGTTGACCTCGGTCTCATCCGGGGCGTCGAGGTGGAAGGGGCGAAGGCGAAGATAGAGTTGACTTACACCTGCATGGGTTGTCCGGCGATGGACATGATCCAGGACGACGTACGCGACAGACTCCTCGAGATGGAAGGTATAGACGAGGTGGAGATCGAGGTCGTGTGGGAGACCTGGTCGAGGAAAGATATTACGCCGCTCGGTAAGAGGCAGCTCAGGGACGTGGGGGTCGTCTGATGCGGCCGGTCGAGAACTACGAGGTGTTTACGGCCCGCGTGGGCGAAGCTCCGCTCAGGCACAACGGCAACGTCAGGGCCGCAGAGCCCAGAGACGCGGCCGTCTACGCGCACCTCATGTACGACGAGTGGCGCTGGCGCGAGATGTTCGTCGTGCCTAGCGCGGCCATCGTCAGGGTCATCAGGCCGGAGTAGGGAGGAGGGTTGGATAGGTACATGGTCTTCGCGCGCACCGACTACGACGAGCCGCTGGAGCACAGGGGAGACGTCGGGGCCTCAGGCGACGAGGAAGCGGCGAGGCGCGCCATGGAGCGCTACGGGCAAGACTGGCTCGAGATGTCTCTCGTACCGGTGAGCAAGGCTTATTGGGCCGAGAGGGAGGCCGAAGAGGGAGAAACGGAGGTTCAGGTGTGAGCGAGCGTGCCGAAGGCACAGAGGAGGTAGCGCCGGGACGTGGGGCGCACAGCGAGTTCCTCGTCGAGAACGACGATGCCCTGGCCGCGCTGGTCAACCTGATCGCGGTCATAGGCGATAATGTGTACTTCCTGGGTCGCCGCGTCTCCGAGTGGGCCGATGCCGGGCCGCTCTTGGAATCGACCGCCGCCTGCGCGGCCATAACCCAGGACAAGCTAGGGCAGTCGCGGGCGATCTACCCTCTGCTCGAAGACCTGCCCTGGCCCAACCCGCCAACGGGGTTGCAGGGCGAGGTCGACAGGGCGCGCCGTTACTCTGTAAGCTTCCTCGACGACCCTTTGCCAAGCTGGACGAACGTCGTCGCTGCGCTCGCGCTCGTCGGTCCCGCGGTGAACACCGTGCTGGAGGCCGTGGAGCACTCCCGCTACGAGGCGCTCGCCAGGAGGGCGCACCGCATTCTCGACGAAGAGAGGCTAACCTCTGCTTACGCCGATAGCCTGGTGCGCCAGATCGCCTACGAGGAGCGCGGCCGCAACCTCTTCCAGGTCAGCGCCGACGAGCTCCTCCCCGAGATGCTCTGCTGGTTCGGCCCCGACGGAGAGGAGGGCATAGAGGCCCTCGAGGTCGAAGGCCTGATCGGCATGGGCAACGAGGAGATGCGCCAGAGGTATCTGGACAAGGTCGTTCCGCTACTTAAGGAGTGCGCAATAGAAGTCCCGGTCAGGTGGAGTGATGGCGAAAAGCGATGGGAGTACGGAGAGTTGCCATGGACCGAGTGGAACCAGTTGCAGAGGCGCCTGGAGAGGTCGGCGCACAGGAGCGGCGTTTGATCTGCCCGTGGTGCGATTCTGACGAGGTCGAGAAGGTCTCCGAGTACGGTCCTCACTTGATGGTGTACTCCTACATCTGCCGCAGCTGCAAGAGCCCTTTCGAGGTCATCAAACGATGACCGAGAGTTCGGACTTACGGACCACGCTGGATGACGGCGCGCTCCTCGTAAAGCTGAACCGTCCCGAGAAGAGGAACCCCCTCGACGAGACGCTGCAGGGCGAGTTGCTCCAAGTATTCACGGACGCAGCGCACGAGCGGGAGGTGCGAGGAGTAATCCTGACCGCCGCTGGCGAGGTTTTCTCGGCGGGTGGTGACCTCTCCCGATTCGAGCGCGATTGGGAGCAGGCCGAGTTTCGCGCCCACAGCCACGAGGTGACCCGCCTCATCTCATCCATCGAACGGCTTGAGAAGCCGGTTATCGCGGCCATAGGGGGCCTTGCAACCGGTGCAGGGACCCAGCTCGCCCTCTCGTGCGACCTGCGCATCGCCTCTGAAAATGCCCGCTTCGTGTTCAGGGAGGGCATGATCGGCCTTATCCCGAGCCACGGTGGATGCGCGCGCCTGGTCAAGCTGGTGGGTCTCGCGCGGGCGCGCGACATAGTGCTCGGCGGCCAGGACCTGGACGCGGAGGAAGCTTACAGGCACGGGCTCGTCACGAAGGTAGTGGCGCACGAGAAGCTCCTGGACGAAGCGAAGGAGCGTCTACGGTTCATCCTCGAGCGTGCGCCACAGGCCTATGGTCTCAGCAAGCGGCTGCTTCACCTCTCGGCCAGCGTCGATATAGAGAGCGGTCTGTTCGCGGAGAGCCTGGCGCAGAGCCTGCTTATCGGCACGGAAGATCACAGAGAGGGCGTGCGGGCCTCCCGCGAGCGGCGAGCGCCTTCGTTCACGGGGAGGTAGCTGGATGGGTCATCAACTCCCGTTCGAGGACAGACGGCCTCTTGTGGCCGACGACGCCTTTATCGCGCCGACCGCGGTCCTCATCGGGGACGTGCTGGTCGAAGAGGGGGCGAGCATCTGGTTCGGGGCGGTGCTGAGGGGGGATTTCAATCGTATCGTCGTGGGGTCAGGGACGAGCGTGCAGGACAATTCGGTCATACACACGAACGAGGACCTGCCGACCATGATCGGCTCCAACGTCACGGTCGGCCACCTCTCACTGCTCGAGGGGTGTGAGATCGAGGACGGGGCGTTGATCGGGATGGGAAGCATCGTCTTGAACCGGGCGCGCGTCGGCCGGCGGGCGATGCTGGCAGCGGGGAGCGTGGTCCGTGAGAACCAGGAGATACCGCCTCTGGTCCTGGCTGCGGGTGTGCCCGCGGAGGTGAAGAAGACTCTGGGCGGTTCCTCCTCAGAATGGGTCGAAATGGCCGCCCGCGAGTACCAGGCGCTCAGACTCAAGTACATGGGACGACCGGAGTATTCGGTAAGCGAGATAGCGAAAGGAGATGCCTAGCATGACGCAGGCCTTGATAGGCGGAGAGCAGGTAGGGGCCAGATCCGGCGAGGAGACGCCGATCGTAAACCCTGCGACGGAGGAGGCGTTCGACGCGGTCCCCAAGGGCGGTCCGGAGGACGTGGACGCGGCGGTCGCCGCGGCGAAGGAAGCGTTCTCCGAGTGGTCGAAGAATGACCCCGACGATCGCGCCCAGTTGATGCGGGCCGGGATAGCCAAGATACAGGAGAACGCGAAGGAGATCGCGCAGCTCCTGGTACGCGAGCAGGGCAAGCCGTTCTCCGAGGCGATGGGGGAACTCCACCACTTCCTGCACGGGATGAACTACTACGCGGACCTCGCCAGCAAGATCGAAGGTGTGTACGCGAACCTGCCTTCGGCGCTCGGACGGGCCTACGGCATGGTCATCAAGAAGCCGATCGGCGTGTGTGCCGCTATCGTGCCCTACAACTTCCCGCTCACGCTGATGGGGACCAAGGTCGGACCGGCGCTCGCCGCGGGCAACACGATCGTGGTGAAGCCGGCCAATACTACCCCGCTCGCCACGCTGCGCGTCGCCGAGCTGATGCAGGAGGCAGAGCTTCCTCCTGGGGTACTGAATGTAGTTACGGGCCCTGGCAAGGAGGTTGGCGAGGCGCTAGCCACCCACCCTGACGTCAGACGGGTCGCCCTCACGGGCAGTACTCGGACAGGGCAGAGAATGATGGAGATAGCGGCCCCCAAGTTCAAGCGCGTTTCGGCGGAACTGGGTGGATCGGACCCCGTGATCGTCTTCCCCGATGCGGACGTTGACGCGGCCGTGCGTGGCATCAACATAGGCCGCTTCTTCAACGCAGGCCAGGCTTGTCTCGCCGCCAAGCGGGTCTACGTCTTCGACGAAATCTACGACGAGTTTATGGAGGGCATTACCAAGAGGGTCTCCCGCTACGAACTCGGGGACGGGATGGAGAAGGCCGAGAAGCCCAAGATAAGGATGGGCCCCCTCAACGCCGCCAGGCACCGTGACGTGCTGGCAGATCAGCTCCAGGACGCGGTGGACAGGGGCGCGAAGATCGCCGTCGGGGGTAATGGGCACG
>JBKPNW010000085.1:0-4709 GCA_046732815.1 Actinomycetota bacterium | reverse complement strand
CGCTTACACAACACTTGCACAACAGGCGGAGACCTTACTAGCGTCACAAACGAGTTACAAGGCGCTACACGACACCGTTGGCGCCCATTTGTGAACTAATTACATTCGGGTTAAGAACATGTTGAGGATATGTTACGGCCTGAGGCCGGGGCCAGGAACCCCGCTGAGCCGCCTTCCTCCACCGTTAGGTGATGCGCCTGGCTTTGCCGGATGGCATTATGCCGCTTGGCCAAGACATACGATGGCAAGAGGATGGAGGGCATAGGGATGGAACGTTCGTCGCGGTCAGAGGATTACGTCCTGCGGGGCGGTCGAGCGGGAGCGGAACGACTGCGTCTCCTGAACCGGGTCAAGTGGCCGACGACGGAGCCGCTGCTCAAGGCGGCCGGCCTGCGAGCCGGGATGAGGTGCCTAGACATCGGGTGCGGAGGCGGCGATGTAACGCTGAAGATGGCCGCCCTCGTGGGAGCCGAAGGCCACGTAGTTGGCATCGACCGCGACCAGTCGATCCTGCAGGTGGCACGTCAGGAGGCCGACAAACAGGGCCTGCCGGTGACCTTCCGAAGCCTGGAGGCCGAGGATTTAGCAGAGGCGTCGGCCTACGACCTGGTGTTCGCCCGCTACCTCCTCTCGCACCTGACTCGGCCGCAGCGGGCCATCGAGGCAATGGTACGGGCTGCGCGGCCGGGCGGTCACCTGGTTCTCGAAGACGTCTTCTTCCCCGGTCACATCTGCTACCCGTCCAACGCTGACTTCGATCGCTTTGTGGAGCTCTACCAGGCCGTTGCCAGGGAGAAGGAGGGCGGCGACGCGGCGATCGGGGTACGCCTGCTGGGGATGGCGCTTGAGGCCGGGCTGGTCGATGTGCGCGTCGGGCTGGTCGTGCCTACTTTCCGCGAGGGCGAGGGCAAGTGGGTTACGCGGGTTACGATGGAGCACATACGGGGGGCGGTGGTTGGCGCCGGATTGGCATCCGATTCCGAGGTGGATAAAGTCCTCAGCGAGTTGGGCAGGCTCGCCGACGACGACCGGACGCTGATGAGCATAGCGCCCACATTCCAGGTGTGGGGCCGCAAGGCTGGTGCGTGAGATCCCCTCGGGTCGGCGGGTACCATTCAATCGGCCTTGGCACGGTGCAACCCCCTCGATCTTACGCTGCTTCCTCGCGGCCACTGCACGAAGGAGTCGAGACGAGTAGAACCCCGGGTTGGAAGCGTTTCGTTACCAAGCTCTTGCCGAGCTGTTATCAGGGTGTAACCCTGCGCCTGGACAATGGATGGAATCAAAGGTCCGGTGCTCCACTCCTTTCCCTTTCATCACCTCAGGGGCACCGGGTTTTCGATTTCACGTAGGACCAAGAAGACTGGAGCGAAAGGACCACGATCCACCGCGCCAGGCATGCTGCGCTTGCTCTGCCTCCTCGCGAGCCTCGCGCCTGCGCTATAAGCCGGAGTCTCGCCGCCCCTTCAGCATCCAAGCTCACCTTGAAGCCCGGTGCCGTTGTCGTAATCGGCGTCCGCCGACACGGAGTCGGTCGCGACAACGGTCGCCGCTGGCGTCTGCGTGGTGTGGAGCCTAGAAGAAAGAACCTTTCGGTAGCCCGTCCACTACCCGGTTTCACAGTGTTTGTCGTAACTCTCGCAAGATGGTAGCGGGATGGAGGCGTTCTCCACTCGGTTTAGAGCTAACGAAATATGGCTCCCGGAGTAATGCTACGATCCATTCTCGGCCGCGCGGCAAGTGTCTGCAGCACAGCTCTTTAGCGATTTCAGCTGTGCTTGCAGCGCGTCGGGCGGCGAGGCGGGGTTGAAGCTGTTGGTCAGTTCGTGAGGATCGGGATCCAGGTGGTAGAGTTCCCTTGCGCCGCCTACATACTCGACGTACTTGCGCTTGGGAATGCCGCCGGTGCTGATTGTGCGTATGCCCCTGTATGGCGGTGAGTAGTGGGCTGCGGCTTCGAGCAACACGGCGCTCCTCCAGCTGGTTACGTTCCCCTCGAGCACCGGCCTGAGGGAGCGTCCGTCGACGTAGGATGGGCGTCGTACCCCTGCCATGGCCGTGAACGTGGGGAGGTAGTCGGTGTTGAGAATCAGTTTGTAGGTAGTGGAGTCCTCTGCAATCCCGGGACCGCGAACCACAAGCGGCATGTGTATGTCCTCCTCGTAGGGACGCCACTTCTGTTTCGGTATGCGATGCTCGCCGTGATGGAAGCCGTTATCCGAAGTGAAGAAGATGTAAGTATTGCTCATAACGTTGGCGTCATTGAGCGTCTTGATAACGCCCTCAACGAGATCGTCTACCGCCTGCAAGGACTCGACCCGTTTCTCGTGGCGTTTGTCTATGGCCGCGATTTGATCGGATGTGAGCTTTGGGAGTCGCCTGATCCAGGAAGGTTTGTCCGAGACGTCGGCCTCGTTGAAGGAGGTCAAGCGCGGACCATTCACGCCGTCTTGGGTGTGCGCGTCGCGCGGGGCCGGGGTAGCCGGATCGTGGGGGGCGGTCGGCGCCACGTAGGCGAAGAAGGGTTTGCCCTCGGAGACGCTGTCACTGATGAATGCATTGGTCTTTCTGCTTAGCACGTCGGTCTTGTAGTCACTGTCTTTACTGCCGAAGTGCCTTATGGTGCCTTGATCGTTTACATCGTAGTCGAAGTAGTGCAGGTCGCCTGAGGAGAAGAGAGCAAACCATCTATCCCAGTCTCGGGGTATAAAGGTGGTGTTAGTGTAGCCGTTCAGGTACTTGCCAATAAGCCCGGTCCTGTAGCCGGCGTCCTGCAATCGCGTGGCAACGTTGTCTTTCTCGTTGCCATTTTGCTGATATGCTTGCCAACCGCCGATGGAGGTGGAGGGGCTGTCGGTGGAGGAGTTGGACCAGACACCGGTGTTGTGGGAGTATTGGCCACGCATGATGGTAGCCCGAGAGGGGGCACACAAGGGATTGGAGACGAAGGTGTTCCGAAAGCCCATGCCCCGCTCCCTAAGGAGGGAGCGCGTCTTAGGCATGAACCCCATGTCGTCTCTGCGCATGTCGTCTGCGAGGATGAAAACGATGTTGGGCTTGGCGGTGACTCTCTGGGTTTGCGAGTCGCTCATGCTCCCCTTCCGTAGCGTGATCGTCCCCCAATGTATTTAACCAAGGCACATCGAAGCAGAGCGCGATGAACGGCGGATGAATCGCATGCGCGTTACTACGAATGAGCCGAGCTGGCGATAGTAGCCTACATGGAACCGCCCGTGGAGGGGAGAATCATCGGTTTCCCCATCCCCTATCTACGCGACGAGTCGCACGCTCATCGTCCCTTCCATATCGAGGCGTACCGTAAAGGGCAACAGCGCCGTTGTCGCGATCGGCGTTCGCCGATGACGTGTCTGTCGCGACAACAGCTCTGGCTGGCCATACCTCCCCTTCTCCAGAAGGGAGGGCCTCGGAATGACGCTAAGATGGATACCCGCGGGTCGCTCACCGACGGCATTCGTAACGTTGCCGTAACCACTCCTGGGAGGGTCATCTTGTAGACTAGCTATCGTGACGAAAGAAACAAGCGAGCGGGGAGAGGAGGCACGTGATGGCACAGCGGGGTGAGACCATAGAGAATCCCCTTACCGGAGAGCGGATGACGTTCCTCAAGACCACCGCGGACACGAGCGGCCGGTCCTTCGAATTCGAGTTCGTCGCCCCGCCCGGCTGGTCAGTCTCCGAGCACATCCATCCCCACCAGCACGAGCGCACGCAGATGGTCTCGGGCGTGCTCAGCGGCCGCGTTGCGGGAGAAGAGTTTAGGCTCGTGTCAGGAGAGGTTCGCGTCGTCCCATCGGGCGTCGTCCACGCTTGGCGCAACCCGAGCGACCAAGAGGAGGCACACTTCTCGGTCGAGTTTAGCCCGGCGCTGAATATGGAGAGCGGCTTCGAGACCGCCTGGGCGCTCGCCAGGGACGGGAAGGCTACCAAGGCAGGACTACCCAAGAACCCCTTGCAGCTGGTGGTCTTCGTGAACGAGCACAAAGACGAGGTCTTCCTCACTCGCCCCCCGATACCGGTACAGAAAGCGCTCTTCGCTGTCCTCGGCCTCCTGGCACCCGTGGGAAGGCTGCTCGGGTACAGGGCCACCTACCCACAGAGCGCTGCGGAGGAGCCCACGGGAAGCGGGAGTTCGTCGGCGGCTCCCCGGCTGAGGGGCATTGTAGTGGCGGCGACCGTAGTCGCCATCTTCCTGGTGCTCTTCTTGCTTCGGCGACGCAACCGCCTGGGTAGGAGATAGTTTCGGCATTCGACTTCCGAGCAGCTCTTAACCGGAGAGCCACGTGCCTAGAGCGCCACGCCCAGGTCCACGTCGCCGCCCGCCTTGATCGCTGCGCGGAACACCACGCGAGGCGTTGTCCCAGCTTGCGTGGACCCACCTGAAGGCGAGAGTGACCCTACCCCGCCTCAGGAGACTAAGGATCCGCACGCGATCGGGCGATGGTGGAGGCGGTGGCCTTCGGCCAACGTGGCAATCCCAACCGGTAAATAGAGCGGCGTCGTGGTCCTCGACGTGGACCCTAACGCCGGTGGGTCGACACTTCTGCTCGCGCGGAGGCTACTTGGCTGATCGAGCGCCTGGCAGAGGGGGAGGAGGCGACGCTGTTCTGAGAGGCGTTAGACCACCCTCTGGAGCCTCGGTTGCACGAAGACGATCGGTCAGCGCGTCTTCAGCCCCAGTTAGCGAACCA
>JBKPNW010000084.1:0-2909 GCA_046732815.1 Actinomycetota bacterium | reverse complement strand
GTCCAAGATTCTCCTCTCTTCGGCAGACCAGCCTACCGCAGGACGGTCAGTGCGCACGCAGGCCGGTCCTGCGTCCGATCCATGTGCGCGAGGATGCGATTATCCTACACAAGTGACGCCGATCATTTAGGCAGGGCGTTCCTTAAGCGTCTTCCCCTGGCCGGCGTCGCGAGCCCCCTGGTTACTATCTGCTCGAGCGCGACTTGGTCTTCGAGTGAGCGTTCCTCTACCTGACTTTCTGCAGGCGAACATATTCGAGGAGGCAAAGTGCGAATCACTGGCGTCGAGATCGTACACGTGAAGCTGCCCCTGCTCGAGCCGTTTTTCGAGCTCCGCGAGGCTTCACGGCTGGTAGCATGCGAGACACCCACTGTGGTCCGAAGAAGGAGGAGGGCATGACAGACTACCTGCCGGAGGTCTACCAGAACTTCGAGCGTCGCTTCCCGGCGGTGAAGGAAGCCTTCGACGCTCTGGGCGCCGCCGAGCACGACGCAGGGCCTTTGGGTGAGAGGGAACGCCGCCTGATCAAGCTCGGTATAGCTGTGGGCGCACAGTCGGAGGGCGGCGTGCGTTCGCATGTGCGCAAGCTGCTCGGCATCGGGGTTTCTGAGGCGGAGATCCTGCATACCATCGTCCTCGCGCTCACGACCATCGGTTTCCCCGCTACTAACGCGGCTTTGAGCTGGGCCGAGGAAGTCTTGTCCGAAGAAATTTGACGAAAGTCCTACAGTGATTCTACAGTGGAGCCGATTCGAGGCGAGCGCGAAAAGCTAAGGTGAGCGGATTTCTAACTCCGGCCAACGCCGGGAACATGTGACTACTAATTCCCAATGAGGTTAGGTTAGCGGTTCGAGTCCGCTCGTCGGCTCTCTCGAATCGGCGTAGATAAGCCGAATACGCGGAATGAAGAAGCCCTTGGCGATCTACCGGGGGCTTCTCTACATCACCGGTACATCACCGAGGTGGGGGTAAAACTGACCCATAAGTCGCTGTCTCGTAACGTTTGTCGTAATGCTTGAGAGAGGGTGGTGCTGTAGAGTGGTGTTGTGACAGAAGGGACAAGGGAACACGGTCGAGTAATCGGTGGGATGAGTACACGCGCTTCGACATCGGCCACCACGCTGCGTGGGCGCTGGCTCTCCATTGTCCGTGTGACATGGGCGCTTATCGCCGTATCGGCACTTGGTTTGTTCGTCGCTTCCATCCCCGCCTACGTTTCCAACATCCTCGAGATCGGCCGGGCCGATTGGATGGGGGCTCCCGTCGAAGCTCCCGCGGCGCTAGTGTTGGCGCTGGATCTACTCGGTGTGCTGGCATCCGTTACAGGGGCGTTGGTGTGCCTAACCCTGGGCATCGTGCTCTTCTGGCGGAGATCGGACGATTGGATGGTCGTCTTTACTTCGGCCTATCTCCTTCTCTACGGAACGATCATGGCCGGTCCGTTGGAGTGGGCATTAAACTTCTCCACGTTGGCGGTAGACGTGCTTCAACCCCTGTTGCTCACGACGCCAACGGTAGCGCTCATCGTCCTCTTTCCCGACGGTAGGTTCGTTCCGCGCTGGACACGCTGGCTTATTCTCTCCTCGATCGCGTTGGTGGCAGCGATCTTCTACCTGCCTCTTGCCTATTGGGGCGTCTTTATGGTCGCGATCCTGCTCAGTGCCATATACGCGCAGGTATATCGTTACCGGCGTGTTTCTACGCCGACCGAGCGCCAACAAACTAAATGGGTACTATTCGGATTCCTGCTCTGGTGGCTGCTGATCATGGTGGAAGGCGTGCCTTACGCTATCGAGTTGAACCTTCCACCCGGCAATCCTCTTCCCTGGTGGACCCTTGTCAGTTCGGCTGGCTGGTGGCTCACTTTGACCACCGTGCCACTCTCGCTGAGCATCGCCGTTCTGAAGTATCGCCTCTACGACATAGACGTAATCATCAACCGCGCCCTCGTCTATGGCTCACTTACAGCTATGCTCATTGCACTGTACTTCGGCGGCATAGTAGTGTTGCAGAGGCTCTTCGTCGCCCTCACAGGCCAGCAGTCTACGCTCGCGGTCGTGGCTTCCACCTTAGCCATAGCGGCCCTGTTCAATCCGCTACGTGGACGAGTTCAGTCGTTCGTTGATCGACGCTTCTACAGAAGGAAGTATGACGCTTCAAAGACGCTAGAGGCATTTTCAGCGAAGCTCAGGGACGCGACGGATCTCGGAGCTTTGAGCGGAGATCTGAAGGCGGTGGTAGGGGAGACCATGCAGCCCTCCCACGTCTCATTGTGGTTGAGGACATCAAGGCGTGTCGTGGAGGATGCAGAGGAGAAGGAGACGGCGATCTTCCGAGTTTCCTGAGCACGCCATGTCGTAACGCCTTTCGTAACGTCTAGCAGACGTTTGGCGACTACAATCACCGGTGAGGAGGTCAGATGACTACACAGGAGAGAAGCAGACAAGGTTTCTGGCAGAGTCTCTTCGGGCGTGATGAGAGGCAAGAGCCCCCAGAGGAGATCCCCGAGCCCGTCGTGGAGGCTCCCCCACAGGAGTCTGTCCCCGAGGTGGAGATAGCGCCCAACGATCCCATCGTGGCCTATTTTGCCAGCGCCTCGGGGGTGGTCGAGATCGACAAGCTCGACCTCGATTCGCCCGCCCTTGCGGCCATGAAGGCGGCCGACATCAAGGTGGTCGTGCCGCTCGTCAGCCAGGGCGAGTTGATCGGGCTCCTCAACCTGGGGCCGCGCCTCTCCCAGCAGGAGTACTCGGCCGACGACAGGAAGCTACTCAACGACCTGGCCACCCAGACCGCACCGGCCGTGCAGGTAGCCCAGCTCGTTCGCCAGCAACAGCAACAGGCCCAGGAGCGCGAGCGCATCGAGCAGGAGCTCAGGGTCGCGCGCCTGATCCAACAGACCCTCCTGC
>JBKPNW010000083.1:0-12650 GCA_046732815.1 Actinomycetota bacterium | reverse complement strand
GCCTGCACCATCACGTTTCCCACGGCCGTAGCTTCGATGGGCCCGGCCACCACGGGGAGCCTGGACGCATCGGCGGTGAGCTGGCAGAGGAACGCGTTCTGGGATCCCCCGCCGACCACGTTGACCGTCCCGACGGTCCGGCCGGTCAGGCTCTGCGCCTGCTCGATGGCGTACCTGTACTTGAGTGCCAGGCTCTCGAAGACGCACCGCGCCACCGCAGCGGGCTCTTCCGGCGGATTCTGACCGGTCTCCCCGCAGAAGCGGCGGATGCGCGCGGGCATGTCCCCGGGGGGGAGGAACGCGGGATGGTCGGGGTCGACGAGCGGGCCGGCTGGAGGGGCGTCTTCGGCGAGGTGGGCAAGTTCCGCGTAAGAGTACTCGTTGCCATCACTGGCCCATTGCCTGCGGCACTCCTGGAGGATCCAGAGCCCCATCACGTTCTTCAGGAGACGTGTCCTTCCCCCGAAGCCGCCCTCGTTGGTGAAGTTGGCCTCCATCGCCTCCCGGGAGACCACGGGCTCAGGCGTCTCGACGCCAACGAGAGACCACGTTCCGCTGGAGATGTACGCGAAGTCGTCTCCCCGCGCCGGAACGGCGACGACGGCCGAGGCGGTGTCGTGGGAGGCGACCGCGAAGACCGGCAGTCTCGCGCCGACCTCCTCGGCGACGCCGGGGAGCAGCGGACCGAGTTCGGTGGCCGGCGGGACGATAGGAGCGAGGATGCGGGAGGGGAGGTCCATCATCTCGAAGAGGTCGCGGGACCATCCGCCATCTTGGAGATCGAAGAGCTGGGTGGTCGTGGCGTTAGTGTACTCGCAGGCCTTCTCGCCCGTGAGCCAGTAGTCTATGAGGTCGGGGATAAGGAGCATCGTCTCGGCGGCCCCGAGGAGGGAGGACCCCCGCATGGCGAGGAGCTGATAGAGGGTGTTTATGGGGAGGAACTGGATGCCGGTGGTCTGGTAGATCTCCTCCTTCGGCACGCGACCGAAAGCCTCCTCTATCATGCCCTCCGTGCGCGCGTCGCGGTGGTGGTAAGGGTTCGAGACTAGCGCCCCCTCCCCGTCCAGAAGCCCGAAATCCACGCCCCAGGAATCTACCCCGACGCCCTCGACCTCTGTCTCCCTTGCGGCCCTGGCCAGCCCTTCCTTGACCTCGGAGAGGATCCGCAGAACGTCCCAGTGCCACCCGTCGGGCAGCCTGACGGCCGTATTCGGGAAGCGGTGGACCTCCTCGAGCGACACCCGCTCGCCGTCGAAGCGCCCGAGCACGACGCGCCCGCTCTCGGCCCCGAGGTCGACCGCGAGATAGGCGACGCTCATCCTGGGGCCATCCTACCCGCGAACTCGTAACGCCCCGATCCAACGTCGAGAACGGTCTCCCCCTCGCCAGCCCGCACGATCTCGACGCCATCGGCCTCCTCCACAGGCCTACCCCCCTCCGAGACATCGTGCGTGGTGGGCACATAGACTGTCGCATTGATGTTGGGGGGGACGAGCGCTTCCAGGACGAACCGGTCGCCTTCGATCCTCCAGAAGCTCGAGATCCTGCCGCGAACCGAGTCGTATTCGGCCCTCGCGTGGGTCAGGCTGCCGCCGGGACGCGGACGAATAACGATGCGGCCGTAGCCAGGAGAGCCAAGGTCTATCCCTGCCACGTAACGGTAGAGCCACTCGCCCACGGAGCCTAGAGAGTAGTGGTTGAAGGAGTTCATGTTAGGCGACTGGAAGCCGTTCTCCTCCGTCCAGCCATCCCAGCGCTCCCAGATCGTGGTCGCCCCGTTCTTTACGGTGTATCCCCACGAAGGGTAGGTCTCGTTCTCCAGCAGGCGGTAGGCGACGTCCGTAAAGCCCGCCTCCGTCAGAACGGGGCACAGGTAGCCGACGCCGACGAAGCCCGTCGAGAGGTGCCAGTCTTCCCTCTCTATCGTCCTCACGAGGTGCTCCGCAGCAGCGGACCTTGGCTCCTCTGGCAGAAGCCCCATGTGCAGGGCGAGGAGGTAGCAGGTCTGGGTATCACCCTCGATCCGTCCGTCGGGGTAGACGTAGGTCTCGTTGAAGGCGGCTATGATGCGATCGTTGAGGTCCCCGTAGTCCCTTGCGTCCTCGTGGCGGCCCGTGGCCCCGGCCATCTCGGCCATGAGCTTCGCGTCGTAGGCCCAGTAGGCCGTGGCGAGGAGATCCTTGGGGGTGCGGTCGCCTTTCGGCGAGAGCCAGTCGCCGTAGTTGTTTCCCAGCCCGTTCTTGCGGATGAGATCCGGGTTGGCCCGGTACAGGTACTCCATCCAGCGGGCCATGGCGTCATAGTGGCGTTCGACGATGCGCGCGTCGTCGTAGGTCCTGTAGATCGTCCACGGCACTATGACGCCGGCGTCTCCCCAGGCCGGGGCGCCCCATCTCAGGTCTATGAGTCCTGAGCCTCTCAGCAAGGGGGCCACGTCGGGGAAGGCGCCATCGGGGGACTGGGCGTCCTCGACGTCGGCCATCCACTTCTCGAAGAAGGCTGCCACGTCCATGTTGAAGGAGGCCGTGCGGACGAAGACCTGGGCGTCGCCCATCCAGCCCAGGCGCTCGTCGCGCTGCGGGCAGTCGGTAGGCACGCTGAGGAAGTTGCCGCGCTGGCCCCAGACGATGTTCTCCTGCAGCTCGTTGACCAGCAGGTTCGAGCACTCGAAGGACCCAGAAGGAGGCGTCGCCGAGTGGACCACGCGGCCCGTGATCGCCCCGAGTGGTGGCTCGCCTGGATAGCCCGTTACCTCGACGTACCGAAAGCCGTGGAAAGTGAACCGCGGCTCGAAGATCTCCTCGCCTTCGCCCTTGAGAACGTAGTGGTCCGTCGCCCTGGCGGAGCGCAGGTTCGTGGTGTAGATGGTGCCGTCGGGGTTCAGGACCTCGGCGTGGCGCAGGGTGATCTCCGTTCCAGCCTCACCCTCCACCTTCAGGCGCACCCACCCGACCATGTTCCGTCCCAGGTCGAAGACGTAACGGCCGCGCTCCGGCTCGGTGACGGACCTCGCCTCCAGCTCTTCGGTGACCCTTATGCCCTCGTCGGGCTGGGCGACGAGGTTGGAGTCGCCTATCTCCTCCGTTTCCACTCCGTACCATGCAGAGTCGTCGAAGCCGGGTTCGGCCCAGCCTGGCATCTCTTTGCGGGCGTCGTAGGACTCGCCCATGAGGAGGTCGGAGAAGAGGATCGGGCCCGTCGAGCACCCCCACGAGCCGTCCGTTGCCATGCTCTCTGTAGTGCCGTCTTCGTACTCGATGTCGAGCTGCGCGAGTAGTTGCGGATGGGAACCATAGAGGGCGCCCCTGTGCTTGGGGTCGAACCCGACGAAACCGGCGAACCAGCCGTCGCCGAGGACGGCGCCGAGGGCATTGGGGCCGTCGGTCAAGAGCGGCGTGACGTCGTAGGTCTGATACTGGAGGCGCCGGTCGTAGTCCGTCCAGCCGGGGGTGAGCACGTCGCTTCCTACCCTCGTACCGTTTATACAGAGCTCGTAGACACCGCGGGCCGTGGCGTAGAGGCGCGCCCTGCGGACCGCTCTGTCCAGTGAGAACTCCTTGCGCAGGTGCGGGCTCGGGGCAAGCCCGTTGGCCAGGTCATCGTACTCGTCCCCGGTCGGGGGGTCGAAGTCTTCGTCAGGATCTTCGCCCGCGGAGATCCAGGCTCCCTTCCAGTCTGACCTCTCCAACAGAGCCGTCTCGAAGACGGCCGGTCCGCCGTAGGGCGAGGGATCATCCGCCCCGTCCCAGACGCGCACCTTCCACAGGCAGCGCGAGCCCGACCGCAGCGCCTCGCCCGCGTACTCGACGCCCACGGAGCGGCCCGACGCAACCTTGCCGCTGTCCCAGAGCAGGTTCTCCCCCGATGCGAGGTCCTCCTCGCTCCGTGCGACCAGGATGCGGTAGGCGGTCTGCCTCTGGTTCCGCCTCTCGGATTCCAGCACCCAGCTCAGCCTGGGCCATCTCTCGTCGAGGCCCAGAGGGTCGACGCGGTACTCGCACCTGAGCCCCACGGGTCTTAGTTTTGATGGAGTCATTGGTCAGGCCGTGACTTGCTCGGGCATCGGGCGTCCGCTACGCTCCGCCTCGATCTCCTCGAGGGACTTGCCGGCCGTGCTCGGCATGAACACGAAGCCGACCACGCCGCTTATGAGGAGGAAGATCATCAGGATCAGGGCCACCGGCCTGATGCTCAAGCTCGCGAGCACGGGCACGAAAAAGCTCCAGATGCCGAGGAGCAATCGGGCGACGCTGAACGTAAGCCCCTGCGCCGTCGTCCTGAGCATGGTTGGGAACAGCTCCTGAGACCATGTCTTGTAGAATGGTTCTCCCGCGATCGCGGCTCCAATGCCGAAGAGGGCGACCAACGCGATCGCCGTCACGGTATTGAGGGGGAAGATGAGCAGCTGGCCCACCGAGACGACGTTCAACACGGCCCCAACGGCCCACATCGTACGGCGGGCGCGGTCGCTGCGGTCGCTGAAGGGCATGAAGATCAGGACAACGACCACCAGCGTGATGACGAAGCCGGCGCACGACAGGGCGACGCTTGCCGCCTGGCTCTGCGTCCCAAGGGTCTTGAGGATGTAGGGAGAGAAAACGCCGAAGGTCCCCGCGGCCAGGTTCCAGAACAGGTACACGGTCGCTGTGAAGACCATCGCCGCCAGGGTCGGCCCGAGAAACAGGTTGCGCAAACGGCTCGCCGCCAGCGGGTCGGCAGGCACGCCCGCTTCCTCGGGCTGCTCCTCCGGGGCTCTCGTGCTCTCCGCCTCGCCCGCGCCCGACGCGGCGGTCCAGATGGCGGACTCCACCATGCCACGCCTGAGCGCCCACGTGACTATCGCAACCACGAACAGGTGGGCGAAGACTATCCTGCTTCCGAGCACGCCGTACGGCGTGAGCGCAAAAGCCAGCACGTAAACAACTATCGGGCCGAGGCTCCAGGCAACCTGGCTGAGGCCCATGAGCCTTCCGCGAGCCTTGCTCGGGGAGAACTCCCCGATCAGCGCAAGCGAGGTCGGTACGTCTGCGCCAACCGCGACACCCACTATGAAGGTACCGATAAGAAGCATCGGTAGGTTTACCGAGAAGACGATCAGCAGCGTTCCCAGGCCGTAGACGAGCAGGTCGTACTGGTATATTCGTTTGCGGCCGAACAGGTCGCCGAGCCGACCCCCGATCAGGGCCCCGATCGCCGCCCCGAAGGCGTTGGGACCAAGAGCAGCGAGCAGTCCCACGGTTGTGCTGCTCATGTGGAGGTACTCTTGCCAAAGCGCCAGGCCAGCGGCGAGGGCCACGATGGACCCAGCGTCCAGATATGATGCCATGCCCGCCAGGACGCCCCACTTCCATTGCTGCGCTGTGACGTGGCTTTCGTCGTCGTGTTGCCTGTTTACATCCGCCTCCGAACTAGCCATGATTAGCTAAAGCCTCCTCCTGTTCGTCGCTACTTTCTAGCGTCATCCGTCCTGTCGCAACGCTGCTCTCGTTGTCGACCCCCTCTCATACGCTCTGCACCTCCACCCCAAGGTCCTCCAGCCTCTCCACGTGCTTGCTGCTGGCGTCGGCCGTAACTACCAGGCTCATCTCCGAGAGGGGTGCGATGACGCTCGAGCCCCGCTGCTCGAACTTCCTGCCGTCGACGAGCAACACAGGCCTCTCGGACTGCCGGATCATCGCCCTCTTGACCTCGGCCTCGAGCGGGTTGATGTCGGTGAGATATCCCCGCGACGTGATCCCCTTGACGCTTATGAAGGCCCTGTCCGCGATGTAAGACCCGATGGTCTGTATCGTGCACGGCCCGACGAACGAGAGGGTGAGCGCCCGGAAGATTCCCCCCAGCCCCACCAGGCTCGCCCCGGAGGGATCGGCGGTAGCGAAGAGGTCCATTACAGGCACCAGATTTGTCAGGCAGGTGAGGCCAGAGGTGCCGGCCAGGATGCGCCGGGCCGCGTAGTATGCCGTGGTCGAAGAGTCGATAAACATGGTCTCGTCCGCCTCGAGGAGCGTCGCGGCGGCGCGTGCCAACCGCTTTTTCTGCTCTACCGCCTCACCCAACCGCTGCTGGAACGAATCCTCATGCTGCGTAAGACCCGGCGCTACGGCCCCCCCATGAGTCCTCTTGACCTTCCCCCGACGTTCGAGCAACGCAAGATCCCGCCTCGCAGTCGCCGCCGAAATGCCAAGCTCCTTCTCCAGCCCGGCCACCGTGACACTCCCCGACTCGCGTACGAGCATCGTTATCCGCTGCCGACGCCGCTCGGGTAGATTTGCTTGTTTTTCCGACATATTATGATCATTCGAGCAGTTTTTGGTCTAGATCGCTCAAATCCTTCCTTCGCCCGCTCATACTGTAACGGGGGCTGCATTTTGGTGCAAGCCTGTGGCTGGCCCTGCACGCTGACCTCGAGGTCGGTTAACCTTCGATGAGGGCCGGAGAGAGCGGGTGGGTTAAGGCGGGGTCTTCCTGCATACGCGGCCTGGTCTGATGACCGAGTACCTCTTGGCGCGGTGGTTCGAGAACATTGTGGAGCTCGACGGCCATGTCTTCGATGTGCGGCGTGAGATCGAAGGTATCTACCTCCTCGGAGACTTCTCCTGTGTGGAGACCTCGGCCTTTTCAGGGCTCCCCGGTGGACCCCGACAGCGTAGCGCGAATCCCGACCAGCTCGGACGTTTCGGTGGTGCCTGTGCTCAGGCGTCTTCCCAGAAGATAACGACCTTGCCGGTCTTGCCGGCGTCGAAGGTCTCGTAGGCCTCTCTGATGTCGGACAGCGAGAAAGTATGGGTGACGGTCGACTCGGGATGCAGACCTTTGCGCTCCAGATGCTCGAGGAGGTCCCCCATCTCGTCGATACCGCAGACCCACGAGCCGTGCAATGTGAGCTGTTTGTGCAACAGCAGCGGGCTCGGCTCGAACGTGACGGAACCGCCCTCTCCGAGGTAGACGACCCGCCCCCACTCGCGGGCCGCCTCCAGGCAAAGCCTCCTCCCTGCCGCGCTGCCCGAGCAGTCCATGCCGACCTCCGTGCCGCGGCCAGCGGTGAGTTCCAGTATCCCCTCCGCCGCGTCTTCCCCACCCGTCAGGACGTGTGCTGCGCCGGCACCTTTAGCCAGCTCCAGGCGCTCGGATGTCAGGTCTACGCCTATCACCTCGGCTCCGCTCGAGGCCGCGAGCATGACGGCCCCTAGCCCGACGGGGCCGAGCCCGACGATGAGGACCGTATCGCGGCCCGAGACACCAGCACGCAATATCCCCTGGTACGCGGTCCCGAACCCGCAGGCAACCAGGGCGCCGTCGGTGTAGGTCAGCCCTTCGGGCAGGTGGAGCAGGGTGCGTGCCTCGGCGAGCAGGTAGTCGGCGTGGCCCCCATCGCGCTGCCAGCCGTAGGCCGCCCGCTCCCTGGAACTACACCCGATCATGAACCCCTTGCGGCATTCCTGGCAGCGCCCGCAGCCCACGATGTGGTAGACGACCACCCTGTCGCCGGGCTCGAAACCGTCCACGTCGGGTCCCACGGCCTCGACCTGTCCCGATGGTTCGTGGCCGGCGATGACGTTCTGGTAGCGTTCCGCACCCGAGCCCGTGTGCTCGTGGTAGATGGCGCGCAGGTCGCTCCCGCAGAGCCCCGAGGCCTTCATCTTTACGAGCACCTGGCCATGTCCAGGTTCAGGGCGGTCGAACTCTCTCAACTCTACCCGTTCTTGTCCGGGCAGTATCACCCCTCGCAAGAAGATCCCTCCTCACCCACGTCACGTTCGTCCATTCTCTATCATGGGCGATGAGATCATCACCCGTCAAGATGCGCGGGTGTGCGCCCCGCGACCGCTCCTTTATCATGGTGTCCGAAGACCGGCGGCCGGGGGTGAATAGACAGTGGTGCGTGGAGGGTTGGCGCGGAGGCAAGGCGGCGAGGAAGACTTCCGCTGGCGCGGGGAGGACGTCTCGCGCATCGAAGGCTTCTCGGACGCCGTCTTCGCCTTCGCGGTAACGCTCCTGGTTGTGTCCCTGGAGGTCCCCAAGACCTTCGACGAGCTGCTCGCGACCATGCAGGGCTTCGTCGCGTTCGCGATCTGCTTCTACCTGCTTTACATCGTGTGGTACGAACACTACAAGTTCTTCAGGCGCTACGGCCTGAGCGACTTCCTGACCCTGTGCTTGAACGCGGCTCTACTCTTCCTCGTTCTCATGTACGTCTATCCCTTGAAGTTCCTCTTCACCTTGCTGATCGACGAGCTATTCGGCTTGGCCGAGAACGAGACTATAGAAGAGTCCCAGTTCCCGCTGTTGATGGTCATCTACGGCGCCGGCTTCGTCGCCGTCCAGATCGTATTCGTGCTGATGTACCTGCGGGCCTACGCGCTGCGCACTGTTCTGGACCTCGACGCGCGCGAGCTTTCTGTGACGCGCGAGGAGATACAGAGCGCTATCCTGAACATCTCTGTCGGGCTGGTCTCGGTGGCGATCGCCATCCTCGGGGGCGCCGGGTACGTAGCCTGGGCGGGGTACGCCTACCTCCTGCTCTTTCCCCTGCAAGTGACGAACGGCCGCGTTATGGGCTACCGCAGGAGGAGGGACACCCAGACCAAAGCGGGAGCCGGCGGTGACGGACCGTAAAGCGCCCGATTGTCGGCGCGTTTGACAGGCATCTTGATTGGTATGACAATGCATTGGGGATATGGAGCACTCAGGACGAACCAGGCTCAGGGACCGGGCGGCGGACCAGTTGCTGGAGATGGTGATCTCGGGCGGTCTGGAGCCGGGGGAGCGTCTTCCGCCTGAGCGTGAGCTGTGTGCGCATCTCGGGGTGAGCAGGACGGTGGTAAGGGAGGCTCTGAACCTGCTCGAGGCCCGCGGCCTTATCAGCATCGAGCACGGCCGTGGCGCGGTGGTCAGCGGAGGCAGCCCGCGGGCCGTGCGCGACACGCTCGGCCTGCTGTTGCGCGTGCAACCGAAGGCGTTGTGGGAACTGTTGGAGATACGCAAGATCCTGGAGGTCGAGGTGGCAGGCCTCGCGGCGGAGCGTGCCGGGCCCGAGGACGTAGAGGCGATGCGACTTCAGATCTACAGGATGCGGGAGTCCATCGAGGTGCCCGAGGGATACGTCGACGCCGACGTCGAGTTCCACGCGCTTCTGGCTCGGGCGACCCGCAATGAGGTCTTGCTGACCATGCTCGAGCCCGTGGTCGACCTGCTGCGGGCCAGCCGGAGGGTGAGCGCCGCCAGGCCCGGAAACGCGCTAAGGGCACTGGGGGAGCACGAGCGGATACTGAGCAGGGTGGAGGCGGGAGACGCCAGGGGAGCGCGGGAGGAGATGCGCGCCCACCTCGCGAAGACGGCGGAGGACATCGAGGCCGCCATCGGTGAAGGGATGCTCGACGCCGGAGACCTCTTGGAGAAGGAGGGAGTATGAAGGCTCACGAGCTGTTGTCCGGGCTGGGGTTGCCGGGACGCGACCTCTACGATCTGCCCGACTCGGAGAAGCGGTTCCCCGACGGGGCGCAGTACAGGGTCGAGATCCCTAGCGTCGAAGGACCGCGGGTGCTCGAGGCCGTCATCGAGGAGGCCGACAGGAGAGAAGTCCAGATCCACCGCGTCTCCCAGGGGTCGGGGATCATGCTCCTCACGGACGCGGAGATCCTGGAGATGTGCCACATGGCGCGCGAGGCCGCCCTGGAACTCTCGCTCTTCGTCGGGCCGCGCGCTTCCTGGGAGACCGGCGCGACCGCCGTCTCCGGCGCCGGCAAGGTCCTCGGGGCCCAGCACCGCGGCCAGGACCAGCTAGCCTACGCCCTCGAAGACGTGCTGCGCGGCGTCTCTCTGGGGCTGCGCGGGGTCCTGGTCGCCGACGCCGGACTGCTCTGGGTCCTGAGGGACCTCAAAGCGAAGGGAGAGTTGCCCGAGGACCTAGTACTCAAGGTCTCCGTGCAGCTCGCTGCGGCCAACGCGGCGGCCGTGAAGGCGATGGAGGACCTTGGGGCTGACACGTACAACGTGCCCACGGATCTGTCGCTGGCCCAGCTCGCCGCGATAAGGGCCGTCTCCGACCTCCCGCTCGACGTTTACGTCGAGGTGCCAGACGACTTCGGCGGGTTCGTGAGGCACTACGAGATCCCCGACCTCGTCAGGGTCGCCTCGCCGGTTTTCGTCAAGTTCGGCCTGAGGAACGCGCGGAACATCTACCCCAGCGGCACGCACCTGGAGGCGACGGCGGTCGCCCTCGGGAGGGAGAGGGTCAGGCGCGCCAGGATCGGCCAGGAGATGCTAGGACGCTACTACCCGGAGGCCGAGACCACCCCGCCGGGCGAAACGTTCCCCGGCCTCCCCGCCGACGTAAAGGAGAGAGCATGAAGATAACCCACGTAGACACGTTCGTCGTCGGCACCGAGTGGCGCAACTTGACGATCGTCCGCGCCCACACGGACGAGGGATTGACGGGGCTCGGAGAAGCCAGAATGGTCAACCACACGGACGCGCTGGTCGGATACCTGGCCGAGGCGGCCCCGAGGCACCTCGTCGGGCACGACCCGTTCAGGATAGAGGAGCTGGTCAAGAAGATGGGCCGCGACGACTTCTCGCGCGCCGGCGAGGTGATGAGCAGCGGCATCGCGATGTTCGAGACGGCCTGCTGGGATATCGTCGGCAAGGCGCTGGGCCAGCCCGTCTACAACCTACTCGGCGGGCCAGTGAGGGACAGGGTCAAGGCCTACGCCAACGGCTGGTACAGGGTCGAGCGCACGCCCGAGGAGTTCCACGAGGCCGCGAAGAAGGTCGTGGAGCGCGGCTACAGGGCTTTGAAGCTGGATCCCTTTGGCCCGGGACACTACGAGCTGGAGTACGAGGAGAAGCTGCAGGCCGTCTCGCTCGTCGAGGCCGTCCGCGACGCGATAGGACCCGAAGTAGAGATCCTGCTCGAGATGCACGGCCGCTTCTCTCCCGCCACGGCCATAGAGATGGCCAGGATGCTCCAGCCCTTCGGCCTCGGCTGGGTCGAGGAGCCCGTGCCCCCGGTCAACTTGAAGGCGCTCAAGAAGGCTTCTGACGGTATAGAGGCGACGGTCGCCACGGGCGAGCGCATCCACCAGCGGCTGGAGTACAGGGAGCTCTTCGAGCTGCAGGCCGCGGACGTGATCCAACCAGATATCAGTCATATCGGCGGGCTGCTTGAGACGAAGAAGCTCGCAGCGTGGGCCGACGCCTATTACGTGACCATCGCGCCGCACAACGTGGGCGGCCAGATCAACACGGCCGCCGCGCTCCACCTCGCCGCCTGTACCACGAACTTCCGCATCCAGGAGTACTTCAACGACTTCGCCGACCCCTGGGTCCGCGAAACGGCCCCAGGTCTCTCCGAGGTAACGGACGGCTACTTCGAGCTCCCGAAAGGCCCCGGCCTCGGCGTCGAACTCGACGAAGAGGTCATCGCAGCCCACCCCAAGCAGGACGTCCATTTCAACCTCTTCGCCGAGGGTTGGGAGCGGCGCGAGGGCACGAGGACTGGGGCGGACCGGTGAGCGACCTCTCGGGCAAGAAGGCGCTGGTCACGGGCGCGGGAATGGGGATAGGCCAGGGCATCGCCGTCGAGCTCGCCCGTCGCGGGGCCGAGGTCGCCGTCCACTACGCCCACACCGAGCCGGAAGAGACGGCCTCCCAGATAGAGAAGCTCGGCAGCAAGGCCGCCACGGTGCAGGGCGACCTGAGCAAAGTCAGCGACTGCGAGCGGACCGTGGACGTTGCGGCAGGGGCCCTCGGCGGGCTCGACACGCTCGTCAACAACGCCGGAGTTACCGAGACGCTCGACTTCCTCGACACCGACGAGGAGACCTACGACTCGGTCTTCGACCTGAACATGAAAGGCTACTTCTTCCTCGCCCACAGGGCCGTGCCTCTAATGATGGAGCGTGGAGGCGGGAGCATAGTCAACATAACCTCGGTCCACGGGTTCGCGGGCTTCCCCAACCACACGGCATACGCCGCCACGAAGGGCGCGATCAACGCCTTCACCCGCCAGCTCGCCATCGAGCTCACAGACCGCAAGGTCCGCGTCAACGCCGTCGGTCCCGGCATCATAGAGGTCCCCCGTTACTTCGACATCCCCAACTACACAACCGACGTCGGAGACGACCTCGTCCCCTGGGGACGCGTCGGCCACCCCGAGGATGTAGCCCCGACGGTCGCCTTCCTGGTCTCTGATGCGGCCGATTTCGTTACGGGACAGGTCCTCTACGTCGACGGCGGTACCACGGCCAGGATGGGTCTGTGGTGGGACCAGGGGTAAAGCGCCGGGCAGCGCCCCTCGCGCTTGACACGGATACATATTGGTATAACAATGCCGTGCCCTGGACAACGGTATCCCGGTTATCGCCTACAACGCCAACGGGAAAGGACCAGGGACCACCCCTGCGCTGGCTTACGTGGGCCAGGACCTCTTCCAGTCGGGCGTCGAGATGGGCAAGCGGATCGTCAGCCTCGTCGACGAAGGACTCGTGGCGCTCTTTATAGCGACGCCGGGTCAGCTCAACATTCAGCCGAGAATAGATGGCGCGAAGCAGTCTATAGAGGATTCTGGGAAGAACATAGAGATCCAGCAGGTCGCCACGAGCGCTAATGTAACGGAGGAGAGGTCCAGGATCGAGGCCTGGTACAACGGC
>JBKPNW010000082.1:0-3987 GCA_046732815.1 Actinomycetota bacterium | reverse complement strand
CGATAGTGTTGATCGAAATGTGCTCTCCGTCCGTCTCGACCCACACCTGGGTGATCTGCGGCGAGCCATCGGGCATAAGAGTGGCGAGCTGGCAATAGGCTGGCTCCTGCAGCAACCTTAGAAATCCGGGGGATATGGATTGGGGCATGGTTCCTCCTCAGCGCATGGGGAAGCTGACACGGGAGTATAGGCACACCTTCGTCCTGGCGCACGGTTCGGAAGATGAGGCGTTGGACCGGGGCCGAGCGGATTTCCGATATGCCACAACGGGCGAACTGCGCTAAAGGTGCATTCCGCGCGGCTAGCGACATAGTTTCCGGTCTTGCCGGTCACCGGTCCCGGTGCTCGAGGCCCTGCTGGGCGTTAGGGAGCACCAGCTCCCCTACTAAAACGCCCACAGTTCGCATCATCTTCGCATTCGTCCGACGTCCCCAACTGGTTCGGCACCTCCAGCTGGCCGCCGTGCTCATCGATGGCTTGGGCCAGGTCCTCGAACGAGAGGGCTTCTAGGCCGAGTACGGTGCCCTCGGCGTCCACTTCCAGGTAAACGTCGGCTCCCCCGGAGATGTCCTCAGTGTGGTCATACTCGCCCTCGCAAACCTCGACATACAGAGCCCCTGATACCTTATCGTGGCTGATCCTCACGAATCACCACCTTCCCTTCTGCGAAACATAACCTAGACCACCAGGGCCTCGTTCGCCGCCCGATTGTAGACCACCCTGATTCTGCGATGTCCGATCACGCTCTGGGCGTAGAGACGCCCGAAGGTGGCAGGGCCCTCCTCGTTCGGGCCTTCGAGCACGATCCTCTTCTAGGTCCTCCGTTTGGGACGGACCTTTAGGCAGAATTTCTCGTTATCGGACGGTGCCTCCAACCGCTCGGGCACCTCGAGGGTGCCTCCGGCGTGCTCTACCAGCTCGGCGTACTCCTCAAACGATAGGAATTCGAAGCCCAGGACGTTGCCCTCGGCGTCCACGTCTACGCCGGCGCCGAAGCCGGGCCTATCGAGGGGGATGGTCTCGTGGTACTGGCCGTCCCTGACGCGGATGTAGAAGGCCCCGGATTCGGGGTCGTGCTCGAATCTGTAGGTCATTGTTCGCCTCCTTCCGGCTCCGCCGGGCGCGTGGGGCGGCCCAGCTCCACGGTGACGACGATCCTCTCATCATCCGCACCCAGATTGTAGACTACCTTCACCGCAAGTCTCCTCCCCGGCAGAACTCGCTCGGCTACGGTACGCCCGAAGTCGCCGAGATACTCCAGGGTGGGATCTTCGAGCACGGCTGCGACCTCCTCTTCGGAGATCCCGCGCTCCTCCATGCGTCGCCTGGCGTGCGGCAGGTAGGTGACCCTCATTGCGCGTCCACTTTAGCAAGAAAACACAGATACGTATGAGGAGGACTTGTACCGAGCAAGCCGGAAAGTAAACCTTCGGCGGAGGCTTCGCTACTCGCGCTATCGTCTATCGCGGGCTGGAGAACGCAGCGGAACGTGCTTCGCTAAGGGTGGCCTTCCCCCCGGTGACCTTCCCCGTAACCGAGCCACCGGTCCCCCCGCTCCTTGAGCCACGCCGACCGCAACCTTTCCGCGGCGATCCTTGACGCCATGTCCCCTTCCGTGAGGTCATCCACGAGCTTGTAGTACGTCTTGCCGTTGCTCGAGAGCGCCACCAGCCCCTCTTCGGCCTGCCTCTGGTCTTGGTGGGCCAGCCGCAGCAAGGCTGCGGAGGGCTCCCCCGCCAAAGCTTCGTCCAGCAGAGTGGCTAGCTGGCCGTCTTTGCGCAGCTCGAGTTCCCGCCGCTCCTTACGTATGAACGATTCCCACTCGGCCTTGCGGGCTCGGACGCGTTCTTCCTCTCGCACGCGCCTCCGTTCTTCTCGCAGTCGGGCCAGCCTGCGCTCCTCGGCCCGCTCCCGCGGTAGGCTCGGCTGCCACTGGTCCGCCCTCTCGTCGCGGTGCTCCCCATTGCGCAGCCGCCCGAGGCGACCTCCGGCCTCGGTTTGGAGGACGGCTTCGAGTGCTTCTACCAAAGATTCGCCGGTATGTTTGGCGCGGGCGGCCGCCTGGCGGGCCAGGATCTCGGTGGCCATCTCCGAAACGCACTGGTTCTCTCGCATAAGCTAGCCCTTCCTAGCAATATTCGGGCCGACGAAGCCGCTCCTGTCGAGAGTCGGCGATCGTCGGCCCGTGCGACAAACGCTGGTCGTGCCACAACGACAGCGTTTGGGGCTAGTTGTAGACCTTCCTCTTCATCGCTTCCTTACCTCCTAGACGAGGTGCAACGACGCACCAACATTGTAGCACACATTACTAAAATCAGGCAGCGTTCCTCCTGGTGGCGACGCATCGCCTTCTTTTGTTCTACCCTTACAGATTGAGGGAACCGAAAGGGAGAGGGAGCTATGATGGATAGGGAGAGGCCAAGCGCCTCGGAGTTGGAAGGGAAGATCCCCGAGGTATGGATCGGCCAGGAGGTAATGATCGAGACCACCGAAGCCCTCTCTAGCGATCTGCGTGCCGCCGCTCCTGTCTACCTGGAGGACGTAAACGATAGGGGCGTCGTGATGCTGGTGACACGTCACCACGATCAAGACCAGTTCTCCCGATATTTCTACCCCTGGAGCGTCATAGGCTGGATACGCCTGGCCGAGGAGGACGAACGCTCGTAGCCGACGAATGCGCGGTTCTGTGTAGATCAGTCTCTCTGCCAAACGCTCTAGAAGGAGCCCCAGGCTGTACCTTCACCCTTCAGGATGGATGCTGGCGGCCATTGGGTACAATGGGGGCATGGGATACCTAATAACAGCAGCAGATGGGAAGACTAACGTAAACCTCACGGACTCCGAATGGCGGGCTCTCATCTACGTCGCTAGCAAGCACGAGTTCTCCGCTCCGCACCTCAGACTGGAGAGAGGCGGCGAATCCGTAGACCTGGGCGGGTCTGACGCTAAAGAACTGCGTAGCGCTCTAGGTAAGGCCCTCGAAGCCCGCGATATAGAAGAGATAAGGACACCAGACGGTGAGCTAGCCTACGACGCTATCCAGCGCGTGCGTCACGTTCTACTCGCAGGCGATGTGCGTCTAGCTCGGACTCCCGCGTGATAGGCTTGCGACCAAGGCCATAGAACCGGAGCCCTTCGTAGACTAACGGTTGGCTTCCCCGTCTGGCATCTCGGTGGGTACCTCCTCGCTCGACACCTCGCGCGTAGCGTCTCCTACGGCCTCCTCGTAGAGGCGCTCGGCCTCCTTCTCCTCCTCGCGCCGCGCCGCCCTGACTTCCTGGCCGTACGATCCGGTTCCGTTCTGGGACTCGAGGAATGGCTTGAAGAGGTCTATGGGCACAGGCAAGATGATGGTGGAGTTCTGGTTTACTGCTATCTCCCCCATCGTCTGGAACAGCCTCAGCTGCAACGCTGTAGGGCTCTCTAGGCGGTCCGCGGCCTGCCTTAGGCGCTCTGAGGCCTGGTATTCGCCCTCCGCCGCTATGATCTTGGCCCGCCTCTCGCGCTCGCTCTCAGCCTGACGAGCCATAGCCCGCTGCATCTGGGTTGGGATCTCAACGTCCTTGACCTCAACAACAGAGACCTTAACCCCCCAGGGGTCGGTCTGCTCATCGATTATGCTCTGCAGCTCCTCGTTTATCTCCTCGCGGTTTGTAAGGAGCTGATCTAGGTCCTTCTGCCCGAGGACGCTTCTTAGGGTGGTCTGGGAAATCTGGCTTGTGGCAAGGACGTGGTTTTCGACCTCGATTACGCTCCTGTTTGGGTCTACGACGCGGAAGTAGACGACGGCGTTGACGCGAGCAGGGACGTTGTCGCGGGAAATGACGTCCTGGGGAGGGACGTCCATGGTTACGGTTCTAAGGTCTATCTTGACCATCCTGTCGATCATCGGAAGGAGGATGAAAAGTCCTGGTCCCTTCGGCCCTCCCTGGACCCTACCGAGGCGGAAGATCACGCCCCTTTCGTACTCCTTGACGACCTTGATGG
>JBKPNW010000081.1:0-3394 GCA_046732815.1 Actinomycetota bacterium | reverse complement strand
CCTTACCGGTAGTTTGTTGGGATGGGATATGCGGGCTAGGATCGCTCGAATCAAGCTTGCCCTGTCACAGTAAACACGCTCGAATTCGACCATAAATTCTTTGGCTATGTCGGGGGTGGGGCTCTCTCTCGTTAGGGCTCTCTGTTTATCGTGACCCCACCACCGTTCGGCAGCCCGGCTACCTCCCCCTCTAGGAGAGGTCCATGGGCTTTGCGCCCCCACCTCGCGGCGGGTTTGCCTTTATCGCGGCGCCGAGGCGCCAGAGCGCACGTGAACCATGCTACTACCTCGGAGGAGGGCGATATATATGCCGGATGGCCATTTATCTCTGGAGCCCGGCGAGCCTGCCGTATGCCCGGTGGTTATTCCTTGCGCATGAACTTCGTAGAACCGTTAAGGCGAAGTTCGCGCTGGCCCCAAAGGTGGGCGGGTTCTCTCAGGCCGTGTTGGTGCTCCGCCTGTGGTCGTCCCAGGCGGTCCGTTTTACCTCTCTGGCCGTAGCGCCCCAGGCGCTGAAGGCGGCCACCACCGAGCCTCCCTCTCGACGCAGAAGCAACACTTCGGCGCCGTGCTCTATGGTGTAGCCGGGCGGTAGGGGGAGATCCCCCTCTCGATAGGCGTCCAGTGCCGAGACATCATCCGCCATGTCTACCCTCCGTCTATCGGACGCACCAGCATACAGCAACTTGTGGCGTAGGTGCTCTGAAGGGGTTGGGTGAAGAATGGCTGGCACAACTTCTTAGAACTCCGTAAGGGCGAAGTTGCGCAGGCCCCAGCTTGCGTGCCATCCAGCAAAGGACCCATGGTGTACCGTAGACTTCTCACACCCTAACCAGGTACGTGCGATGCCGGGGTAGTGGCAGTGTATTCGTGCGGCAGGAGGAGGAGGGGGCTTGGCCCGCGAACTGGAGGCGCTCCAGACAGGCTGGCGATTGGGGATGCACGACTTAGATTGGGAAAGCCTGCTGGGCTTGGCTCAGCTATACGGGTGGAGCTCTTCGGAGGGCTCGGAGCACTACCTCCTCCTGCTCGAGGGAAGAGGGGTCGTTTCCCCTTCGGAGGCCCGAGCCCTCGGCCGAGCACTAGAGGAGGCCTTGCCTGATCTGCCTCCAGAGCGCAGGAGATGGTTCCGGCCAACCGTAGGTGCGCTGGGGGGCTTCATCGACGAGACGTCGCGACCTGCTGGTAGGAGTGCGGATTATGAGCGCTACTTCTCGTGGGGACGCCGCTGGATCGTCGAGGAGGTCGCGAGGTTGTGCCGAGAGGGCGCCGTGGAGATCCGTCCCATATGAGGCCGGTGAACTTCTTAGAACCCCGTCAACGCGAAGTTCCGAGAATACCCCTTCCACGCACTAGAGTGAATAGGGGCATGAAGAAAGCCCAGGGCTCGTATGGTAGCCCTGGGCTTCGAGACTATCTCCTTACGGCTGCTGCCCTGGAGGAGCATTGCCCGCAGGATTGGTGGCCGGATTTTGCGTCAGTCCACCACCCGTACACGTGGGCTGCTGTCCACCCGGCTGGTTGCCGCCCCCGTTAGTGCAGTTCGCGGGCGAAATCGCGGCGAAGGCGAGCCCGCTGAATGCCATACTCAGGGCCATAACCAGTGCCGCGACCAACAAAGTTAGGCGCTTCCTCATGGCTCCTTCTCACCTCCTTTTTACTTCGTCGGCACCCACCGGCCCCTAATTACACAAAAGGGCGCATTTACCCCGTCGTCTCGGGGCGGTAAGATGCCTATGTGTGCGGGGGCTGGGCATGCTTGTATAGGTCTGTCGTTAGCCAAAACAAGCGTCCGGCCCCTTGCCGTTCCGATTTCTTCGAAAGCTAACCTGGCCCCATCACCTCCTTTCCTTCACGCCCCGAAGCAAACACAAAACCGGCCCACCTCACTTATGAGGTAGCCGGTTGCGCCACTGGCTCTGCCCGTCTCTTAAGCGCCCATATTCTTGGGGCGGGCTTCTTAGCCTCTACCCTTCGGGTTGTCCCTACTCCAAGAGTACATAGTATCGGCTGTGTCAGACGTGTCAAGACCTTTCTTGGTTACGCCGAACTTCCTAGAACTCCGTTAAGCCGAAGTTCGTCTCGGCCCCGATCCTGACGGCCCAGGACCATCGGGCCAGGGTATTACGTTGCCTTATCCAAGATCCTGCAAATGGACTTCGCAGAATTTACTTTCCACGCACTCGGGTGAATAAGGATCACCACGTGTGTCTCGGGCTCCTCGTTTACGAGGAGCACCCCTGCGCCAAACAGGTACGCTGTGGCCTTGATACCGGTCTCGGCGTCCAGATATTGCGGCTCACTCTTTATGAAGTCCTCGTAGGCGGCGATAAGCTCGCGCGGCGTGAACCTCTCACGAGCGCTGGGTTTCACCACGAGACTCATAGCGGCCTAGAGACCTCTGGCGGATAAGGTTGCCACGCCCGTTCTCCGCGCGGTCTTCTTCGGCGGCTCGCCTTATCTCCTGGGGGTCGACGTTTCGAGTAAAGCGGGCCACTATCGCCCCACCCCCTCGACGGAGCACGATGACGCACGGATCGCCTACTAGGTCGAGGGCGTAGCCGGCCGGCAGCTTGGAGGGGTTCTCGTTGCTCACAGTCCGTGGGCTCCTTTCCCTTCGCTTGCTCAGTTTCCCAAAAACAAAGCCGGCCACCCTCCTCATGTGAGGTAGCCGGTTGCGCTACTGGCTCTGCCCATCTTTCTTGAGCGCCCATCTTTATGGAGGCGGGCTTCAAAGCCGCTACATATTGGGTAGTTGTCGTTTGTCCTATACCACTACATGAGTCTCCAAAACATGCTAAGTGGTTACAGTAGATCTCCGGGTAGCGCCCATCACCTGAGATTTCTTCGCCCGCCTCCCACAGTGTTGGATCGGAGGATCCGACCTCTTGAGGAACACCGCTTATGGGGGATGTGAGCATCTCAGAGAGCCTCCCACACAGGAGGAGGAGGAGGAGGAGAGGCCCCAGGACGAGGCGCGTGAGGAGCTAGCGGGGGAACCATCGTAACGAAGGCAACCCCGACGGGCCTTGCCTCGGCTGGGCTAGAGTCTCTTACTTGCTGTAGAGGTTCCGGCCCTCCTTATGGACCAACTTCCTAGAACTCCGTTAAGACGAAGTTCACGCCGGCGTGAAAGTGTGCATAGCCCCGCCCCTACGCGGCAGAAATTCTTATGTAGAGAACGGAGGCTCATGGCCCCACATACATAAGACTCTGTCAGGAGCGGGGCAGTGGGATAGACCGAACTTCGCGTTCACGGAGTTCTAGGAAATTCGCCTCAGAAGTAGCCACTGGCAGATGCGCCTAGTACCTCATGCTTGCTACCATGGTCGCGTTCTACAACTAAAGGCGGGGCTGAGGAGTCCCGCCCTGAAAGAAGGAGGGGATGAAAATG
>JBKPNW010000080.1:0-23104 GCA_046732815.1 Actinomycetota bacterium | reverse complement strand
GCTGCTACCGGATCTGCCCAAGGAAGAGAAGATCCCCGACCTCACGGGGCCTGTAGGCGAGAGGCGCCGCAGGGTCGGCGTCCTGACAGGCTGCGTGCAGCGGGTCTTCTTCTCCCCCGTCAACGCCGCCACCGTACGCGTTCTGGCCGCCGAGGGTTGTGAGGTAGTGGCCCCTAAGCAGGGTTGTTGCGGCGCCCTCTCCACCCACGCGGGCCGCGAGGAGGAGTCCCTGGACTTCGCCCGCAAGACCATAGACACCTTCGAGGATCTGGACCTGGACAACGTCGTCGTCAACGCCGCCGGTTGCGGCTCGACGATGAAGGAGTACGGTTACCTGCTGCGCGACGATCCCGAGTACGCCGAGAGGGCGAAGGCCTTCAGCGCGAAGGTCCGCGACGTCTCGGAGTTCCTGCAGGAGCTTGGTCCCGTGGCCGAGCGTAACCCGCTGCCCGTTACGGCGGCCTACCACGACGCCTGCCACCTGGCGCACGCGCAGGGCGTCCGCAAGCAGCCGCGCCAGACCCTCAAGCAGATACCAGGAATGGACGTAAAGGAGATCAGGGAGGCCGAGGTCTGCTGCGGGTCAGCGGGCATCTACAACATGGTCGAGCCGGAGCCGGCTGCCGAACTTGGGGAGCGCAAGGCGAACAATATCCTCAAGACCGGGGCGCAGGTGATCGTCACCTCCAACCCCGGTTGTATGTTGCAGATCCAATCTTCCCTCAAGAGGATGGGGCACGGCGGCCTCCCGATGGCCCACCCCATGGAGGTCCTCGACGCCTCCCTGCGCGGAGAGCCCGTAGAGAAACTCCTCGACAAGTAGCATGAGGGCCGCCCGCTCCCTCCTCGCCGTCCCCGCGACGCGGCGGAAGATGGTCGAGAAGGCGCTGGCCTCGGACGCGGACGCCGTGTTCCTCGACCTCGAGGACGCCGTCGCCCCCGACAGCAAGGCCGTGGCTCGCGGGGACGTCGCCCGCGCCGTCGAGGAGCTCGATTGGGGCGGCCGTCCGACGCTCTTCAGGGCCAACGCCCTGGATACACCGTACTTCTACCGCGACCTGATCGAGGTGGTAGAAGGGGCCAGTAGCTCTGTGGACGCCGTCATAGTCCCCAAGGTGAACCGCCCCGAGGACCTCTACGCCGTCGCCGTCCTGCTCGCGGGGATGGAGCTGGCGCTGGATCTGGAGCCGGGCAAGATAGAGCTCGAAGCCCAGATAGAGAGCGCAGAAGGGCTGAGTAATGTAGACACCATTGCCAGCGCAACTACCCGCCTCGAGGCCCTTCACTTCGGCCCCGGCGACTTCGCGGCGAGCCTGAGCATGCCCCTGAGCAGCATCGGCGTGATGGACGAGTGGGACGAGGCCTACCCCGGCCACCGCTTCCACCACGCCATGCAGCGTATCGTCGTCGCGGCCCGCGCCGCCGGGCTGCGCGCCCTCGACGGCCCCGTCGCCGACTACGGCGACGCAGAGGGATTGCGCAGGAGCTGCCTGATCTCGCGTTCCCTGGGCTTCGACGGCAAGTGGTGCATCCACCCGGCCCAGATCGAGGTGGTAAACGAGGTCTTCTCGCCCACCGAACAAGAGCTGGAGTGGGCCAGGAAGGTCGTGGCTGCTTACGAGGAGGCAAACGCTGCGGGCTCAGGCTCGGTAAGCGTGGACGGGCAGATGGTGGACGCCGCCTCCATAAAGATGGCGCGCAACGTGCTCGATAAGGTCTTGTAGAGACTCATGTACCGGTCCGACGAGGCCGCTGCTCTCCCAGCCCTCGCGCACTACCGGGCATCTCCGCTGTAGAGCGGTGTAAGATGGGCCGGTGAACGGACCCGAGCAAATGACCCATGTGGCGCGACCCGCAAGGCTGAGTGCCCGTGCGGTGCGCTGGCTGCGGGTCCTGTTGCTCGCAGCGGTGGCCGCGGCGTTTGGTCTGTTGTATCTCCTGTCTGCGGAGTTCCGGTCCGAGACGAACCGGGCCCTGGGAATCCTGGGTCGCGGGGACATAGCCGGGCTCAGGGACTACATCCTCTCGTTCGGCCTGTGGGCGCCCGTGGCCTCGTGTTTGCTTATGGTGTTGCAAGCCCTCGTTGCGCCCGTGCCTTCGTTCCTGATCACCTTCGCCAACGGGCTCGCTTTCGGGGTGTTCTGGGGTTGGATGCTCTCCCTGTTCGGGCACGTGCTAGCGGCGGCGGTGTGCTTCGGGATCTCACGCGCCCTGGGCAGGGTCCCCGTCGAGGTGCTCGTCGGAAAGACAGGGCTGGAATCGGCAGATCGCTGGTTCGCGAGGTGGGGCGTCTACGCCGTGTTCGTCGGAAGGCTCCTGCCTGGCGTGGCCTTCGACGCGATCTCCTTCGCTGCGGGGCTAACCAGGATGCGGTTCCGGAACTTCATAGCGGCCACGGCTCTAGGCATCTTCCCCCAGACCTTCCTCTACTCCTACCTGGGACGCCAGGCACCCGAATACGTCGCCCTGTTCCTGGTGACCTCGGGTCTCGTGGTCTTGGGCGTGGCAGTGGTCGCCGTGGTCAGGTACAGGAGGGAACGCCGCAAGCCCGGCGCAACCTGAGCTAGCGAACCGTAGCCCAAGAGGAAGTGATAATGCCACGGAAGTACATCCTAGCCCTGATCCTGTTCTGCATCGCTTTGAACGCGGCCGGCTTCCTGTGGAAGCTCTTCGAGCCCGTTCTGTTCTACGATGAGTTGGCCCACTTCATCACACCGTTCACGCTCGTGCTCCTACTTGCAGAGATCATCTACCGTGGCGGGGGAGACGACGAGTTCTTCGCCACACCCCAGCGGGCCATCATTACGGGCTCTGTCATCGGGCTCCTCGGCGCCACAGGCTGGGAGGGCATCGAGGTCCTGATGTCCATGATGGGCATCAGCGTCTCCAACGTCTTGCCCGATACGATCTTCGACATCTTCCTCGGGGTCCTCGGTGGCGCCGCGGGCGCGTGGGTCGCAGATCGCTACCTCGACCGTATCTTCGGACGCTCGCGCACTGACCCCCACCAGCCCCGCGTTCGTTAGAGCATTTCAGCACGCGCCCTACAGCAGCTTGCAAAGAGGTTGAGCCTCTTTGCAAGCTCTCAGCATTTGAGCACTTCAGCATGTCAGCAAGACCTGGTAGCTGAGATGCTGACTTGCTGACCTGCGCGGTTTGCAAAAGGGTTGACCCTTTTGCAAACCGCTCTTGAACTGTTCAGAGCACACAACAAGCTGACCTGCTGAAGTGCCGACCAGCTGACATGCCCAAGACATCGTGATGTTACGTACGTTACGTCTCGGGGAATAATGCAAGCCAGGCAAACCAACGAGAGGAGCAAACGTGAGCACTACGACCTTGATCGTGATCATCGTTGTGGTCGTCGTGGTCCTGCTTTTGGCGCTGTACTTCGCTTCGCGGAGGAGGGCCGCGCAGAGAAGCGAGGAGCAGCGGGAGCGGAGCAGGGAGGAGTTCGGCTCGGAGTACGAGCGGACGGCGGAGGAGAGGGGTTCTGAGGAGGAGGCCGAGCGGGAACTCAGGGAGCGTCGCGGTCGCGTAGAGCGGCAGGTGGAGCCGCTCTCGGAAGAGAGCCGCGGTCGCTTCGAGGAGCAGTGGAAGGAGGTCGAGAGCGTCTTCGTGGACAACCCGGAGAGGTCCATAGAGATGGCGGACCGGACCGTCTCCGACATCCTGAACGAGCGTAACTTCGTCTCCGACGCCGGCCAGTCCGACGAGGAGACCGAGATGAGCCTGGCCGTCATGCACCCCGACATCGCCGACGACTACAGGGAGGCTCGGGGCATCAGGGCCGCGGTCGTGGCGCGTTCGGCCGGGCGCACGGAGGAAGGGTCCAATGAGGAGTCTACCGAGGAGTTGCGGCAGGCTATCCGCAAGTACCGTGCGGTCTACGAGCGGCTCGTGGTGGAATAGAGGGGTGACGTGGGGGCACTGGCCGCCGGGTTCTGGGGGTTCGTGGGGGGAGCATCACTCCTCTTGGGGGCGCTCGCCGGCATCTACGCCGGCGCCTCGAGGCGCGCTATAGCGACGATCATGGCGCTCGGGGCTGGGGTCTTGATCTCCTCGGTCGCCTTCGAGCTCATGGACGAGGCCTACCAGATAGGGGGCTTCGACGCCTCGGCCCTGGGGCTCCTGGTCGGGGCCCTGGCCTTCTACTTCGCGGACAGGGCGGTGAACAGGAGCGGAGGGGAGCGCCGCAAGAACCCTGGAGACAAACAGGGTGACTCGTCGACCGCCATAGCCATCGGCGCGCTCATGGACGGCATCCCCGAGTCGGCGGCCATAGGGATCAGCCTCCTCGAAGGCGGCAAGATCAGCACCGCCCTCGTCGCTGCCGTTTTCCTCTCCAACATCCCTGAAGGACTGTCCTCAGCCTCGGGGATGAAACGATCCGGACGCTCGACGGCCCACATCCTCGGGCTCTGGGTAGGGGTCACGCTGGCCTCCGCATTGGCCGCGCTGCTCGGCTACTTCTTTCTCGCCGGCGCTCCGGAGGATGTGGTCGCCTCTATCCAATCCTTCGCCGCCGGGGCCATCCTGACGATGCTCGCAAGCACCATGATGCCGGAAGCCTACGAGGAGGGCGGCCAGGTCGTCGGGCTCGTCACCGCCGTCGGCTTCCTCCTCTCCTTCATCCTGAGCCGCCTCGAGTAGGGCAGGGCCGCAGAGGTGGGACGATCCGCCCTCGATGCACTGGTCCCGCTACACACTTCGGACCATTTTTGCCGCCATGAGGTCCCCAAGCCGGGACAGGTCTTGATGTGTAAGTTACTATCGGTACAGATATTCGCGAAGGAGGAGGCCCGATGGCTACATTGGTGTGTCCGTGCACGCGGGGGGGAGACCTCTGGGGAGAGTTCTGGTGGGTAGGTCGGGAGTACAAGTGGGTGTTCTTCGACGACGACGAAACCAGCGAGACTTACACCGAGCAAGTTACGCACTGTCCCGGGTGCGGCACGCCCCTCGAGCGGAAATCCTTGAGGTCAACAACCGCTTTTACGCGCCAGCTATAGCAGAACGCATCATGGGATCGCCGCCGCGTCGTGGATTCCCGCTTTCGCGGGAATGACAGGTGGGGCCGCGGGAATGGTGCTTGTGCCGGGAGCCAGCGGTAGGAGTCGACCTCGCCTGGTCGGTATGACTGCGGATGTATCTTGCGGACTGCGTATCACGTATTGGCGTGCCTGCAACGAAGAGCGAGTATGTAGAATATGCAAACGAGTCCGGGAAGGCGAGGCGGGGGTGATGGGCCGTGGCGACGAATCTGGTCACCAGGATCCTCGAGGATCATGTTGTCGAAGGGACGCTCGACCCCGGCGAGGAGGTGGGGCTGAGGATAGATCAGGCCCTGCTGCAGGACGCCACGGGCACGATGGCCTGCCTGCAGTTCGAGAGGATGGGCGTGGACCGCGCCCAGGTTGACCTCATCGTCCAGTACGTCGACCACAACGTCATCCAACTCGACTTCAAAAACCCTGACGACCACCGCTTTCTGCAAGCCTTCGCCGCCAAATACGGTCTCCACTACTCCCGCCCCGGGAACGGCATCTGCCACTACCTGCACGTCGAGCGCTTCGCCAGGCCTGGCGCGACGCTCGTCGGGGCCGATTCCCACACCACTTCCTCCGGAGCCCTGGGGTCCATAGCCATCGGGGCCGGCGGTCTGGACGTGGCCCTCGTGATGGCCGGACAGCCCTTCCAGACCCCCGTGCCCGAGGTCGTAGGCGTAGAGCTTACGGGGACACTCTCGGACTGGGTGACGCCGAAGGATGTGATCCTCGAGCTCTTGAGGCGGCGCGGCGTCAGGGGCGGCCTCGGACGCATCTTCGAATTTTACGGGGAGGGCGTGGCGAACATAGACGTCACCGGACGGACCACGATCTGCAACATGATCGCCGAGCTCGGCGCCACCGCCGGCATCTTCCCCTCTGACGAGAGGACGAGAGAATGGCTCAGGATGCAGCAGCGGGAGGAAGATTTCGTCGAGCTCTCCGCCGACCAAGGCGCCGACTACGACGAGCGCGAGCACATCGAGCTGGACAAGCTGGAACCCCTGATCGCACAGCCCCACTCGCCCGGCAACGTCGTTTCCGTGAGCGAGGTCGCGGGGACGAAGGCCGCGCAGGTCTGCATCGGTAGCTCGGTGAACTCTGGCTTCGAGGACCTGGCTGTGGCTGCCGCAGTCCTACGGGACGAGACCGTCTTTCCCGGCCTCGTCATGACCGTCACACCGGGGAGTCGACAGATCCTCGACTCCATCGCCACGACAGGCGTCTACTCCGACCTGGTGCGCGCCGGGGCGCGGATGCTCGAGCCCGTGTGCGGCCCGTGCGTGGGGATGGGACAGGCACCGCCTTCCGACTCGGTCAGCGTAAGGACCTTCAACCGCAACTTCCCCGGGCGCTCGGGGACGATGACCGACCAGGTGTACCTCACGAGCCCGACCACGGCGGTCGCGACCGCCCTGCGCGGCGTTATCACGGACCCCCGCGAGCTCGGGGCGTATCCGGAGCTTCCCGAAGCGCCTGCCAACCCCACGGTCGACGACCGACAGATCCTGGCTCCCGCCGCGCCCGAGGAAGCTTCGGGCATCGAGATCGTGCGCGGCCCCAACATAGAGCCGCCGCCCGAAGCCCCGGAACTGCCGGGTTCTTTGGGGTGCACGGTAACGATCGTGGTCGAGGACGACATCTCCACCGGCGACCTCGCGCCTGACGGGGTGGAGGTCATGTCGTTCCGTTCGAACGTGCCCGAGATCGCCAGGTTCACCTTCCGCCGCTTCGACCCCGGGTACTACGAGAAGGCCAAGGAGATGGCGCCCGGCATTATCGTGGGCGGGCACAACTATGGGCAGGGGTCGAGCCGCGAGCACGCCGCGCTGGCGCCCTTGCACCTCGGTATCAGGTCCGTAATCGCGAAGAGCTTCGCCCGCATCCACCGCCGCAATTTGATCTCCCAGGGCATCCTTCCGCTTCGTTTCAAAGAGGATTCGGACTACGACCGCTTCGAGCAGGGACAGAAATGGGAGCTCCCGGAGATCAGGGGCCGCCTGGAGAACGGCGACGAAGAGGTCCCGCTGAAAAAGGGGGACGACGAGATAACGCTCCTCGCCGAGTACTCGCCAAGAGAGCGCGACATCCTCCTGGCCGGCGGCATACTGCGCCAGTTGCGAGAGAAGGCGAAGGACCAACAGCCGGAGGCTCCGGGCCGCGTGTCAGGAGAGGCCGAACGGTAAGGGTCAGCTTCCCGTTCTCTGCTTGCCGCCGACGACCGGTCGCTGGCCGGTTCTCTCGGGGCGGAGGGCAGAGAGTAACAGCAATCCGACGCCGACGACTATGGCGGAGTCTGCGGCGTTGAAGATGTACCAGAAGCTGAAGTGGACGTAGTCCGTGACCTGGCCGCTGCTCAGGCGGTCGAGGAGATTGCCTGCCGCACCGCCCAGGATCAGACCGCACCCCAGCATCGTCAGTTTCGATGGTCTCCCCGAAAGCAGCATCCACAGGACGACCACGACTGCGACGGTGCTCCCGAGGAGGAGAACCATCTGGCTCCCGCCGAGGATGCCGAAGGCCCCGCCATCGTTCTTGATGTAAGTGAGGCTGAGGAAGCCGGGCACGAGGACTATGCTCTCCCCGACCCGCATCGAGCCCTCGACGACCGACTTTATCCCCTGGTCCACGACGAAGACCAGGAACGCGATAGCGAGGGCAACAAGCAGGCTAGTCTGGCGGTTCATCACGAAGCAGGATGCATCTCGGGACCAGTCATCGGCGCTTTGATCCTAGCATGATTCTCAGGCGGCGAACCGAATCGTCGCCGAGCCCTGGACGCATGGCAAGAGGACCACTAGAGGATCCGGCGGACGGAAACTCTCGAACGTCTCTATCTCAAACCCGGCCTCCTCGATGGCCGCGACGGTCTCTCGATTCGGATGGCAGCCGCCGAAGAGCCGTCTCCAGAGTGGCTCCAGGCGATCCTGCCAGCGTGCCGCAGACCCACTGGCGCGCACGTGCTCGATAAAAAGCATCCGTCCGCCCGGACGCAGGACGCGCCGGATCTCATCTAGTGCGGCCTCCTGATCCGGAACCGTGCACAGCACGAGCGTCGAGACCACCGTGTCGAAGCTCCCGTCAGGGAAAGGCAACGTCTCCGCCCCGGCCGCCGAGACCTCGACGGGAACGCGGGCGTCCTCGAGCTTCGGATCGAGCCTCTGCCGCATGAAAGGGTCGGGCTCGGCTACGACTACCCGATCCACACTACGATAGTGCGTCAGGTTCGCGCCCGTGCCGCCACCGATCTCGAGTACAGCACCACGGGCCCCGACAAGCAGCCGCCTCCTGCGCTCGCCCATCCACCTTCGCTCCGCCGAGGCACCCATCGGATCGTAGAGCGCCGCGAAGATAGGATGCCCCCGCTTCGCTTCCCCGGCCTCATGGATGTCGCGCGATCTCCTCATCAGCCCTCCATCCGGAGTCTGCCACGTCGGAAGCATTTCAGCTAGTCAGCACTTCAGCACGCTCAGGCCTCTAAGGCCTTCGCTTGTCAGCCGGTCAGCCAGGCTCAGGCACACGCGAACGCCGACATGCTGACAAGCCGCGAAGCGCCGTGCTGACATGCTGGTCCCTCGGACCTAGCAACATTCGGTCCCGGGACCGATGCCGAACTGGTTGTCCGGGAGTAACTTACTCTTGTAAGTCGTGGCGTGACAGAGAGGAGCAGCTATGGAGGCGAAGGACCACAACTACGGGGTAGCCGGAGACGAGGTCGCCAAGGAGCAGGGTCCGGTAACGATGGGTACGCAGGAGGAGAAGACGTTGTCGGTGCTCGCGCACCTGAGCATGTTCCTTAACCTCGTCACGGGATTCCTCGGACCCGTGGCCGCCCTGGTAATCTGGCTCGTTTACAGGGACCGCTCGCGCATCGTGGCGTTCCAGGCTTTGCAGTCGATGTGGTATCAGGTGGCCTGGCTCGTGATCCTGGTCGCGGGATGGACCATAACCACGCTGTTGATGCTCGTCTTGATCGGGTTCCTACTCGTCCCCGTGATGGCCCTGATCTCGCTGGTGCCCTTCGTGCACAGCGCCTACGCGGCCTACCGCGTGAGCAAGGACGGCGAGTTCCGCTACCCGCTGATCACCGACATGATCGAAGCCCGCTAGACGGCACTACTGAGAACCGGCGCCCCCGATCCATCCGGGTCGGGGGCGCCGCTCCAGACGGGCCTCGCCTCTTGGCGTTGCACCGTTTGCGCTTGTCATACGTATACGTATATGACGTGGCTACTCAAGGAGGGTAGAGATGCCAGACTCAAGGGAAGGTTTTTCACTGGAGACGGTCCCCGATACCGTGTCGGGTACGGGCGGGCGCGACGTGACGGAGCTACTGCTCGGCGTCTTGAGGAGCATCGAGCCCTACGAGGCGTGCATCCTCGAGGCCGAGCGGGACGGGGACTTCGAGGTCGCCGCCTTCCTGCGCGAGTTGCGGCGCCAGGACCTCCTTCGGGCCAGGGAAGCGACCCGGCTGCTAAAGAGATCCCTCGAAGCGATCTCCATAAACATCGAGGAGCAGGACGCTTCGTACGTCGAACTCTCCGTCGGATCTTAGCTTCGGGATCGTCACGATGACGCTGCCAGAGAGGGACAGGGGCTAAGGCGGCCTGCGGCAATCCCCTCCACGGAAGCTAGCCATCGACCATAGAGCGTTCCTCGAGACCGCCCACCATCCAGATCGGCCCTCAAAGTTAGCGTCCGAAGCGCTCGGGCTTCCAAACCACGGCGGCATCGTTCTGCCCAAGCACGAACCTTCACGTTGGGCCGTACAGCGGCTACAATTCGCGGACCGGCAAGCAACGCCAGGAGCAAACCACGATGCCCGACGCGACGCGTCCGTCCCGTGTGACCCGGGGGAGCGATCGCGGTCGGCTGGTCGCTCTCCCGGCCGGGGATCGGCCCGCGAGCCGGCCCCACAACCTGCCCTTGCAGCTTTCGAGCTTCGTGGGGCGGGAGGAGGAGCTGGCCGAGGTCGAGCGGTTGCTCGGGGACACCCGCCTGCTGACGCTCACCGGTCCGGGTGGCTCGGGCAAGACGAGGCTGGCCGTGGTGGCGGCGAGCGAGTTGGTGGGGAGGTTCGAAGACGGGATATGGATGGTGGAGCTGGCGCCGCTCTCGGATCCTTCGCTCGTTTCCCAGGCCGGGGCATCCGTGTTGGGCGCTCGCGAGCAGCCGGGCCGCTCGGTTCTGGAGACCCTCTCGGAGCACCTCCGCGCCAAGGAGCTGCTGCTCGTGTTGGACAACTGCGAGCACCTGATCGGGGCGTGCGCCGGAGCGGTCGAGACGCTGCTGCGCTCCTGCCCCAGGTTGCGCGTGCTCGCCACCAGCCGCGAGGCCCTCGCCATCTCGGGCGAGGTCGCCTGGCCCGTCCCATCTCTGACTCTGCCCGACCTCAGGCGCCTGCCTGACATCGAGGGCCTGCCCCGCTACGAGTCGGCACGCCTGTTCGTGGAACGAGCGGCGGCGGTCAGGCTGGGCTTCGCGCTCACGGAGCAAAACGCCGCGGCCGTGGCGCGCGTTTGCTACCGGCTGGAGGGCATACCGCTTGCCATAGAGCTAGCGGCGGCGAGGACGAAGGCATTGTCGGTGGAGGAGATCTCCGAGAGGCTCGAGGAGAGTTTCGGGCTGCTCACCTCCGGCGGCAGGACGGTGCTGCCACGCCAGCGCACCCTGCGCGCGACGATAGACTGGAGCCACGAGCTGCTTGGTAGGGAGGAGCAGGCCCTGTTCCGGCGACTTTCGGTGTTCGCCGGCGGTTTTACCCTGGCGGCCGCGGAGTCGGTGTGCGCAGGAGAAGACCTCGAACGGGAAGAGGTGCTGGAGTTGCTCTCGCACCTGGTGGACAAGTCGCTGGTCTTGGTCGCGGAGCGGGACGGGGAGGCGCGCTATCGTCTGCTGGAGACAGTGCGGCAGTATGGCGGGGAAAAGCTCGACGGGGCCGGAGAGGAGACCGAGGTCGGACGGCGGCACGCCGACTTCTACGCGTGGCTTGCGGAGGAGGCCGAACCACAATTGAAGGGAGAACAGCAGGTAGCGTGGCTGGAGCGATTGGAGACCGAGCACGACAACCTCAGGGCGGCTTTGAGATGGTTGCTGGGTCGAGGAGAGTCGGAGATTGTCGCGAGGCTCGGTTGGGCGCTGTGGTTGTTCTGGGGGATACGCTCCAACTTCGCCGAGGGGCGGCGTTTGATGGAGCAGGCGTTATCGGCGGAGGGTGGCGCGGCCATACCGGCGTCCGCCCGTGCGAAGGCCCTATATGTAGAGGCCATGATGGCGAACTATCAGGGGGACCATGGTTCGGCAGAGTCGCTGGCGGTGGAAAGCCTCGGACTATTCAGGGAACTCAACGACAAGCTGGGAAGCGCGTACGCGCTGAGCAACGCTGGCTTTGCGGCCAACGGGCAAGGGCAGCACAAGCGAGCGATAACCCTCATCGAAGAGTCCGTCGATCTCTTCCTCGCGGAGGGGGAGGAGTGGGGCGCCGCCATCGAGCTTGGCTTCCTGGCGGTATCGTGGCGCGACCAGGGCGATCACGAACGTGCGAAGAACCTGGCGGAGCGAGGACTCGCGCTCTCCCGGCAGGTGGGCGAGAGGCAGGCCATCTCGGCGGCTCTCTACACCCTGGCGACCCTGGCGCAGGCCGAGCGCGACCACGAGCGAGCGCGGGATCTCTTCGAGGAAGGGCTGGAGCTCTCGGCGGAGTTGGGGAACGAGGCCGACGTTGCCCATTGCCTCGAAGGACTTGCGGCCGTCGCCGCCGCTGAGGGCCGCATAGCTCGCGCCGCGCGCCTGTGGGGTGCCGAGGAGGCGCTGTTAGAGAGGATGGAAGCCGCGGTCTACACCTACGTACCCGACCGCTCCCTCCACCGGAGTCGGGTAGCCGCCGCGCGCGCCCAGCTCGACGAGGGAGCGTTCGGGGCAGCGTGGGCGGAGGGGCGAGCTATGCCGCCCGAGCAGGCCATAGAGTACGCCCTGGATCACCCGGAAACGCTGGAGATCTCCTCCCCGGAGGCCTACCCCGCCGGGCTCAGCGCCAGGGAGGTCGAGGTGCTGCGCCTGGTCGCCACCGGGCTCTCCAACTCCGAGGTCGCAGAGAAGCTCTTCCTCAGCTCCCGCACCGTCGATTGGCACCTCGGCTCGATCTACCGTAAGCTGGGGATCCACTCTCGCGCAGAGGCGACCCGCTTCGCGTCGGAACACGGCCTCCTCTGAGGGCTGCGTTCCTGTCACCGATTAGCGCCGCGCCTTCCCATACTCGGCGCCCCGTCTTGCGCTCTTGCCGACCGGCTGATTGCCGAACGCCGGTACGTTCGGCTCGGGTAGGTCCGGCTATCTCATCGCAGCTCTTACCGTCACCAGGAGCCCTACCGGGTGCGGCTACCGGGTGCGGTTCGAGAACCCGGTAACCCGAACCGGTAATTCTACTGGTGTGCCGTGACCCTACGCGTCGTAGCGTTACGTCGGGCGCCCCCAAAGTGAGAGCGAGGACAAACCCCGCTGGAGAAGCGGCGGGAGAAGGGAGCCGAGTTATGTTCACCAAGCTGGCCGATACCAATAAGGCGGCTGTCTTCGCGGTGCTTGTGCTGTGCATGTCCGTGGGGGCGGCTCTTTTAATCCGTTTTCTCGGCCTCTCCGAAGGACCCGTCATGTGGACGTTGTGGTCGTTTACTCCTACCGTGGCGACCTTGATCATGCTGCTCGTGGTCACGCGGGATGGCTACTCGAAGGAGGGCTGGAAGTCCCTGGGCCTCCACCGCCTGGGCCTGAGCGTCTGGTGGATCGCCTTCGGTCTTACCCTGCTCGTAACCGTGGCGGCCTCGGCCGTCGTGTGGGCCACCCCACTGGCCTCCTTCATAGTGCCAGAAGACGGCATCATCGACCCTATCATCCAGTTCCTCATCTTCGTCGGCTTGTTCACGGTGTGGTTCGCCCTCGGCGAAGAGATCGGGATGCGAGGCTACCTGCAGCCGCACCTCATGTCCCTGGGAAGAAATCGGGCCCTGTTCCTGGTGGGCCTCGTGTGGGGCACCTGGCACATGCCCCTGATCTTCCTGGTCCCAGCGATCGACTTCCCTACGGGCAACCTGCTGCTCTTCTTTCCCCTGTTCTACGGGACCGTCGTGGCCGCGAGCTTCATCTACGGCTACTTGAGGATCTACACGGGCAGCGTGTGGCCCGCCTCCATCGCGCACTCGGTGCACAACGCTGCCTGGGGCATCCTGGGAGCGTTCACCCTTGTAACAGCCTCTCCGCTGTTGGTGAACGTCTACCTCGTGGGAGACTTCGGGGTACTGATTCTTATCGGCGCGGTGATCGGGGCCGTCTGGCTGGGCCGCTACCTCAGAGTCGGTATGGACGAAGCTCAAGCGACCAGAGAGGCCTCCGACGGCGCCCCGACGACCACTCAAGCCATGGAGGCTCCCAGGTAGCCACGGAAGGAGCCAGCCCAACCTGGAACGGGACGTCGTCCCGGGCGAGACGGCGTCCCGACCTTCAAGGCACCTGATCGTCGTTGCGGCGAAGCGGTAGCCCAAACAGGAAGTTTTACCGGTTCGCCGCAACTGCGGGCGAAGCCTTCCCGAAGAGCGGGAGAAGGGAGGTAAACGATTTGACGAAATGGGAGCCGGAGGCGGGTCTGGACTTCGATGCCCTGCGCCACGCCATCGAGCCCTCGGATCCGGAGGCGATGCTCGGCTTCTACGCCGAAGACGGCCCGGCTGAGCATCGTCAACGCCGATGCGCCCCACGCTGCCCCTTTCGAGCTCCGCGGAAGGGGGGAGATAGCCAAGCACCTGATCAACCGCAGGCGCGACATGCCTCCAAGGTACACCACCCAGGACATGGCAGCAGATTACGCCACGGTGCTCGAACAGGAGCTCGGACTCTCGCACCTCATGGGCCAAGGCATCCGCCTCGGCGCAGGCGCCCGCAACGAGTGGGACGTTCGCCTCAACGTGGAGGTGCCCACCGACCTCCGCGTGCAGATGGGCGCGGGAGAGAGCGATCTGGTCCTCGACAGCCTCACCCTGAGGGGGCTCGATCTGCAGATGGGTGCTGGCAAGAGCACGGTGGACCTAACGGACGACTACGAGCGTGACTTCGAGGCCAGCATAGAGGGCGGGGTCGGGGAGGCAAGGGTGCTCTTGCCAAGCGAGGTCGGCGTGATGGCGAAGGCCGAGGGAGGACTGGGCAAGATCGAGGCCAAAGGGCTCGACAGGGCGGTTGACTCGTAGGGGAACGATGCCTACGGGGACTCTGATGTTACCCTAAAGGTGGACGTCGAAGGTGGCGTCGGTAAGATCAACCTTAAGGTAGTTTGACGCTGCTACGTTCGCCTGGCGAAGAAGGGAGGACTCTCGTGGGAGAGACGCCGATACACGTTGCCTACCCCGCGGCGGACAACCCGCACCTGCAGGTCGCCCTTGGCGCCTGCCGATTTAGGGCCGGACCTGGCGGGGGCGAAGGATGGGTCGCCGGAACTTACCACGACCCGACCGACAAGAGGCTCCTCAGGATCATCGAGGGAGAAGCGGGCGCCACGATCACCGAGGCGGAACCCTCCTTCGAACGGATTCCGGCCGTCTTCGGAGGTGTACCCCGCTACGAGCTGAAGTTCGGCAAGGAGAGACCCTTCTCACTGACGATCGAGACCGGCGCAAGCGACTTCGACCTCGACCTCGGGGGCATCCCCCTGAGCCGACTGGTGGTCAGGCAGGGCGCCGGCAGATTCGAGCTGGACTTTCCGCAACCCAACCCAGAACGGATGGAGCTGCTCGACGTCTCCACCGGCGCCGCCGGAATAGAGCTCGAAAACCTCGCCAACGCCAACTTCTCAGAGATGCGCCTCTCCGGAGGAGCGGCCAGCTACGACCTCGACTTCGGCGGTGCCCTTTCGCGGGACGCCGAGGTGAGCATAGAGACAGGGCTCTCGGCGGTAGTGGTGTCCGTGCCAGGCTCCACCGCCACCAGGGTGGCCGCCGAGACCACCCTGGGCAACGTAGACGTGGGCGAGGGTTTCGCAAAAAGTGAGGGAGTCTTCTTGACCGAAGCCGCCCTGAGCGGGGATAGCCCTGTCTTGAGAATCCGCGCCGGCGTGCGGCTCGGGTCGCTGCAACTGAGAACTGCGTAAGCCCGTACCGTGGGATTGGTTTGGCTTACCTACCGGCGCGGGTCAAAGACTACGGGCTAACCGACCGCGCAAGTCGAAGCGGCTGCTTAGAGACGAGGGGGTACGCGCCTTGCCCGCCGAGGCATAGGCTGTGCAGTGAGCAACGCAGTAGCACACTCTGGGGGTCACTTGTGCTTCTTCTCCGGCGGCACGCAGACCATGACCCGCAGGAGGTGGTCTATGGCCTGCTCGGGGTCGTCGGCGAAGCCCGTGTGGACGGGAGAAGGCTGCACCACGGTGCTGCGGGGGGCGACGAGCCATCCGAAGCGCTGGCCCGGAGGCAGCAACCCCACGGCGCCGGCATCAGGCCCACCCTCGCAGACCCGGCGGGCGACATCGAGGTGCGCCTGCACGGTCTCGGGGTCGAGGTTGGGGTCGAGCGTACGCAGGCGTTCCGGGTCGAGGTGGATGCGCGCGTCGAGGAACTTTGCGTCCTGGCAGTAGAGTACCACCCCCGCGTTTATGAACTCCCCGCGCTCGACGCGCGGCACCACGCGCAGTAGTGCGTACTCGAAAAGGCTCACCGCACGGTCTCCTCCAGTGCGTGTACCCACGCCCTCGGCTCCCGCAGGCGGGCACTCAAGTAGGCGACGTAGGCGGATCGCACCTCTTCGACGCTCCCGAAGCCCGGCTCGTCGGCGAGCCAGTCGTCTGGGATCATATCTATGACCGAGCGAAGAACCTCCGGACTGAGCCGGGGGGCGAGCTCCGCGTCGGCTTCGGGGATGGATTTAGCGAAAGGGAGCAGGACGTGGTTGTTGGCCGAGGCAAGAGGGCGCTGGCTCGTGCTCTCCAGGGCCGTCCCGTTCCTCGCCGGCCAGTTGTGGTGGAAGTACAACGACGCCCCATGGTCTATAAGCCAGAGACGTTTGTGCCAGACCAGGAGGTTGGTGTTGCGCGGTGTGCGGTCTACGTTGGTCACGAGGGCGTCGAACCAGACGATACGCGATGCGAGCCCGGAATCGGGCGGCTCTACGAGCGGATCGAAGCCGAGGGAGCCAGGCAGGTAGTCCAGAGCCAGGTTCAGACCCGCGCTCCTTTTCAGCAGGTCCTGTATCTCCCGGTCGGGTTCCGAGCGTCCGAGTTCGGGAGCGAGGTAGGCGAGCACGACCTCTGGCACCAGGAGATCCAGGCGGCGTCCGATCTCCCCGGCCACCAACTCGGCCACCAGCGCCTTGCGACCCTGCCCGGCCCCACGAAACTTGAGGACATAAGTCCCGAGATCGTCAGCCTCCACGATCGCCGGCAGCGAACCCCCCTCGCGCAAGGGCGTTACGTATCGGGTGGCGGTCACGGTGCGAAGCAAATCATGGTCCCATGGTCGGGGTGCCGCGCCATTGTCGCACCCGCCGACGTTGCCTACAACGGACCCAGAACACTCCGTCCGTGGACCTAGGCAACTTCGACCCGGAGTCCGATGTGCATCTTTCGCAACCCGCCTATCTTTAATGCGTAGAGTGTAGGCGACAGAGGAGAGTGACGTGCTGGGACGCCGAGGATCAGTTTCGACGGAGCGAGGAGGCAGTCTCGTGGAGGAGAACGCGGCGGAGCTCATGATCGAGGCCACGGGCGTGCAGAAGGTGTACGCCGCAGGGGGTCTGCGCGTGCGGGCGCTCCGGGGGGTCGACCTCGGGGTCGAACGCGGGGAGATGGTCGCCATCATGGGACCTTCGGGTTCCGGGAAGACCACGCTTTTGAACGTCCTCTCCGGGCTCGATGAACTCTCCGACGGTGAGGTATACGTCGACGGCGAGTCCATAAAGGGCATGTCGGACCGGAGAAGGACGCGTTTCAGGGCCGAGAAGATGGGCTTCATCTTCCAGTCCTACAACCTGATCCCGGTCCTCTCGGCGATCGAGAACATCGAGCTCCCGCTCCTGGTCGCCGGCCAGAAGCCGAAGAAGGCCCGCCAGTGGGCGCAGGACGCCATAGAGATGGTGGGGCTGGCGGATCAGGCCAAGAAACGTCCGGCGGAGATGAGCGGCGGCCAGCAGCAGCGCGTAACCGTCGCCCGCTCGCTCGTGAACAACCCGGCCATCGTCTGGGCCGACGAACCTACGGGAGCGTTGGACTCGGAGACCTCCAGAGGGATCATGGACCTCCTCGTCAGCATGAACGAGACGCAGAAGCAGACCTTCGTCCTGGTCACCCACGACGCGGCGGTCGCAGCCAGGGCGCACCGTACGATCCGCATGCGCGACGGACGCATTACGAGCGACGAGGCGAACGGGAAGGGGGAGTAAGGTGGAAGAGCTCTTCGGCGTCCCGACGCAGCAACTCATGTGGATCCTGCTCGCCGTCTTCGGCGCTGCGGCCCTGATCCTCGGTCTCTCCGCCCTGCGCAACCGCGTCTCCTTCCGGATGGCGGCCCGTAACCTGCCGCGCCGCCGCACCCAGACCATCCTCGTCGTGCTCGGCCTGATGCTCGCGACCATGCTCTTCTCCGCCTCTTTCACCACGGGAGATACGCTCACCAACTCCCTCCGCGTCGAGGCCCTGGAGAACCTGGGACAGGTCGACGTGCAGGTGCAGGCCAAGGGTTCCGACGCCTCGGGCCAGCAACAATTCGGGCAGACGAGCTCCGAGCGCGCCGGCTACTTCGACAAGAAGGTCGCGGGTGACGTGCGCGACCGGCTCTCCGGCGAGAACCGTGTCGCAGGCGTGGCCCCCGCGGCCATCGAGACCGTCCCGGTCACCGCCAAAGGCAGCGACCTGAGCGAACCGAGCACGGACGTGCTCGGCATGGACGAGGAACAGATGGAAGGCTTCGACACGCTCACGACCTCCTCCGGCAAGACGCTCGACCCTTCAGGCCTCGGCAAGAACGAAGTCTTCCTCAGCGCCGACGCCGCGAAAGGCCTCGACGTCGAGAAGGGGGATGAGATCGAAGCCACCTTCGCCCAGAAGCCTGAGGCGACCGCAGCCCCGAACGCACCACCGGCCGCTGCCGCAGTCGCTCTGCCCGTCCCGCAACCGTCGGAGCTGAGGGTGGCGGGCATCTACGAGAGCGGGGCCAACCCAGCATCCTCGACCTCGATGGTCATGCCATTGCAGAGGCTGCAGGAGAGGGTGGGGGAGGTGGGTAGGATCAACACCGTCCTCATCACCCACAGGGGCCCGGCGGTCGAGGGCGCCACTGGTACTGACGCCACCATAGACAAACTAGGCTCACTCCTCGAGGATAAGAACCTCGAGGCCGAGCCCGTCAAGAAGGAAGCCATAAAACAGGCCGATGACGGCGGGGAGACGTTTACGAGCATCTTCTTACTCTTCGGGCAGTTCTCCGTGGCTGCTGGCGTGCTCTTGATCTTCCTGATCTTCGTGATGCTCGCCGCGGAGCGCAAGCACGAGCTCGGAATAGCCCGCGCCGTCGGGATGCGCCGGGGACACCTGATGCGGATGTTCGCCTTCGAGGGGGCGCTCTACGCCCTGCTCGCGAGTGCCTTGGGTAGCGTCGCAGGCGTCGGCGTCGGCTGGCTGATGGTGCGCGTGATCGGCAAGGCGTTCGCGGGCTCGGGGTTTACGATCTCCTTCGCCACGAGCCCCGAGAACGTTATCATAGCGTTCTGCCTCGGGATGGTGCTCACGTTCGCGGTCGTCCTCATCTCCTCCTGGCGGGTGAGCCGCCTGAATGTGGTCAGGGCCATCCGTGACATCCCCGAGCCCGACAAGAAGGGCCGCAGCGTCAAGGGAGTCCTCCTCGCTCTCGCGACCCCGCTCGCCGGAGCCGGCCTCGTCTGGCAGGGCCTCCAGGTCGAGCAGACGGGCATGTACATGCTCGGGCTCTCCCTGCTTATCGTGGGGGCCGCGCTCATCGCCCGCGTGCTGCGCGTACCCGAGCGGGTCTCCTTCACGGTGGCGGGCATACTCTTGCTCGGGCTCTGGCTCCTGCCCTACTCGTTCGCGCCGAGCGGAATGACCGAAGGGATAGACCTCTTCTTTATCTCGGGCGTCATGATCGTGCTCGCCGGCGTGTGGGTCATAATCTACAACTCCGACCTCCTGCTCGGCGCCGTCGTCGCCCTGTTCGGCTGGCTACGCGGGATGCCACCCGTCCTCAAGGCCGCCGTATCCTACCCGATGCAGAGCCGCTTCCGTACCGGCATGACCCTCGCCATGTTCTCGCTCGTCGTCTTTACTATAGTGACCATGAGCTTCATAAACGCCGCCTTCAGCTCCATCTTCGAGGATACGGACCGGCTCTCCGGCGGCTTCGACGTGCGCGCCGACGCCGGCTACGCGGCCCCGATCCCCGACATGAACGAGGCCCTAATGGGCGCTAAGAGCCTCGACGAGAGCGACTACACCGCGGTCGGCACCGTCACCGGGCTCTCCGTGGACGCGAAGCAGAGGGGCACGGACCGCAAGCCGCAGACCCTCTTCCTGCAGGGCGTGGACGGAGGCTACACGAAGAACGTCGGTTACGGCTTCAAGTCCACCGTCCCCGAGTACGACACGGCGGACGAGGTGTGGAGCGCGCTGCGGACCGAGAAGGATACCGCCGTTATCTCCTCCGACCTTGCGCCGAGCAGGTCCGACTTCGACGTCGGCGAGGGGCAGCCACAGATAAAGCTCTCGGGCTTCTACGGGGAAGAAGCGACGCTCCCCGACGACCTCTACATACAGGTCGAGGACCCGGAGTCCGGAAGGACACGTAATTTGAAGGTGATCGGGGTGCTCGAGGACACGGCGTTCTTCGCGCCTGGCGTGACGTCCTCACGGGCGACGATCGACGACCTCGCGGGATCTCCCGTACCGGCGCAGAGCTACCAGTTCAGGTTGAGAGACGGGGTGGATCCGGGCGCGGCCGCCAAAGACCTGGAGAAGGCCTTCGCCCGGAACGGCCTCCAGGCCGTCGCGATAAAGAAGGAGATCGAAGACGGTTCGACCTCCCAGGGCCTCTTCAATAACCTGCTCATGGGCTTTATGGGGCTCGGGCTCCTCGTCGGCATCGCCGCCCTCGGCGTCATCGCGGCCCGCTCCGTGGTCGAAAGAAGGCAGCAGATCGGAATGCTCCGCGCCCTCGGCTTCCAACGGGGGCAGGTGCGGCTCGCTTTCCTCATAGAGTCGTCTTTCGTCGCCCTGCTCGGGATCGGACTCGGCGTGGCCCTCGGCGCCGCCCTCTCCGTCGGGATCGTGGACTCCTTCGCGGAGCAGATCTCCGGTATCCGTTACACGGTGCCGTGGGGTACCCTGGGCGTGATCGTCGGCCTCGCCTACGTCGCCTCGCTGCTCACGACCTTCCTCCCTGCCAGCCAGGCCTCGAGGGTCTACCCCGCCGAAGCGTTGCGTTACGAGTAATAGCGGGATCGGGAAGGGTTGGACAACTTCCCGATCCCACGCCAGTCAGCATTTCAGCCAAAAGCTGAAGGGTTGAGCGTGCTGAAATGCTGAAGTGCTGGATGGTCCGTCCGGGACCTCCTTTCGTCCTCGGGACCGAGCATCGTTGCGTCCGCGGGCCGATGCGCCGTGTCGCGCCCGGTACTAAACTGGCCGCAGTCATGAGAATGGGCGTGTCCTATGATGGGTGAGATCTTCGCGCTCCGGCGGTTGCGTTGGAAGCTGACGCTGAGCTACACGCTCGTGGCTGCGGTAACGCTGCTCGCGCTGGAGTTGATCCTGGCCGGCGCCCTGGTCGCCTTCCTGAACTCCGACCTCCTGCCGAGGCTGGTGGTACAGAACTTCAGGGACGAAGTGGCGCCGCGCCTCGAGAGACCCCTGAACCAGAACCCACCGGACACCAGGGCGATACGAGAGAGGCTCGTCGGCTTCGCGGACCGCTCCGGCGTCAGGGGGGCCGACAGGCCGCCCCCCATGGACCTGAGCAATTATACGGCGGACCAGGGTTCCCTCCTCGTGGTCGACGACAGGCGCCGCCTCCTCGTCTCCGTCCCCAAGATGCAAGGCTTCCCCGAAGGCGAGCACTTCGACGCAGAGAGTATCCGGGGCCTCAAGCCGCTGGTGAACGCCGCTTTCGACGGCGAGGAGAACTCGGGCCGCCTCTCATCCAGCGTCGACGGTCAGGTGGTGACCGTCACGCCCATTGAGGGCAAGAAGGGCCGGGTCGCCGGGGTGCTCGTCGGCACCCTAAGGCTTCCGAACCTCACGGCGCCGCTCCTTATCACGGTGGGGATCAGCGCGATCTTCCTGGCGATACCGGCCGCTGTTCTGGGCGCGCTCTTCGGCTTCTTTACGGCCTGGAGCCTGACCCGGCGCATAGGGCGCCTGGTCAGGGCGTCCAGGGCGTGGAGCAGGGGCGACTTCTCCGTGACGACGAAAGACCGCTCGCGGGACGAGCTCGGCCAGCTCTCCCGCGAACTCAACAGCATGGCGACCGAGCTCGAAAACCTGCTCCAGGCGCGGGGAGAACTGGCGACGCTGGAGGCCCGCAACCGCTTCGCCCGCGACCTGCACGACTCCGTCAAACAGCAGGTCTTCGCGACCTCGCTCCAGATCGCCGCAGCCCGCGCCCTGATCGAGAAGGACACCGATTCGGCCGAGTCCCACCTCGAACAAGCGGACGAGCTGGTGCGGCAGGCCCAGAAAGAGCTCAACGTCCTGATCCAGGAGATGCGCCCGGCGGCCCTCGAAGGGAAGGGCCTCGCGACGGCGCTACGCGAGTACGTCGCCCGCTGGTCGGAAGGGGCCGAGATCCCCGCCGACTTCCGCGTCCAGGGTGAGCGTACGGTGCCCCTGGAAGTGGAACAGGCGCTCTTCCGTGTCGCCCAGGAGGCGCTTGCCAACGTCGCCAGGCACAGTGGAGCCGGGCATGCGGAGGTCGACCTGATCTACACCGCGGGCACCGTTACTCTGCGCGTCGCCGACGACGGTCGCGGCTTCGACCCCTCGCGCAACCCCGGCGGGGGCTTCGGCCTCCAGAGCATGCGCGAGCGGCTGGTCAGGCTCGGCGGACACGTCAACCTCGAGAGCGCGCCAGGCAAAGGGACGCGGGTGGAATGCTTCTGCCCGGTACTGGAGAAGAAAGGCCAAGACCTATGAGCGAGCCGATAACGGTGTTGCTGGTAGACGACCACGCGCTGGTGCGGCAGGGGGTACGCGCTTTCCTGGAGACGCAGGACGACATCAGCGTGGTCGCCGAGGCCGGGAGCGGGGAGGAGGCCGTGAAGCTCGCCGCCGAGCACGCCCCCGACGTGGCCTTGATGGACCTGATCATGCCAGGGATGGACGGTGTCGAGGCGACGCGGCGTCTCGTGGCGAGCTCGCCGCGCACGAACGTCGTCATGCTCACCTCCTACCACGACGACGAGCACGTCTTCCCCGCCATCCGAGCTGGCGCCCTCTCCTACGTCCTCAAGGAGATCGGTCCCGAAGAGCTCGCCGACGCCGTTCGCAAGGCCGCCGCCGGGGAGGCCGTGCTGCACCCGCGGGTGGCGGCAAGGGTGGTGCGTGAACTCCACGGCGCCAGGCGCGCAGAGCCGAACGTCTTCCATGACCTCTCCGACAGGGAGCTCGAGGTGCTGAAGTTGATCGCCGAGGGTTTGCACAATTCGGAGATCGCGGAGCGCCTCTACGTGAGCGAGAAGACCGTCAAGAGCCACGTCTCGAACATCCTCTCCAAGCTACACCTCGCAGACCGTACGCAGGCCGCCGTCTACGCCTGGAGAGAGGGCGTCGTAAGGCGCGACGGATAGCGGATCAGCACCGCTCTGCGCACTAAGTGGGTGAAAAACTCACAAAGATGATCCAAGAATTCATCGGGAATTCATCGCTGCTTGCTAGCGTGGTCGGGTCGTACACCCAGGTAGAGGCTGAGAAGCCCGTCTCCGTAAATATATGGGCGCTTGAAGGAGACGGGCAGAGCCAGTAGCGCAACCGGCTACCTCACGGAAAGGGGGTAAGTCGGTTGTCGTTTTGGCGAGAGGGGGGT
>JBKPNW010000079.1:0-2254 GCA_046732815.1 Actinomycetota bacterium | reverse complement strand
CGCCGCACCTGCCCCCTGACTATGCCGCTCGGCACGCTGATCTCTACAAGGATGAGGTCCTGAACCCCCCGCCGAGTTTCGACGAGGCGGACGTATCGGATAAGCCGCAGTGGATCCGCGAGTTGCCTCGCCTCTCTGATGAGGATAGGCACATGCTAAGCAAATGGCATCGCAATCAGCTGCGCTCCTTGAGGTCTGTAGACGAGATGGTCGGTGCGATACTCGACCTACTGCAGCAGCGAGGCGTGCTTGGGAACACCTACGTCGTGTTCACCACTGACAACGGTACGCAAATGGGCGAGCATCGCTGGTGGGGAGAAGAGGGAGCCAAGCATACAGCCTATGAGGAGGCTGCAGGTGTGCCCTTGGCTGTGCGTGGCCCCGGTGTACCCGCCGGAGAGGTCAGCTCCCAACTTGTCCTCAACAACGACTTCGCTCCAACCTTTGCCGACATTGCCGGCGCACACGTGCCTAAGGAGGTAGACGGAAGGAGCCTCCTACCGCTCATGGAAGGCAAAGCATCTAGCGAGGGCTGGCGCACGGCGCTTCTGAACGAGCGTCCGCTGGCCGGCGGCTATCAGGAAGGCCGCCTCATTCCCATTCCTGCCTACCACGCCCTCATAACGAATCGATACACCTACGTGGAGTATGAGCCTGGTGAGCGGGAGCTCTACAACCGCCAGGAAGATCCCTACCAGCTCGATAGCATCCACAAAACCGCCGACCCCGCTCTCCTACAAGCTCTACACGCCCGACTGATGACACTGAAAGCTTGTGCCGGCAAGTCGTGCGAGGCAGCCGAGAATGGACAGTTCGAGGGACACTGAGACAGCATGAGCCGTCCCTCACCCCGCACCAAGCAAAACAAACGTAGGCAGGAGCCCGATCGGCGGCCGTACAAGAACATGGTCCAGGTGCCCGGCGGTACTTTCCTTATGGGCTCTAACGACTTCTACTCCGAAGAGCGGCCGGTCCACCGGGTCGCCGTCGACGGCTTCTCGATGGACGATCACCCCGTAACCAGTGCAGAGTTCCGGCGCTTCGTGAAGGATACCGGTTACGCAACGGTCGCTGAGCGCCCTCTCGACCCCGCGAACTACCCAGAGGCCTATCCCTCCCTGCTTGTTCCGGGCTCCCTCGTCTTCAGGAAGACGCGAGGCCCCGTCGACCTCCGCGACGTCCGCAACTGGTGGGCTTACACCCCAAGCGCCGACTGGCGCCACCCGGAGGGGCCGGGCAGCAATCTGGGTGGAAGGGAGCGCCACCCGGTCGTGCACGTCGCCTACGAGGACGCCGAAGCGTATGCCCGCTGGGCTGGTAAAGAGCTCCCCACCGAAGCCGAGTGGGAGTACGCTGCGCGCGGCGGGCTCAAGGCGGCAACCTACGCCTGGGGGGACGAGTTCGCCCCCAAGGGCAAGATGATGGCCAACACATGGCAGGGCCGCTTTCCCTGGGAGAACCTCAAGACCGACCGCTACGAGGTCACTTCGCCGGTTAAGGTGTTTCCGCCCAACGGCTACGGGCTTTACGACGTCACCGGCAACGTCTGGGAGTGGACCTCAGACTTCTTCTCATCGCGCCACCCAGACGCGGCTTCGAGACCCTGCTGCGTTCCGAGGAACCCGCGGGTAGACTCGCCGGAGGGCAGCCACGCTGTTGGGCAGGCGGGAGCACACATCCCGCGCAGGGTTATAAAGGGTGGCTCGCACCTGTGCGCGCCAAACTACTGCCTCCGCTACCGTCCCGCGGCTCGCCAAGGGGAGGCGGTGGATACCTCCGCGTCTCACATCGGGTTTCGCTGTGTGGTGCGCGGAAGTTGATGGGTGAGACCTTCGCGTGGAGATCCTTGTCGCCTCCTCGCTCCTGCTCAGCGGCTTTCTCGCCCTGCGGCGCCCGATCGGGCTCATCGTGGACCTTGGCGCAGATGTCATGATCCGCGTTCCTGACGGCGAAAAGGCGCTCCGGTATAATCTGCACGAGCCTGTACTGGGGCGTGGCCAAGTGGCAAGGCACCGGGTTTTGGTCCCGGGATCGCAGGTTCGAATCCTGCCGCCCCAGCCGAGGACCGCCGGGCAGACGAACGATAGGAGAAGCGCGGGCACATGTCTGAGAGGTCGCCGATCTTCGCCGTGATCCTGGCGGCGGGCAAGGGCACCAGGATGAAGTCCAATCGGGCGAAGGTCCTCCACACCCTGTGCGGCGTCCCGATGGTCAACTACGTGATCGACGCCACGAGGCCCCTCGTCCCCGAGGG
>JBKPNW010000078.1:0-24778 GCA_046732815.1 Actinomycetota bacterium | reverse complement strand
TGGTCATCCTGACCATCTCTACGGAAGGGACAGCTCCACATACGGCCTCCGCGAGCTCGAGCTCGAGTTCCGTCGGGGCGCCGAAGGTCGTACCCTTACGGGCCGCGGTCTCTATGGCCTCGATAACCTCGGGATAGGAATGCCCCAGGACGAGCGGACCGTAGCTCATCACGTAGTCGATATACGAATTGCCGTCCACGTCGAAGATGCGCGAGCCCTCGCCGCGCTCCATGAACAGTGGATCTCCCCCGACCGACCGGAAGGCCCGCACGGGGCTGTTGACGCCACCCGGCATCAGTCCTGTCGCCCGCTCCATCAGCCTGGCCGAACGGTCCATGGCGAGCATCGTTCTGGCGTCCAAGCTCTCTCCGCTACCTCGCAAACGCAACAACCCCCTTCGCTACATTTATGCAGAGTCTATTACCCTGAACCGATGACGGCCGTGACAAACCTTACCCTACATGGGGAACTGGCGGCCCATCATCGCCCACGCTCAGCGGCGCCCGTTCAGGCGAAATCCGGCCAGGACGAAGATCCCTCCCACGACCAGGAAGAGCGCGCCCATTACGGCCCAGAACGGCTGTCCGGTCATGAAGCTGCCGGGCAGGATGCCGATTCCCTGCAAAAACCAGACGCCGCCGATAAGGATTATCAATCCTCCCACGACTAGCAGCACGTAGCGCACGATCCTCCATTCGTGGATCCAGGTCTCACGCTTTGCGCCGTTCAACCAGCCCGCGGAGGACGTGGTAGATGGAAGCTTGGACCTCCTGGATGCGCGGGATGTAGTCCGAGCGGACGACGACCGCGTGATCCGCCAACCCTTCCCTCAATATCCTGCCCCCGTCGTAGCCCACGATGCCAACCGTCAATAGTCCACGTTTTCGGGCTTCGGCGAGCGCGGCGAGTATGTTGGGCGAGCCCCCGCTCGTCGAAATCCCTACCGCGACGTCCTCGGGCCCCGCGTGGGCGATTAGCTGGCGGGCGAAGATCGCCTCCGTACCAATGTCGTTGGCTATGGCCGTTATGTTGGCCGGCTCGGCGGAGAGTGAGACCGCCGGTATGGAGCGGAGGTCCGGAGGCGGAGCCACGCAGTCCGCGACGAGGTCGTTCGCGTCCGTGGCCGAGCCGCCGTTGCCGAAGGTGATCAGCTTCCCGCCATCCTCCAGCCGGTCAGTGATAGATACTGCTATTTCGGAGATAGCTTCCGCTTCCGTTTCGGCTGCGGCGGCCCGCATCGCGTTGACCTCCTCCATCTTCTGAAGCATGGAGCCCTGTACCTCTTTGACGACCTTCTCTAGCGGCTGCTCCCCTTTGCCGAGCATCGGGTAGAGGAAAGAAGAGGCGCCGATATCGTGGCCCTGCTCTCGGTGCTCGAAGTAAACGTGTACGGTCTCCCACAGCATGTGGTAGAGGACCTCGAACACTTCTTGAGTCACGAACGGGTCATCATCAGGGGGATGGAAAGCATAATCCCCCGTTCCACCCGCCAGTGCGAAGGTGAGTGCACCCCGCTCCTGCGCCACCTGCAATGCTCGCTCCACCGCTGCATCCTGATCCGGGAACGCGAAGCCCATCACGACGTCCTCGTGACGCAGCAAGACCGGCAGGCGACGCTCGAAATCGGGGCCGAGGTCGAGCGCCGGCAGCGCCCTCTTGCCGACGATAACGGGGTGAACGAACTCGACCGAGACGTGCTGTGCGTCGGTTGCCGCGGAGCCGTTTCCGAAAGCCAGGAGCCGCCCACCGGCCAGGAAGCGCCGGGACATCTCGTGGCAGGCTTCGGCCAGCCGCGGAGCTGCGGCTTCGAAGAAAGTCTCGAAGATCGCGTTTCGGCGGAGCAGATTCTCGCGACTTTGAATTGTGAGGGCGTCCAATTCCACCTGGCTCATCGCCTGCACCTCCAGCCTGTCAAGCTCCAGCCACGTAGGCGTCCGCACCTATAGGGCCCGTTGATCAATCAAAGTTCTTGGACGTTGGCTCGAATAATCATGCTGGACCTGCCTGCACCCCATTGTATCTACCTTTCCAGGAACGAACGCTGACGAGCCTTCTTCGCATCGCTCCTATCTCAGTCGAGGTAATGAATCGGGGAGGTAAGGGCTTGTGCCCGGTGAGCCAGGAAGAGCGCTCGCGCCCAATAACTACCTTCTCGTCTATGATCCCCTGGATAAACTCGACGACCGCCTCGACACATTGCCTCTCCAAGCCTTTCTCATAGATCACTTGCCTTTCGGCACCGCCGGGGGGATCTCCATCGCTGAAGCTCACCTCGATGCAGTCGAGTCTTTCCAAAATCGACAGATAGCTCCTCTCATCCGCAGGTGCATGGACTCGCACGTACAGGCTCTTGTTATCATCATTCGCTTCGGACTCTACGATCTCGGCATACTCCTGCCATGCAGGGAACCGGGTGAAAAGCTGCCGCCACAGGATCTCAGAGAGCTCCGTTAGATGTTCTCCATTCATAGCGCACGAAATCGCGGCCTAGCTCTGCGCGATGATCCCAGTTCTTGTCCCCCGGGAGAGTGCGCGTCCGGTTCGCTGTTGCGCACAGTCAACATATCCTCGGCAACGGATCGCCGACGAGCATGTCGATCATGCGGGTTCCGCCAAAACCCGTGTGCATCAGGACCATACGCGCGGGCTCCTCGCGGACCTCACCGATGATCGCGGCCTCTTCCCCACCCTCACACCTACGCAATACTTCGAGGGCGGCATCGGCGACTTCGGGGGTGACGACGGCGAGGAGCTTGCCTTCGTTGGCAACGTAGAGCGGATCTATGCCGAGGATCTCACAGGCCCCGTCCACGACCTCCCTTATGGGCAAATTGTCTTCCCAGAGCGCGATGCCGTATCCGGAGTCGCGGGCAAGCTCGTTGAGGACGGTTCCGACTCCGCCTCGTGTGGGGTCGCGCATGAAGCGTAGTCCCGGTCCTGCGACGCGCCTGAGCGCCTCGACCAGCGGGGTGAGTGGCCTGGTGTCGGATAGGACTTCGGCTTCTAGTTCCAGATCACCGCGGGCGATGAGTATGGCCGCGCCGTGGTCTCCCAGCGTACCCGAGCAGAGAACTTTGTCTCCCGGACGCACGGAGGACGCTGCGAGATCGAGCGCTTCGTCCACCACCCCGACGCCGGTGGTGGTTATGTAGAGACCGTCAGCCTTGCCACGTTCGACCACTTTGGTGTCCCCTGTTGCGATGGAGACTCCGGCCCGCTCGGCCGCGGCGGCCATGGCCTCCACCTCACGGGACAGCACCGCGGTCTCCAATCCCTCCTCCACGATGAGGGCGGCGGAGAGCGCTAGCGGGGTGGCACCGGAGACGGCCAGGTCGTTGACGGTTCCGTTTACCGCGAGCTCCCCGATCGACCCGCCGGGGAAAGCCAGCGGACGAACCACGAACGAATCGGTGGTCAGAGTGAGGCGGGCGTCTCCGAATGGCAGCGTCGCCGCGTCGGCGAGAGGAGCGAGCGTGGGGTTGTCGAAGGCGGGAAGTAGCAGGCCTTCGATGAGTTTGTGGGTCGCCTTGCCGCCTGCACCGTGGCTCATGTCTATGCGCGGGGCGGTGAAGCTGGGGCGCGGGCGGGCCTGCTGGCGCTGCTCGCTCATTCTCTGGCTCCGACTCTCTCCTCCGCCTTGCGCCCGAAGTTGAAGTAGGCGGCGCAGGCGCCTTCGGAGGAGACCATGAGGGCGCCAAGGGGGTGCTCCGGCGTGCAGGCCGTGCCGAAGACCCGACACTGGTGGGGCTTGAGGACGCCCTTGAGGACCTCCCCACACTGGCAAGCCTTCGGGTCGGCGACGCGCACGCCGGGTGTGGAGTAGCGCACTTCGGCGTCGAAGTAGGCGTACTCCGGAGAGAGCTTGAGGGCCGACTGGGAGATGAAACCGAGGCCCCGCCACTCGAAGTAGGGACGCAGTTCGAAGACTTCGGCCATGCTTTCGAGAGCCTGCAGGTTGCCCTCCCAGAGGACCACCCGGCCGTACTGGTTCTCGACCTCGCAGCGTCCTTCATCGAGCTGGCGCATGAGCATGAGGGTGGACTGCAGGATGTCCAGCGGCTCGAAACCGGCCACGACGCACGGCTTGCCGTAGTCCTCGGGCATGAACCCGTAAGGGCGGCAGCCGATGACCGTCGAGACGTGCCCGGGTCCGATGAACGCGTCGAGGCGCAGGTCAGGGGAGTCGAGAAGCGCCCTTACCGGCGGCACGATGGTCACGTGGTTGCAGAACACGGAGAAGTTCTCGATGCCCTCCTTCTTCGCCCGCTTCAGGGTCAGCGCGGTTGAGGGGGCCGTGGTCTCGAAGCCTATGGCATAGAAGACGACTTCGCGGTCGGGATTCTCGCGGGCGATGCGCAGGGCATCCAGCGGAGAGTAGACCATGCGTATATCCGCCCCCTGCGCCTTCACCTCGAGCAAGTTTCCCTTCGAACCGGGCACACGCATCATGTCTCCGAAGCAGGTAAAGATGACCTCGGGACGCTCGGCGACCTCTATCCCCGCATCCACCCTGCCCATCGGCAGCACGCACACCGGACAGCCGGGGCCGTGGACCAGTTCGATCTGGTCTGGTAGCAGATCCTTTATCCCGTGGCGGTAAATGGTGTGGGTGTGCCCGCCGCAGACCTCCATGATCTTGTAGTGCCTGTCCGGGTCGGTGAGGCTCGCTATCTCCGCCGAGACCGCCCGGGCCAGTTCCGCGTTCCGAAACTCCTTGACGTATTTCACTTGGGCCTCCCTCTGGTCGGCAGCATTTGAGCACGCGCCCTGTCGGGCGCTTGTCAGCATTTCAGCTGGTCAGCTTTTTGGACTTTGCCGATGGCGACGCCGCCGTGCGTTAGCAAGACTTCTCCCACGGCTACGGGCTTGACGAGTTCCACTGCTACCTCGGTCCTGTTTCCGATCGTGTCTTCGCAGATGGCGTCATCGCCGTCGATGGAGATTATGCGCAATGGAATTCCGGCGTCGGAGCAGACGATGCATCCGTCGTGGTCGAGGGTGCAATAGTCGGATGATGTGAAGCCCTCGCTCATGGCTACTCGATCCTGGAGCCCCGGATCTCTTCCAGCTCCTGGTCGTATTCCTCGCCTATGTCTTCGAGGGCCCGTAAGGTGGCGTGCGCTTCGTCCTCGTCTATCTTGGAGAGGGCGAAGCCGACGTGGATCAGAACCCAGTCCCCGACTTCTACCCTTTCATCATCGTAGTGGACCAGCCCGATGTTAATGTTGCGCCTGACGCCGCTGACCTCTGCTTTGGCGAGCGTAAGGTCCTCGTCTATGATCTCGACGATCCTGCCAGGTATGCCTAGGCACATATTGGGCCTCCCTCTGGTAGGGGCGGGTTTCAAACCCGCCCCTACGGTTATTTTCTGATGGTCTTGTCCGCCAGTATTGCTTGTCCCAATGCGAGTCCCCCGTCGTTGGCCGGCACGCGGCGGTGCCGATAGATTTCGAACCCTTTCTCCTCCAGGAATCGTACCACCTGATTCAGAAGGAGCATATTCTGGAGAGTGCCGCCGGAGAGCGCGACGGCGGTCGTTCCTCCGGCCTCCCGGATGCGCTCGCAGCCGGCGACGACGACTTCGGCCATCGTGCGGTGGAACCTGGAAGATATCTCTCCTGTCGCTATTCCCGCCAGGAGGTCGTCCACAACGCCGTGAATGATCTCCCGGGTCTCGACGATCCAGGTGTCGCCCTCGGGGCGCAGGCGGACGGGGTAGCCCCGGCTTGCCGGGCCGTCCGCGGTTAGCTCGAGTTCTATGGCCGCCTGTCCTTCGTAGGTAGTTCGCTGTGTACCTGGTACTCCGACCAGCGCCGCTACAGCGTCGAAGAGCCGGCCCGCGCTAGAGGTGGGTGGGGTGTTCAAGTTGTGCTCTACGAGACGGGCGATGAGCCTGACGTTTCTCTCGCCGACACGTCGCACCATCGCAAGCGAGAGCTTAAGCACTTCGTCCTCGCCGTAGAGCGTTATCAGGTGCCCGAGGGCCATGCGCCACGGCTGGCGGATGGCTGCAGATCCCCCCGGCAGCGGCGCGTACTCCAGATGTGCCCGCCGGACGAATCCCTCGCGAATACTGCCCTCGAAAAACTCCCCGCCCCAGACGGCGCCGTCAGTGCCGTAGCCGGTCCCGTCGAGGGCGACCCCGATCACGCGCTCTTCTGCGGGGCATTCGTTGTCCGCGAGACAACTGGCTACGTGCGCGTGGTGGTGCTGAACGCCGACCGCCGGGAGCCCGGCTTCCTCCAACTCGCGGGCGTACTTGGTGGAGAGATACTCGGGGTGGAGGTCGTAGGCCACAAGCTCCGGTTGCACGTCGAAGAGGCGACAGTAGTGTTCGACCCCTTCCCGGAAAGAGCGCAGGGTCTCGTAGTTCTCCATGTCGCCGATGTGATGGCTGAGGAAGGCGTGGCGCTCCTTCGCGACGCAGAAAGTGTTCTTGAGTTCGCCTCCGCAGGCGAGGGTGTGCCGGTCGAAGTCATCCGCCATCCCGAGCGGGGCCGGGGCGTAGCCGCGGGAGCGGCGGATCAGGTACGGTTCGTCTCTCGCGACCCGCACCACGCTGTCGTCGGTACGCATGTGGATGGGCCTGTCGTGGACGAGGAAGTAGTCGGCTATATCTCCGAGTTGCTCGAAGGCTTCTTCGTCCCGGTAGGCTATTGGCTCGTCGGAGTTGTTGCCGCTGGTCATGACGAGCGGGATCCCCGTATCGTCCAGGAGCAAGATGTGCAGCGGAGTGTAAGCCAGCATGAGGCCCAGCGTCTTCTGGCGGGGCGCGACCTCTTCGGCGACGCCGGCACCCTCCCGACGCCGCAGGAGGACAATCGGACGCGCCGGGGAGGCGAGCAGCTCCTCTTCATCCGGTCCTATACGGCATAGCTCGCGCGCCTGGTCGAGGTCGCGGGCCATGAGCGCGAAGGGCTTGTCCTGGCGCACTTTGCGGCCTCGCAAGGTCTTTACTGCCCGCGTGTCGAACGGGTCGCACGCCAGGTGATACCCGCCCAGACCCTTGATGGCGACGATGGCCCGTCCACGCAGCATCCGGGCCGTTCTCAGGATGGGATCCCCCGGTTTCGCGTGAAGCTCGTGGCCGAACTTGTCGAGCAGCCGTACCTGCGGGCCGCAGACGGGACAGGCGTTCGGCTGCGCGTGGAAGCGGCGGTTTGAGGGATCTTCGTACTCTCGCCGGCACTCTGGGCACATCTCGAAGCGGGCCATGGTGGTCATCGCCCGGTCGTAGGGCACCGAGCGGGTTATCGTGAAGCGCGGACCACAGTTCGTGCAGTTGGTGAACGGATAGCGGTAGCGCCGGTCCGAAGGATCGAAGACCTCCGCCAGACACTCCGGGCACGTCGCCACGTCGGGTGAGACGAGGGCCTGTCGCCGGAGCCCTTCCCGACTCTCCTCGATGCGGAAGTCCGTCTCGCCCAGCACCGAGAGCATGCGCCTGCCCAACGCCTCTACGGCGGCGAGCGGCGGAGCCTCATCCCGCAGTGCGCCCAGGAAACGGTCCAGGTCTTCAGGAGGGCCCTCGACCTCGATGTGGACTCCCTCGGCATCGTTTCGGACCAATCCGGCCAGCCCGTATCGCCGCGCCAGGGCGTAGACGAAAGGCCGGAAGCCCACGCCCTGCACGATGCCCCGGACCGAGACCTCCCACCGCTCTTGTGTTGGCGCCCTCATGGCGTCAGCTCGCGCTCCACGGCTCCTACATGTCCCTTATGTTCAGATACCTCGTGAGGTCCTGCCTGTTTTGCATAAACACCACGGCAGCGCCCGCCAACAGGCCTAGAAACAACAGCTTCTTCACGGTCTCACCTCCTCTTAGTTTCAGGTACTCGTTTGTACGCTGACCTCCTCTACTATCGACTCCACAAGCTTCACGGCTTCGTCAACCGCCCGTTGCACCGGCTCGCTGAGCTCCATAAGCATGTCGTCGTAATCTTCCCCGGTGAGGACCACTTGCGGTTCGCAGCCGACCACGAGGGTGCGGGGGATCTCGGCGCCGAGAACGCGGGCCAGTCGGATCACCTTCACCGGGTCCATGCCGTGGGTGTCGAGGGCTACTTCCCCGTCTTCGGGGACCTCGGCCTCGATCAGGTAGACCGTCCCGGGCTCTCCGCCGCGTTGAACGGCGTCTACGAGAACGACCGCCTCGTAAGCATCCATCAACGCGTAAGCGAGATCCATCCCCCTAATCCCGAAATCCCTCACCGCAACGTTCTCGGGAAGCTCGCGTTCCGCCAGCCGTCTCACCACCTCGCACCCGAAGCCGTCGTCGGCCAGGAATATGTTGCCGATACCGGCGACCAGGATGTGCCCGCTCATCCCTCCCCCTCCAGCGGCTCGACCTCTTCCGGAGAGAAGAAGAAACGGTGCCCGAGGACGGGCATGTCCACCATCTCCCTCCCCGGATCGTCCTCGACAGAGACCGCGAGGAGAATGCGGTCCTCGAAGTCCTGCTCGATCTTCTCGACTATCGCCACCTTCCCGGAGAGCGCGAGGTCGAAGATGTCCCGTCCGGCTGCTGGCCAGAGACGAACCCGGCTCCCGCCCATGACCTCGACGCCATTAACCGTCACGCTGAGCGGCGCCGGCCGGTAGAGGCCCTCGACCTCGAAGGGGTCTATCTGCTCTCCTCCCCGCAGCGTCTGGAAACCTCGGACGGCGCCGTGCAGGCCCATAAGGTCCTCCTCGGTCAGCGACTCGCTGCGGTCCAGGATCTCACGGGCCCGCGGGTCGGTGGCGCGCGCCTCCTCCTTCTCCTCGTCCGTAAGGCTTAAGATGCTCAGCGTAAGGAGCTGGTCTATCTCTCCCCCGTCGAAGAGATCGCCGGGGCTCTCCGGCGCTATCTGGGGATAGTCGTACAGTATGATCGGGGACGAGAGAATAGTATGCCTATCTCCCTCTTCCCCCGCCAGCACGGGCCACGTCTTCACGTTCTCGCACTCTTCTGTGAAGCGCTTCAGTTCCTCCGGCGGGTCCATGAGCGAGACGAACTCGCCGTTCTCCGTCCTGAGAATGGTGTGGGTCGAGACGAACGTTTGCTGGAGCGTCTCCTCCCGGTCCTGGCCGCTCCACGGCGCGGTATTCATTATCCTTACCGTGAGCCTGAAGAGCCCTTTCGCGACACGCTCCGCCCCGACCTCTACCGTCCCGGCAAGGGAGCTCCAGCTCCGAACCAGCGCCCCAACCGTCTGCCCTTTCTCGTCTGCCAGCGGCTCCTCTTTCGTGCCCGCAGGGATCGAGATCCCCGCGCGCATCGGCGACTCCAGATCGGCAAGCTCGAGACCAGGTATGATGACCTCCCGCTCGGCCGCCTCCTCCCAGGCGAGGTATCGTTCCCCGCCAACCCGCAACTCGTCCACGAACTCCAGGCCTTCCCCGACTCCCTGGTATGGGCGGGTTTGAAACCCGCCCCCTAAATACCTCCCTACCTGTCGCTCCACGACGTGCAGGAACCGCACCTGTACGTCGACGGTGGGGGTTTCTCCGGCTACCAGGCACTGGGTTTGCATGTGCCAGGGGTCGTTGCCGCCCTCGGCCTCGCTGTAGACGCGCGGGTAGACTCCGCCGAAGGTCCAGCGTCTCTGGTTCTTCTGCGCCGAGCGGCGGTAGGGCCAGAGGACGTAGCCCTCGTAGAGCACTGCGGCGGCGATCTTCTCTACCGGGTCCGTCAACTTTCGACCTCTTTCTCGGCCGTGTTCAGCAAGCTCTCCAACGTTCTATCCCAGGTCAAAAGTGCGTTGCGGGACCTGTAGTCGTAGAGCCGGTCGAAGATGCTTTTGTGGAGGCGGAGCCAGGCGCTGTTCGGGAAGTAATGGTCCATCATCTCCCTCCACAGCCGGACCGGCAACCTGAACTTGGCCTCTTTTTCCCAGGAGATCTGGGCGACCTGCAAGGCCCCGCCGTCCTTCCGGTAGAACACAGTGCCGCTAAACAGGAACTCCAGGGGTATCTCTCCGTCTTCCAGGGCGGCGAAGTACTTGGTCCCAACCACGTCGAAGTCGTAGGTACAGGTCACGGGCATCTCGAAAACGTGGCCGCCGGAGAAACGGGTCACTATGGTGTTCGTGTTTGTCCAGAGGAGGCTACGGAGCGTGTCTTTCCACTGGTGGGGCTCGCCGAAGAGCTCCCGCAGCTTCTCCTGCTCCGTCTGGTCGTAGCGCCGTTGTGTCGCGGCTATACGGATCTGGGTCCGCAGGGAGATGGAGTTGATCTCTTCTCCTCCCACCGCGTTCTGGACGCCCAGCCTGAACAGGAGGGTCGGGACGGCGGCGTAGGGCAACACGTCGGCGCTCTCCACCTCGAAATCCAAGTCAGGCATGGTGAAGATTCTTCAGGCCGGCGACAGGTTCGGACTGTTCGGATCTATGGGGTTCCTCTTGTCGGCGTTGATGCTCGTGGAACGCTCGGCCGTCGCTTTGCCGTCAGGAAGGTGGCCGACCATTTTTTCGTAGCCGCCCGGGTCGTTACCGCCCGCGACCCCCCGTATGTGCGCCGGCGAGGTCTGCGTCGTGTCCGGTTTCCCCACCCTTATGTCCGCCATCCGTCTCCTCCTCTCGTCGTGGGTTTAGTCTACGCTCACTGTTTTGGCCCGCCTGCCCAATTCCTCGAAAAACCGGGTTATGTCGTCCCAGACTTCGCGCCCGCCACTGAAGCCTCTCCAACGGGTCCGGATCAAACCCACCAGCTTGTAGCACTCGTCTATGGGTACCAGGAAGTGATCGCTGGCTCCGCGGGCCCGATTGACCAGGAGCGCTTCCACGTCTCGCTGCAGGTCGTTCAATACCGGGTTATCGTTCTCCAACTCCTCCCAGGTCTGGAGTTCCAGTAGCGACTCGGTCGGCCCCATGGGGCTCGGATAGTACGCCACGACCTTGCCTGCGGCGGTGCTGTAGAAGAAGAACGCCATGTCCACCGGGATGCGCAAATTCTCCCACTGGGCATCGGACATCTCGAAGTCCTCGAGATTCAGGAGACGGTCGGGGACGACCCGATACCGGCCCTCACTCGCCGCCTCGCTATCGAAGAGGATGGCGCACGGCCGGCAGACGCACATTATCTCCCTTGTGGAGACCTCTATCAGGTGCCGGTGCTCGGGGTCGGGCGGTATGGTCTGGCCGCACAGGTCACAGTATTCCTCCTGGGCGGCCTCGGTCGCAACCTTTTTCTCGGTCTCCTCGCTGGCGAAGCGGCGCAGAGCGGAGAAAGCAGAATAACTGTTGTCGCCGACCATACTACCTTCAGCCCACCGCGCTCGGCGGGGCAACTTTTACCGTGCCGTCTTCGTCCACGAGCAAGGGGACGGGCTCCAGGTGTAAATGCGAGGCGTCGTCCAGCGACCTCCCCGCCCGACGCGCGTCGTAGCGCCGCCCGCAACCGGAGCACGTGAGATCCGCCACCCTCAACTCACCCTGCTCCAGCGAAGTGCCGCAGCCGGGACACACGTCACGGTAGGCATAGAGGTTGCCCGCCAGTTTCAAGAACAGGACCGGCTCGCCGGAGACCTTCCTCGCCAGCATCCTGCCGCCAGGCAGGTCCAACTCGCCGACCGTTGTCCAGGACGAGGCCCCATTCTCCTCCGGCGGTTTCACTTTCTTTTTGCGCAGCGTCGGGGCGGCCACGAACGCCATCGTCGGCTGGGGCGGCGGTTCGGCCACGCCTTCGGCCTCCACGCCTTCCAGCTCCGGTGCCGCTTTCTGGACGGCCTCCTCTATCGCGAGCTTGAGCGTCATGGTGGAGGACGGGCATCCGTCGCAGCTTCCTTCCAGCCGCACGCGGGCCACACCGTCCCCTATGCCCAAAAACTGTACGTTCCCGCCGTGGGATTCGAGGTAAGGACGCACTTCATCCAGGGCCCCGAGCACCCGCGTCTCCACGTCGACAGGGTGCAGACCGTGAAGGAGCAGGAGGTGTGAGACCAGCTCGTCGCCGAGGAGCTCGTCCTTCAGATCCTCACCGCCCAGGCGGCCGACGCTCTCCACGATGCGCCCCAGCCCTTCGCCGTACAGCTCAAGGAGGGTCTGCACCATCTCCGCCGTCTTGGCCCTGGCTTCGGGGTCTTCGAAGGATTCGATCTCCTCCAGCAACGTCTCTATCCTGCCGACGCGCTCTCGCACTTCCTGGTCGTCTAGAAGCATCCATCCCCTTTCGTTAATACTGGGTGTGGGGAGCGCTCGCTCCCGGGAGTGGGTAGTAGGGTTTACTCCTTCCCTACTCCCCACTCCCTGGAGCGAAGCGACCCTACCCCGCCGGCTCGAAGCCCATGGTCGGGGAGTGCAGCTTCTGGAGCGTCTTGCCATTGCCGAGGTACATATGTACGCCGCACGGCAGGCACGGGTCGAAGCTGCGCACCGAGCGCATGATGTCGATGCCCTTGAAGTTATCGGGGCCGTTCTCCTCGAAGATCGGGGTATTCTGCACCGCGTCCTCGTAGGGACCGGGAGTGCCGTAAGAGTCGGTGGGAGACCCGTTCCAAGGCGTCGGCGGGTAGGGATGGTAGTTGGCGATCTTGCCGTCCCGGATGACCATGTGGTGCGAGAGCACCCCGCGCACCGCCTCGTGGAAGCCGCAGCCTATGGCCTCGTCAGGCACCTCGAACTCCTGGAAGACCTTCGTGTCTCCCGCGCGCACGAGCTCGAGGGCCTTCTCCACGAAGTAGACTGCCTGGGCAGCGGAGTAGGCTATGAAGTAGCCCCGCGCCCGGCCCCGCTCCAGGGTGTTGGACCCCTGCTCCGGTATCTTCCACTCGAAGCTCGTCTCGGGCATGGTGGAGGTCGCTGGCAGGTTGATCTCCACGCTGTTACCCGTGGCCTTGACGTAGCCGGTATCAACGAGCCCGGCCAGAGCCGTGGCCCACAACCTGGCCAGCGGCCCGCCGCCGGTATCGAGCGCGAGGTGGTCCCCGGTGCGCTCATCCAGCCAGCGCGGGCTCATCACCCAGCTGTAGTTGTTGTCGAAATCCCGCTTCTGGGGCTTGGGCAGGGTGGTCTGGTTCCAGGGGTGCCGCTGGTCCACCGGGTTACCCAGCGGGTCGCGGGTAACGAAGGGCTCCTCCTGGTCCCAGTCGTCGTAGAAGGAGGAGCCGAGCAGGATACGAAGACCCAGGTTTATGTCCACCAGGTTCGTCGTGACCAGTTCGCCGTCGACCACGATCCCTGGCGTCACGAACGAGCCGTTGCCCGCGTCGTTCATGTGGCGGTAGCTGTAGTCCACCACGTCCGGGTTCTGGAAGGCGCCCCAGCAACCGAGCAGGGTGCGCCGGTGGCCGACCTTCCCGTACTCGCCGTCGGTGATGTCGTAGAAGAAGTCGAAGAGGTCGTCGCTGATCGGGACTATCTTCTTCACCCAGTCCATACACCGCATGAGGCGGACCAGGTAGTCCGTGAAGAGCTGTGGGGTGGGCACGGTTCCCACGCCGCCGGGGTAGATCGTGGACGGGTGGACGTGACGTCCCTCCATCAGGCAGAACATCTCGCGGGTGATCCGGCTCATCTGCAACGCTTCCACGTAGGTAGCGCCGGAGAACGGGTTCAGGGAGCGCATGATGTCTGCAATGGTGCGGAAGCCGTGGATGTTGGCGTTGGGAGCCTCGGTCGTCTCCGCCCTCTCCAACCAGCTCGGGTTCGTCTCGCGGACCATTTGCTCGCAGTAGTCCACGAACAGGAGGTTATCCTGGTAGATGGTGTGGTCGAACATGAACTCAGCAGCTTCGCCCAGGTTCATGATCCACTCGCCCAGGTGCGGCGTCTTCACCCCGTAGGCCATGTTCTGGGCGTAGACTGAGCAGACGGCGTGGTTGTCGCCGCAGATGCCGCAGATGCGGCTGGTGATGAAGTGTGCGTCGCGCGGGTCCTTGCCCTTCATGAACACGCTGTAGCCCCGGAACAGCGAGGAGGTGCTCTTACACTCCACCACTTCACGGTTGTCGAAGTCTATTTTCGTGTAGATCCCGAGGTTGCCGACGATGCGCGTGATGGGGTCCCACGCCATGTCCACCAAGTTTCTGGCTTCTGGCGTAACTTCCTCTCGGATAGCCAACGCTTATCCCTCCTTTACGCGCGCCAACGCGGGTTGTAGCCGGTGGTGAGTTCCTCGCGGTTGTGGCGCCACCTGGGTTCCTTGTTGATCGTATCGTTGGTCATGGCGCGCAGCTTGCGGATTACCGTCGCGTAGGGCTTCATCAGGGCCGAGGAGACCTTGCCGCCCGGCGGCTCGTCCATGAACGGCATGAACTTGTCCGGGAAGCCAGGCATCGTGCAGCCGATGCAGATGCCGCCCACGTTCGGGCACCCCCCCAGCCCGTCCATCCAGCCCCGCTTGGTCACGTTGCAGTTGACCACGGGTCCCCAGCAGCCGAGCTTCACGATGCACTTGGGCGAGTTGTAGTCCAGCGCGAAGTCGCCCTGCTCGTAGTAGCCGGCCCTGTCGCACCCCTCATGCACCGTCTTCCCGAACAGCCACGTCGGCCTGAGCTGGTCGTCGAGCGGGATCATGGGTGAGAGCCCCGCCGCCTGGTAGAGCAGCCACGTGACGGTCTCCATGAAGTTGTCCGGCTGAACCGGGCAACCCGGCACGTTCACTATCGGGGCTCCCGACTGCGCCCTGAAGTCCCACCCGAGGTAGTCCGCGAGGCCCATGGCCCCGGTCGGGTTGCCGGCCATCGCGTGGATTCCGCCGTAGGTCGCGCAGGTTCCGGCGGCGACCACGGCCCAGGCTTTCGGAGCCAGCCAATCGATCCACTGGTTCAGCGTGATCGGTTGCCCCGTAGAGTGGTCGAACCCGAGCGAGGTCCAGTATCCGTCCCCGCTGACGTTCTCGTTGGGGATGGAGCCCTCGATCACCAGCACGAACGGGGCGTCGAGCTCGTCGTTCTTGGCCTGGTAGAAGGCCTGCATGTACTCGTCCCCGTTCTCGTAAGCGAGGACCTTGTTGTGCAGATGCACCTTCGGGAGTCCCGGGATATTGCCCAGCACCACATCCTCGATGCTCGGCAGCGTCGCCGCCGTGATGGAGACAGAGTCGCCGTCACAACTCAAACCCTCCGAGATCCACAGTATGTGAACCTCCTCCACCCCGCTAGCCGTGCTCTGAGTCTCGGTCACCGGCCACTCCTCCTTTCCACTTCGCCCATTTCCCCACGTGTAAGCGTCTAGGAAATGCCCGCTTCCCCGCGATTCGTGGTTGTTCTCTAGATGGACTCCCTTGCCCCACGCAAGCTAGTTCCCGGTATCGTAACAGCATACGAAACCGCGTTCAACGCGGATCAGACCCGTCTCCCACGAAATCTCTCGACCCTCTCGCCGAGCGTTTTTCTCAGCCCCGTGGTCGTTCGGGAATGCGCTGTCCGAGCCAGTCGCACCACTCCTCGACGCCCCGGCCGGTCCGCGCGCTGGTGAGGACCGTCCTGACACCCGGGTTGACCGCGTCGAGGTTCCCGAGAAACTGCTCCAGATCGAAGTCCAGATGCTCCAAGAGATCCACCTTGTTGACCAGTACCAGGTCGGCGGAGCGGAACATGAGCGGGTACTTTAGCGGCTTCTCCTCTCCTTCGGTGACGGAGTAGACCATGACCCTGACGTCCTCCCCCACCCTGAACTCGGCGGGACACACCAGATTGCCCACGTTCTCGATGACGAGTATGTCTATGTCATCTAGGGGGAGCTCGCCGAGGCCGGAGCGGACCATGTTGGCGTCAAGGTGGCACTCGCCGCCGAAACCGGGGTCGGTATTCACCTGCACAAGGGGGATGTGAAAACGTGCCAGCCTGTCGGCGTCCAGGGTGGTCTGCACATCACCCTCGAGGACGCCAAGACGAAGCTCGCCCCGCAACCGCTCGAACGTACGTTCGAGCAGCGCCGTCTTTCCCGCCCCTGGGGAGCTCATCATGTTGATCGTATATGTCCCTGTTCTGTCGAGCATATCCCTGTTGGCCCTGGCTAGCGTGGCGTTGGCATCAAGGACGTTCTCCTGGACCACTTTCTTGACGGCCGTACGGTGCATCCCTACGCTTCCTCCAGTTCGAGTGATTCGACCATAAGCTCTTCTCCCTCGAGGATCTCCAGGTCGAAGCCTGCGCAATTCTCGCACTGCAGAGGGAAGCTACCCAGGCGACTCTCCACCCCGCACAAGCGGCATCTTCCTACGGCGGGTATCTGCTCCATCTCCAGCTCGGCGCCTTCGACCGGCGTCCCTTCCGCCAGGAGCCCGAAACCGAATGCCAGGGCCGAAGGCACTACCTGGCGCAGGTAGCCTACCTTCATCTGCACCTTCGTAACCCGCCGCCCGTCAGCCTGGCGGCTGGCGATTGTGACCACCGACTCTGCTATAGCGAGTTCGTGCAAGCATCCACTCCTCACGGCGCACAGAGGCCGTCTTCCCGATCCCTCCTCCATCGTAGCTTATGACCCTCGGGAGCACAATCATGTCGAAACGTAGGCGGGTAGACCGCTTACGGTCGGAGGCACGGAGCGCCTGCCGCGGTGGAGTCCCGCTTTCGCGGGAATGACGGATGAGGGGAGAGCGGGAATGACGGACGTGCTAAGGGCAAAGGGTAGGAGTTGTCCTCACGCAGCTTCCAAAACTGCGGAGGTTTCTGCACGGATTCCGTACGATCACCTTCGGGAGATAGAATCGGTGGGCGTAGGTGTAACGAGGAGGGTACATGGGCAAGCCGATAGAGCTTTACACGACGGCGGGCTGTCCCTACAGCGAGGAGGCCCGTGAGGACCTGGCGTGGCGCGGGGTAGATTTCGTCGAGTACGACGTCGAGCAGGATCAGGAAGCCCGGATGCGGATGCTCGAATTAACGGGCGGCAAGAGGACGGTTCCGGTGCTCGTGGAAGAAGGTAAGCCTGTCCAGGTCGGGTGGATGGGCCGAGGTTGCGCCGTGTGACACGGGGCGGCGCCCAGGGGTATGTAGGGGCGCTTCGCGAAGCGCCCTCACAAGTATACGCCTATGAGAAATCGCCCGTACGGACGATTCCGTACGTCACCCGGACAACCAGCGGGCCGTGTCGGGGGCGTGGTAGGTGATGATTATGTCCGCGCCGGCGCGTTTGATTCCTGTCAGGGCTTCGAGGACGGCCCGCTTTTCGTCGAGCCATCCGTTCTGGGCGGCGGCCTTGACCATGGTGTACTCCCCGCTCACGTTGTAGGCGGCGAGGGGAAGGTCGGTCGTCTCTCTGACGCGGCGCAGCACGTCCAAGTAAGGCAGGGCGGGTTTGACCATCACGATGTCGGCGCCTTCTTCGACGTCGAGGTCCGTCTCGACGAGCGCCTCGCGGGCGTTGGCAGGATCCATCTGATAGCTACGCCGGTCTCCGAACTGCGGAGCGCTCTCGGCAGCCTCGCGGAACGGGCCGTAGAAGGCTGAGGCATACTTGGCGGCGTACGCCATGATCGGGGTGTTCTCGAAGCCCTCGTGGTCGAGCTCGGAACGGATCGCCGCGACGCGCCCGTCCATCATGTCTGAAGGCGCGACTATGTCGGCCCCGGCCTCGGCCTGGGATGCGGCGGTGCGGGCCAGAAGCTCGAGGCTTACGTCGTTGAGCACCTCTCCGGTCTCCTTCTCCACGACCCCGCAATGGCCGTGACTCATGTACTCGCACAGGCACACGTCGGTGACGACCAGGAGATCCGGCGCCGCTTCCTTGATAGCCCTGGTGGCGAGCTGGACGATACCCTCGGGGTCGTAGGCCCCGGAGGCCGCCTCGTCTTTCTGGTCGGGAATCCCGAAAAGGAGGACGGCCGGGATGCCGAGATCGTGCGCCCGTTCTGCCTCGCTAACCGCGTGATTTATCGAGAGCTGGAAGATGCCCGGCATCGAGGCGATGGGGTTCCTGACATCCTCCCCCGCCGTCACGAAGATCGGGTAGACGAAGTCTTGCGGCGAGAGCCGAGTCTCGCGCACGAGCCCGCGCAGGCCCGCGGTACGCCTGGTTCTTCTGAGTCTTTGCTGCGGGAACGCCATGTCAATCACCCTTCTTCGCCGGATCTGCGGTGAGGAGGTCCGTGACCGCCTCGACCAGCCCCAGGATAGTGTACTCGTCCGCCTCGGCGTCGACCCTGAGGCCGCATTTGCGGGCTGTGTCGGCCGTGATCGGACCGATGCACGCGACCCTCGTCCCCGCCAGGAGCCGCGCCGCCTCCTCGGCGCCGAACGCCCCTACGAAGTTCTCCACGGTGGAGCTGGCGGTGAAGGTAACGCAGTCTATCTCGTCCGATCTCAGGCGCAGGGACAACTCCTCTTTGCCTTTAGCAGAGGAAACCGACTCGTAGGCAGGGGGGACGACCACCTCGGCCCCAGCCTCCCTGAGCCTGACAGGTAAGATCTCCCGCGCCACCTTCGCGCGTGGGATCAGGACGCGTTCTCCTGCGAGCTGACCGGGGTCCAGGGCTTCGATGAGGCCCTCGGCCCTGTACTCTTCGGGGACCACGTCGACCCGCAACCCGGCCCGTCCTACCCGTTCAGCGGTCGCCGGGCCGATGGCGGCGACCTTCGCTTCCCGGGGCACGGCCCGAAGGTCGAGCCCCTGGTGTCCCAAACGTTCCAGGAACGCCTCGACGCCGTTCACGCTCGTAAAGACGATGAGTCCGAACGAGTCCAGCTCACGGATCGCCGCGTCGAGCGGTCCGAAATCCTCAGGAGGAGCTATCTCTATCGTCGGAAACTCGTAAACCTCGGCCCCGAGTCTCTCCAGTTCGGCGGAGAGCCCACCCGCCTGAGTCCTCGCCCGCGTGACCACCACCCGACGCCCGAAAAGCGGGCGCCTCTCGTACCAGTCTAGCCCGCTCTCGCGCAGGGCGACGACCTCTCCTATGACGATGATCGCCGGCGGCTTCAAGCCTGCCTCGGCGACCCGATCTGCGATATCCTCGAGTGTTCCCGTGACGGTCCTTTGTTCCGGTACGGTGCCCCACCTGACGCAGGCCACGAGAGTATCCGGGCTCCTCCCGGCCGCGACGAGGCCTCTTGAGATCTCCTCCAGGCGGCCCACGCCCATGTACAGGACGAGTGTCTCGGCGGCGTTGGCGAGCTTGCCCCAGTCCACGTCAGTGCCGCCTTTCGACGGGTCCTCGTGTCCCGTAACGAACGCGACGCTGGTCGAGACATTCCTGTGGGTGACGGGAATTCCGGCGTATGCGGGGGCGGCAACGCCGCTCGTCACGCCGGGGACGACCTCGAAGGGTATTCCGGCCTCTTTCAGGGCGAGCGCCTCCTCCCCGCCACGACCGAAGATGTAAGGGTCGCCGCCCTTGAGGCGCACGACCGTCTTCCCGGCGCGGCCAAGGTCTACGAGGAGGGCGTCTATCTCCTCCTGGGACATCGTTGGATTGCCGGGCTTCTTGCCGACGTAGATCTTCTCGGCTTCGGGCCTTGCGTACCCGAGCAACGCCTCGGGGGCGAGCCTGTCGTAGACAATGGCGTCGGCTTCTTTCATGCACCGAACGCCCTTGACCGTAAAGAGACCGGGGTCTCCCGGTCCGCTACCGACCAGGTAGATCAAGGCTCCACCACCGGCAAGCGCAGCGAGAGGCAGCTCAACCCACCGTCCACCTTTTGAAACTCGGACATCTCTAGCTCGGTGATCTCATACCCCCGTTCGGCGATGCCGTGCTTCACCGTATCGAAGCCCGCGGCTACGAGGACCCGGTCGTTGACTCTGATGCAGTTCGCGCCGTACTCCTCTTCGGGGGGCACGACGATCTTGTCGAACCCTCGAAACGCGTCTTCCTCCGCCAGCTCACCCGCTACCACGAGGTGGTCGCCCCCTAGATAGGCGACCCCGGTCTTCAGGTGCAAGAACCGGCGCAATCCGACGAAGGTGACCCCATGACCGTACCTTCGTAAGATCGCCGAAAGCTGTTCGGCGCCCTCCCTGTTCGTTCTCTTTGTCCGGCCGACGTAGAAATGAGCCCCGACCTGCAGCACATCTCCCCCGTCCACGGTACCAGGGTCTGTGATGCGTTCGACGTCACCGTAGAGACCTATCAACGCCTTCTCGACCTCACGGACCTCCCCCCTCCTCTGCTCCGCCCCCGGGTTGGTGACGATCGCGCACCGGTCGGTCACGACCGCCGTATCCTCGACGAAGGCCGAGTCAGGGTAACGTTCGCCCGCGTCGAGCACGGTCACCTCGAGGCCGCACCCCTCGAGCGCAGCAACGTAACGCTGGTGTTGCTCGTCGGCCATCTCGGCGTCTGGTTTCCCCAGATCCGCGGTGGTTATGCCCGCGCTGATCGTCGCCGGAACACCCCGGACGATAGCCTTAGCGAACATCCGCGCACCTTGTGCCCGGTGGAGGGGCAGGAGGGCGACCGGGGTGGATCACCTAGCGCCTCACCTCTCTTACCTCGCTCAGCACCATCGCCGCCCCCTGCTCCAGGAGGTCGGACGCCAGCGTCTCACCCACCTCCTCGGGCTCCTCGCCCTCGGCCTGTCCACGGTACACCAATGCTCCATCCAAAGAGATGACGATGCCACGGAGCCTTACCGTACTCCCCCTCACGGCGCTGCTCGCCCCAACGGGCACCCGGCAGCCGCCTTCGAGCGCGCGGAGCATGGCCCGCTCGGCCAGCACCTCCCTCTCGGTCGGTGCGTGGCTCAGCGTCTCCCTGATGAGGCCGCGAAGGGGATGATCGTGCAGCGTCGTGGCGGCCAGGGCACCCTGCCCGACGGCGGGGAGCACCACGTCGGTGGGGATGATGGTGTGGGGGTTGTCGAGGCCGAGGCGTTCGAGGCCGACGCGGGCCAGCACGACAGCATCGGCCGCGCCCTCGCGCATCTTGCGCACCCGCGTATCCACGTTGCCCCTGATACCAACCACCTCCAGATCCGGCCTGTGATACAGGAGCTGCGCCCTTCGCCGCAGGCTGGATGTGGCCACGACGGCCCCCTGTGGCAGGCTGTCTAAGGTAAATCGCCTGTCCGAGACGAGCACATCAGAGGGATCACGGCGACGGGTTACGGCCGCGAGCGCAACCCACGCGGGTGGCTCCGTGGGCACGTCTTTCAAGGAGTGGATGGCGAGGTCTATCTCGCCAGAAAGGAGGGCCTCGTCGAGCTGGCGGGTAAAGACGTCGCGCTGGTCGATTACGGCAAGAGGCGTGTCAGGAAGGTGCTCGCTGGTCGTCCTGATAACGCGGATCTCTACCGCGACACCGGCGCTGCGCAGGCGCGCAGCACAGTCTTCGGCCTGGACGAGGGCGAGCTTCGAGCCCCGGGTGCCGAGGATAACGGAGTGTTCGTTGGTCACGAAGACTCGCGGCGCGGGCGGTGCAGCTCTACGTCGAGGCCGTCCAGGGCCATTAGGCTCCGACGGACCTCGGAGCTCTCGAGGGGAGAACCGGCCTCAGCCCTGGCCTTTATCTCCTGGATCGGACCGTGGAGAAGCTTGTTTACGAGGGAGTGGCTCATGCGCTCGACGTCCTCCTCCTCCTCGGGCGAGAGCTCCATCCTCCTCAGGGCGCGGGCGAGCTCGTGACGGCGAATCTGCTCGGCCCCATCGCGAAGCTCCTGTATGAGCGGCACAACGTGCAGAGTCGAGAGCCAACCCGTGAACTCGAGGACGGCGGGAGAGATCATGGCCTCCCCCTCCTCGGCCGCCTCCTGGCGACCCTCCGCGTTGCGCTCGACGACGGCCTGGAGGTCGTCGATGTCGTAGAGGTAGACGCTCCCCAGAGTCTGGACCACAGGGTCCACATCTCTGGGCACCGCGATGTCTATAAAGAATAGAGGCTCGCTCCTGCGCGCGAGCGCCCCGGCGACCGTCTCGCTCCGTACGACCCAGTCGCCGGAGCCGGTGGAGCTCACGACGACGTCGACCTCGGGTAGCTCGGCCGCAAGAGCGTCGAACGGGACCGCCCTGCCCCCCACCCGCCGCGCGAGCAGTTCCGCGCGTTCGGCGGTACGGTTGGCGATGAGTAGGTCTGTAACGCCCCTATCCTTGAGGTGCTTGACCACGAGCTCGCTCATGTCGCCCGCGCCGAGGACCAGGGCGCGCCTCCCTGCGAGCACCCCGAAGACCTCCTCGGCGAGCTTGACGGCGACCCGCGGCACGGAGAGGGAGCTATCTCCTATCCCCGTCTCGGAGTGGACCCTCTTGCCGACCCGGAGCGACGTGTGGAAGAGCCGGTTGAGGATCTGGCCCGCACAATGCTCTTCGGTCGCGGCCCTGTACGCCTCGCGGACCTGCCCGAGGATCTGACCCTCTCCGACGACCATCGAATCGAGCGAGGAGGCGACCCTGTAGAGGTGCCGCACGGCTTCTGCGTCGGTGAGCCAGTACGTGTCCTGCTCCAGCGACGCCCGCCCAACGCCCCTGTCTTCCGCAAGCAGATCGAGCACCCGTCCCCTCGCGCCCTCGTCCTCGACGACGGCGTAGATCTCGGTTCTGTTGCAGGTCGAGAGCAGCACGGCCTCGGAGACGACACCCTCGTCTTTGAGGCGCCTCAGGAAGCTCCTGCCGACGCAAGGCGGGAACGCGACGCGCTCGCGTACCTCCACCGGCGCCGAGCGGTGGCTCATCCCCGCAACCGCGACAAGCACCGGCTCACCTCCTCTTCGAGAACCTCGCCCGGTGCCTCACCGCTGCGGCGGGCCGCGTCGAACTCCTCCACGAGTCCGGCCCACTCCGGCCCGAAACCCTCCTCCAGCCCGCTCCTGATCCGCCGCGCCAGCGTGGGCGACGCGCCGCCGGTCGAGACAGCGACCTGCAGAGCACCCCTCCGCAACGTCGATGGCACGGTGAAACTTCCTTCCGTAGGACGGTCGGCGACGTTGATGGGGATCCCACGCTCCTTCGCCTCCCCCGCGACCGCCGCGTTGACCTCCCGTGAGTCCGTCGCCGCGAACGCCAGCTCCGCGCCCTCGAGGTCACCGTACTCGTAGGGGCGGCTCTGGATCTCGGCGCCCATCTCCAGAAGCTCCGGACGGATTTCCGGGGCGACCACGAGGACCTCGGCCCCGGCTTGCAACAGCTTTCCGACCTTCCTGGTCGCCACGGCCCCGCCCCCGACTACCACGCAACGCCTGCCGGAGAGGTTCAGAAATATGGGATAAAGAACGGTGGTTTCGCCCTGGATCTCTGCTCCTCACCTAGCGAACGAGCCGTGGATCAGCCTGAAAGTCTAGCATAACCACGCACGGGGATCGTTGTCTGGCAAAGTGTTGCATGCACCGTCATAGGGCGCCGTACGAGCCTTCACGAACCGGCCGATTCCCTGGTCTTCTCCAGCAATCTGATCTCGCCGATCACCATGCCCTTATCGACGGCCTTGCACATGTCGTAGATGGTCAGCGCGGCCACGCTCACGGCGGCGAGGGCCTCCATCTCGACGCCCGTGCGGTCACTCGCGCGGGCCTTCGCGGTGATCGACACACGATCGTGGCCGACCTCGAACTCCACGTCCACGGAGGTCAGGTTCAAACCGTGGCACAGGGGTATGAGCTCGGGCGTCTTCTTGGCCGCCAAAACGCCGGCGATCCTGGCCGTGTTCAGCGCATCGCCCTTGGGCAACGCCGTGTTCCTCAGCAGCTCGATCGTCGCCGGAGCCATGTGCACGAAACCCCCGGCGACGGCGGTGCGCCGCACCACCGCCTTCTCCCCCACGTCGACCATCCTGGCCGCGCCCTCGCTGTCGAGGTGCGAGAAGTTCATGATGCCTCCCTTCGGTCGGCAGCTAGTCAGCAAGTCAGCACGCTTCGGGCCTTACAGGCCCTCGCTTGTCAGCGTTTCAGCTTTCGCTTGCGCGAGTCCTGGCTGACTCGCTGACAAGGCGGCAAAGCCGCCGTGCTGACAAGCGAAGCCCGAAGGGCTGAGCGTGCTGACTAGCTTTTGTCGCGGAATGCGGGGGAATCGAACCGCCACGGCCGCATCGCGGTCGCAAACCGGTTTTGAAGACCGGCCGGGCCACCAGGCCCACGCATTCCTGGTTCGGCTCTGAGTGTATTATATGGGCTGCCTGTAGCGGCGGGTGAGGACTCTTACGTCGCCCGTGCGGCTGGTGACGCCCGTGGCGTCCGCGTACTCGAGCCAGGCCTGGGCGTACTTGCGGCTCGTGCCGAGGCTGTCGCGGAGTCCGGCCAGGGAGATCTCACCCCTCTCCCTGCAGATGGACTTTATTCGCTCCAACACTGCCTCGGCGGCCTCTCGCGAGGCGTAGAGCGAGCCTCCCAGGTCTACGGCATCTCCGCGTCTGGCGAGCAGACGCATCGCGGGCGTGGGCTCTGCCGCGGGAGGTTCCGTACCGGCGGCTTGCAAGTCCTCGTGTAATCGCTCGGCCTCACGCTCCAGCTCGGGAGGCACCTGGTCCGCCTGCGGCAGGCTGACGCCCGTGTCGGTCACCCGGATCGCTGTGAAGGTTGCGTCCGCGAGCAGGGCATCGGCGAGAGGGGTCGAAAGGCCGGTCGCCGTGCGGGCCTCGGCGACGGTGAGCTCGGGGCTTTCGGCACGTTCGGTGGACCGACGTTCGAGGGATGTGAGAAGCCGCTCTCTCGCCCCCGCGGCTTCGCTGGCGGCGACGTGGATCCCACCCACGGTCTCTATTGCGGCGTCGGTCTCTACCGCGCGAGACACTTCATCTGGGGAGAGTCCGAGGACGAGCGAGAGTTTCTCTGTGGTCATGCCCTGGGTGGGTTGCCTGGCCAGCGCGAGGGGGACGGCCTTCGCCGCGTCGCCGCTTTCGAGGGCTTCGAGCCAGGAGGGATCGGGGCGACGGCCGGTCGCCAGGGGGTCGAGAATCGTGCCGCCGCCGATCGTAACCCCATCCATCGAGC